>NZ_CP039692.1:947500-1247500 GCF_005145045.1 Agrobacterium larrymoorei
TTCAGGCGCAGCTAAAGCCAACGGATTCTCTTGAAGCCTTCTTCTCCGTGGAGGGGCCGGATGGAAAAGCAACGGAGAAATCCGAGCTGCTTTATGTGAATGCGAAATTTGGCGATAGCGAAACGCGCTTTTATCGCTTCCAGAATTCCGAAGACGGCAGTGTCGATTACTTCGATGGCCAAGGTAAGAGCATTCGTCAGTTCCTGCTGCGCAATCCGGTTCCAAACGGACGCATGACGTCCGGCTTTGGCATGCGACGTCACCCCGTTCTGCGGTTCAGCCGCATGCATACCGGCACGGACTGGGCAGCACCCCGCGGAACGCCGATTATCGCGACAGGTAATGGCGTTGTTGAGAAGGCCGGATGGGCCTCCGGATATGGCAATCAGACGCTTATTCGCCATGCCAACGGCTATGTCTCTTCTTACAACCACCAGAACGCCATTGCGAAAGGCGTGACGGAAGGCGCGCGTGTGACGCAGGGCCAAGTGATCGGCTATGTCGGGTCTACCGGTCTTTCGACGGGCGCGCATCTCCATTACGAATTGATCGTGAATGGTACGAAGGTTGACGCAATGAAGGTGCGTCTGCCGGGCGGAAAGTCTCTGTCCGGCGAAGCGCTGGCGCGGTTCTCGGATGAGAAGCGCCGGATCGATACTCTCTTGAACATCGACGCCAAGGGCGAACAGGTCGCGAGCCGCTAAGCGTTTCGCGTATCTGTCATCTCCTTTAAGAAGCCGGGAAAATCTTTGCGCGGCGTATAACGATGTGACCGTGATCGCCTGCCTCTACGGATGACTCCGGTGGCACATCGAATTCAAGCAGATCGCCCTCTTTCGTCGTGGCGATGACCCTTCGCTCTCCTGCCCGATCAAGAACGCGCGTGACCTCTGCGGGAATACCATCATGCAGATCCTCCCATTCCAGATCGGATGGGCGGGTATAAATCTCGACAGATCCGTCAGCCTGCCCATAGGCAAACGGTACCTCGGCATTTCCGACATAGACCTTGCCGTTTCTCGCCACGCCGGAAACCTTGTTTGCATCACCGAGGAACTTCATGACGAACGCGCTATTGGGTTGACGGCAGACCTCCTTTGGAGTGCCCTGCTGCACGACCTCGCCCTGGTTTAAAATAACGACACGATCTGCAAGATCGAGAGCTTCTTCCTGATCGTGAGTAACGAAGATAGTGGTGATGCCCAACTCATCATGGATTTCGCGCAGCCAGCGGCGCAGATCACGCCGAACATTTGCGTCGAGCGCTCCGAAGGGTTCGTCCAGCAACAGCACTTTGGGATCGACAGAGAGGGCGCGAGCCAGCGCCACGCGCTGTCTCTGGCCACCTGAAATTTGCGCCGGAAATCGCTCGCCCAATCCTTCTAGCTTCACTAGCCGCAGCAGATCAGCGACACGCGTCTCTATTTCAGTCCTGCCCCGCTTCACCTTGGAAACCTTCATTCCGAAGGCGATGTTTTCCTTGAGCGTCATATGGGGAAAAAGCGCATAGTGCTGGAAGACGAAGCCGACCCCGCGATCGCGCACGGGAATATTGGTGGCGTCTTCATCGCCAAAATAAATATTGCCGCCGTCGGTATATTCAAGCCCCGCGACCATGCGCAGGATGGTTGTTTTTCCAGAGCCTGACGGTCCCAGAAGGGCGAGAAGTTCACCGCTTTCAATGTCCAGCGAAAGATCGCGCACCGCGCGGAAGCTATCGAAGGTTTTCACCACGTTTTCGAGGCGGATTTTCATGGACTTGTCTCCGTGGTGAGAACGGTATCGGCACTGGTCTTCCTGCGACCGCGCCCGGCGCCGCGACGCTCCAGCGCAACTTTGGCAATGATGGTGATGACGGCGAGCGCCGCGAGGATCGAGGCGGAAGCGAACGCCCCGGCGGCTTGATAATCGTGATACAGAAGCTCGACATGCAAAGGCAACGTGTTCGTCTGGCCGCGAATATTGCCGGAAACGATGGACACCGCGCCGAATTCACCCATGACACGGGCATTGCAGAGCACCACGCCGTAAAGCAATGCCCATTTGATGTTGGGCAAGGTGACGGAAAAGAATGTGCGCCAACCGGAAGCGCCGAGCGATGTGGCGGCTTCTTCGAGATCGCGCCCCTGTGCCTGCATAAGGGGGATCAACTCGCGAGCGACGAAAGGCGCCGTGACGAACATGGACGCAATGACGATTCCCGGCAGAGCAAAAAGTATTTTTATCTCGTAGGCATCCAGCAGAGGACCGAAGAGACCCTGCAGGCCATAGACGAAAAGATAGGCGACACCCGCAACGATTGGGGAGATGGAAAAGGGTATCTCGACAATGACCAGAAGGAAGCGTTTGCCCCAGAAGTCGAACTTCGTGATCGACCACGCCGCAGCAATGCCGAAAAGCGTATTGATCGGCACTGCGATCAGCGCCGTGATCACTGTCAGCATGATGGCGTGGCGCGTATCGGGATGGTTGATCGTTGCTGCGTAAGTCTTCCAGCCCTGCGAGAAGGCTTCGACCGCAATGATCAAAAGGGGTGCGACGACCAGAAACGCCCCGATGACGAGAACGAAGGCGATCAGGCTGCGACGAACCCACGGCGTATCACCCACGCGCGGCGGTTTGCGATGTGCTGAAACTGCGCTCATTCGTCAGCTCCTTACCGTATAACGCAAGGCACGAGCCTGAAGATAATTGGTGACCGCAAGCATGACGAAGGCGGTGATCAGCAGCACGGAGGCGATGGCGGCTGCGGCCTGATAATCATATTCCTCCAGACGGATGAAGATCAGCAGCGCGGTAATCTCAGTTGAAAAGGGCTGGTTTCCGGCGATGAAAATGATCGCGCCGAATTCTCCCAGACTACGGGCGAAGGAGAGCGACAGGCCCGCAAGAAGTGCAGGCGTCAGGAGTGGGAGAATAACCTTGCGGAAGATTTCCAGATCGGACCCGCCCAGAGATTGCGCCGCCTCTTCCAAAGCGGGATCGAGATCCTCGAGCACAGGCTGGACCGTGCGAACGATGAAAGGCAGGCTGGTAAAGGCCATCGCGACCATAATGCCCAGCGGCGTATAAGCGACCTTGATGCCGAACTGCGCCAGCACCGATCCGAACCAGCCATTTCCAGCAAAGAGAGCCGTCAGCGCGATACCGGCAACGGCAGTGGGCAGCGCAAACGGCAGGTCAACGATTGCATCGACGACGCGCCAGCCAGGAAACCGGTAGCGCGTCAAAACCCAGGCAAGTGCCAGACCGAAAACGACATTGAAAACCGTCGCGGCTAAAGCGCAGAGAACGGTTACGCGGTAGCTGGCAACGGCGCGCGGAGAGGAAATGATCGACCAGTATTCCGCAGGGCCGAGGCTTGCCGCTTTGAAGACCAGTGCTGCAAGCGGCAGAACGACGATGATGCCGACGTAAAGCAGGGTGACACCAAGCGAAAGCCTGAGCCCAGGCAAGACATTTCGTTTCAAACCCGCCCCCTTGAAGCATTGCGCGCATGCCGCGTCGCTGACTTGCGACCTCGGCATGCGCCAGAAAAAATGGAAGCACCGCTACCAATTTGGTCGCGCGCTCAAGACCGAAAATCGACCCGGCGGAAACCCTCCGGGTCGATGAAATGGCTCTTCAGATGAAGCGATTAGCGGTTGCCGTAAAGCGTATCAAGCTTGCCGCCGGATGCGAAATGCTCTTTTTGAATCTTGTCCCAGCCGCCGAAAACATCATTGACGTTGACGAGGCGAATTTCCGGGAATTGACCCTTGAACTCAGCGGCAATTTTCTGATCGTGAACGCGGTGGCCGAATTCCGCAGCGATTCGCTGACCTTCTTCCGTGTAAAGGAAGCCGAGATATGATTTTGCCAGTTCACGCGAACCGCGCTTGTCCACAACCTTGTCGACAATGGCGACCGGGAATTCGGACAAAAGGCTGACGGAAGGGACCACGCCCTCGAACTTGTCCGTACCATATTGCTTGGCGATGCCGCGCGTTTCTGCTTCGAACGTGATCAGCACATCGCCGATTTCACGCTCAACGAATGTCGTGGTCGCAGCGCGGCCTCCGGTATCGAAAACAGGAACGTTTGCGAAGATTTTCTTGATGAACTCATCCACCTTTGCCTCATCACCGTTGAACTTCTCCTTGGCGAAAGCGGCTGCCGCGAGATAGGTGTAGCGGGCATTGCCGGAGGTTTTCGGGTTCGGGAACACGATCTTCACATCGTCACGAACGAGATCGTCCCAATCCTTGATGTTCTTGGGGTTGCCCTTGCGAACGAGGAAAGACGGGAAGGAGTAGAAGGGCGAAGCGTCGTTGGGGAAATCCTTCTGCCAATCGGCGGAAACGAAGCCCTGCTTCACGAGGAAATCGATGTCCGTGACCTGATTGAACGTCACCACGTCGGCAGCCAGACCTTCAACGATGGCTCGCGCCTGCTTGGATGTGCCCGCATGCGACTGATCGATGGTGACGCCGGGATGAGCCTTGATGAAGGCTTCGTTTTCCGCTGCGAAGATTTCGCGTGCGACATCATAGGATGCGTTGAGAAGCGTCTTTGGCTCCTCTGCATGGCTGGCTGTTGAAATCAGTGCCGCGATTGCAGCGCCGATAAGTGCGATCCGTTTCATATTGCCCCCTGCAACTCCAATTGAGAGGGAAGATAGACAAGGAAGGATATGCGCGCGAGAAACCCTGCTCCTCACGCAAGCCGGTTCGGGGAAAGTTAAACTCCCAAATGCCCGCTTCTCGCAGTTATTTTCTGCGTGCCAGAATCAAAGCCGATGATCCGGAAAAAGGGGCGCAGCGCTTGGCTTAAGGTAAGACGCAATATCGCTCTCAGTCACATCGGCCAGCGAAGACGGCTTCCACTGAGGATTGCGGTCCTTGTCCACAAGCGCCGCCCTTACTCCCTCGTAAAAATCGTGGCGCCGCAATATCTCGCATCCCGCCGCAAACTCACGCTCCAGACACTCCACCAGGCCGGAGCTATCGCGCCCCTTGCGCAACAGAAGAAGCGTCAGCTTCAGGCTGGTGGGGGATCGCATGTTCAGAAGGGCGAGGCTTTCGCGGGCGAAATCGTCATCGCGTTTTTCCAGTTCGGCGATGATGTCTTCCACTTGATCGAAGCGGAAAGCCTCATTGATGAGCGCTTGATTGCGCTGCAGCACACTCTCGTCCGGCGCGGTCGCGAAATGCCTGATCACCTGATCGACATTATCTTCATTTGAAACCTCTGAGAGGCCATCGATCAGTTTCGAAAGTTCTTGTGATGGGACGTGGTAATCTGCAAGCCCCGCATAGAGGGCATCGGCTGCACCGATTTCCTTTCCGGTCAAACCCAACCACGTTCCGGCCTCTCCGGGGGCCTTGGGCAAAAGCCAGGTCGCGCCGACATCGGGAAAATACCCGATGGCGGTTTCGGGCATGGCGAGCCGCGTCCGCTCCGTGACGATGCGATGGCTTCCATGGGCGGAGATGCCGACGCCGCCACCCATGACGATACCGTCCATCAGCGCGACGAACGGCTTGGAATAGTGCGAGATCAGGTAATTGAGCGGAAATTCATCGCGCCAGAACCGGGTGCGCTCCTCCTCCGATGCAGCGCGGGCGCTATAAATCTGGCGTACATCGCCCCCGGCGCAGAGACCGCGTTCGCCTTCCCCCAGAAGTATCACGCATTTTACGGCTGAATCCCGTTCGAAACGCTCCAGCGCCGCTCTCATCTCGTGCACCATGGCAAGCGTCAGGCTGTTGATGGCTTTCGGTCTGTTGAGCCTGATGATGCCTGCCGCGCCGCGCCTCTCGGTGACGACATCCGTATCGGCAAAATTATTTTGCATGAGGCTCCTCCCAAATCGTGTCTGCGCAGTTTGGAGATCGCGGCGGCATCACGCAACGTTTATCGAAAGGAATTGACGCAGATCATGACCCGCCTCGTTGAATAAGGTAAACAAACAACAACCATAGCGTTATTGCAATGCAGCAAATTCACTTGACCGTCCCTCGAATCGTGGCATCTAATACAAGAAAAAAGACCGCCGCTCATTCCTGTCCAGCGCTGCCGCCGGACCACGCAGAACGCCCTGACGGGCATCGACGTCACTACAGGAGATAGACATGCAGGTTTCAGAATACGAGTGGATCAGTAAGCGGGCTTATACACTTTGGGAAAGCGAAGGGCATCCGCACGGGCGCGACGCCGAACACTGGGAACAGGCGAAAAAAGAATTCGCGTTGATGGAAAATACCAAGGCTACCAAACCCGCACACCGCAAAAAGGGCGAAGTCAAAGTGGCCACCCTTGGAGAAGAAGCGGCAAAGCCGAAGACGCGGGCACGCAAGGTCGCAGGGGCCAAGTAACCGGATAAAGCATCGAACGACACAAACAAAAAAGCCCCGGCATGCGGGGCTTCAATGTGTCTCGAATGGCTGATCAGAAGGTCAGCGCACGGTCGCCATTCTCATCCTTGATGCGGCTTGGAAGGCCGATTCTGTTCAGGATGTTGAGGAATGGCTGCGGCGGAAGCTCTTCCACATTCGCCATCTGCTTCACGTCCCACTCACCGGTGGCAATGAGCATGGCGGCGGCGACGGGCGGAACACCGGCAGTGTAGGAAATGCCCTGAGAGCCGACTTCTTCATAGGCTTCCTTGTGGTCAGCCACGTTGTAGATGAAGACTTCCTTTTCCTTGCCGTCCTTCGTGCCCTTGACGATATCGCCAATGCAGGTCTTGCCGACATAATCGGGCGCCAGCGAAGACGGATCGGGCAGCACGGCCTTGACCACCTTCAGCGGAACGACTTCCAGACCTTCTGCCGTCGTGACAGGCTTTTCGGAGAGCAGACCAAGATTGTTCAGCACGGTGAAAACATTGATGTAGTGATCACCGAAGCCCATCCAGAAACGCACATCCGCACCGTCCATGTTCTTCGACAGCGAGTGCACTTCGTCGTGGCCGGTCATATAGGCCTTCTGCTTGCCGACGACCGGCAGATCGAATTCCTGACCGACTTCGAACATCTGGTTCGTCTGCCACTGGCCTTTCTGCCAGGAATAGACGACGCCGGTAAATTCGCGGAAGTTGATTTCCGGGTCGAAGTTGGTGGAGAACCAGCGGCCATGGCTACCGGCATTGATATCGACGATATCGACCGAGCTGACCTTGTCGAAATACTCATCCTTGGCAAGACGTGCATAGGCGTTTACCACGCCTGGGTCGAAGCCGACTCCGAGAATGGCGGTGACGCCCTTTTCCTTGCATTCCGCGGCGCGCTTCCACTCGTAGTTTCCGTACCAAGGCGGCGTTTCGCAGATTTTCGTGGGATCCTCGTGGATCGCCGTATCCATATAGGCAACACCCGTGTCCATGCAGGCCTGAAGAACGGACATATTGACGAAGGCAGAACCGACGTTGATGACGATCTGGACGCCGGTCTTTTCAATCAAGGCTTTCGTCGCCTCGATATCCATCGCGTCCAGCGCATGGGCTTCAAGTTTCACCTCGGTCTTGAGGCTCTTCTTTTCACGTACGGATTCGACAATCGTGCGGCACTTTTCAACGGTGCGTGACGCAATATGAATGTCTCCCAATACATCGCTATTCTGGGCGCACTTATGGGCTACGACCTGTGCTACGCCACCGGCGCCGATGATGAGAACGTTCTTCTTCATTTCAGGTGATGCCTCCTTTTCCCCGCAGGGATGGCTTGTTGAATGAGGGTTTTACAAGCGTTCCTTTGGAACGCGCTGTTACGACAGACTTTGCTGGTAGTCAGTAAAGTCGAACTCGCGAACGGTGCGAATGCTCCCGTCCAATTCCTTGATGGCGATGGCCGGCATCTTGACGCCGTTGAACCAGTTTTTCTTGACCATCGTATAACCGGCTGCATCCTGGAAGGAGATGCGGTCGCCGATCTTCAGCTCGTCGCCGAATTTGAACTCGCCGAAAACATCGCCCGCGAGACAGGACTTGCCGCAGACCATGTACGGATGCTCACCTTCATTGGGAGCAACCTTGGCGCTTTCGCGGTAGATCAACAGATCCAGCATATGGGCTTCGATGGAGCTATCGACAATGGCGAGGTTCTTGCCGTTGAACAGCGTGTCGAGAACCGTCACTTCCAGTGTCGTGCTCTTGGTGATCGAAGCTTCGCCCGGCTCCAGATAGACCTGTACGCTGTATTTGTCCGAAAACGCCCTGAGCCGATCGCAGAACTGGTCCAGCGGATAGTTTTCGCCGGTGAAGTGGATGCCGCCGCCGAGGCTCACCCATTCTGCGCGTGACAGAAGCGAACCGAACTTCTCTTCGATCTGCGTCAGCATGCGGTCGAACAGGCCGAAATCGCTGTTTTCGCAATTGTTGTGGATCATGAAGCCGGAGATAAGGTCCATGACCTTTTCCACCTTGGCGACATCCCATTCGCCGAGACGGCTGAATGGACGCGCCGGGTCGGCCAGATCGAATGTGGAGGAACTGACCTGCGGGTTCAGGCGAAGGCCGCGCACGATGCCGGAAGCCTTGTCGCCAAAGCGCTCCAGCTGGCTGATCGAGTTGAAGATGATCTTGTCCGCATGGGAGACGACTTCATCGATCTCGTAATCGGCATAGGCAACGGAATAGGCATGTGTTTCGCCGCCGAACTTCTCATGGCCGAGCCGCACTTCATAGAGAGAAGAAGAGGTGGTGCCATCCATGTACTGCGCCATGAAATCGAACACCGACCATGTGGCGAAACACTTCAGCGCCAGAAGGGCCTTGGCGCCGGATTTTTCGCGCACATAGGCAATCTTCTCCATGTTGCGGAGTAGCTTCGTTTTGTCGATCAAATAGTAAGGTGTCTGCAGCATCGGCCAATTACGTCGTTCGATTGATGGAGATCATGGGGATCATTTTCCCGGCCTTATATGATGCTTGTGACAGGAAAACAAACCCGCAGCATGCAATTGCAAAGATTCTGGCCTTTCTTCGTTAATCGGCCGGGAACCAATCGAGTTGGGCAGCGTTTGTTGGTCAGGCGCAATCTCGCATCAGCAAAAAAAGGATCCGACATGGCAAGCGTTCGTAACGTGGAAGACAAGGTACGTGAATCTCTCCAGAGCGGCGATGCTGCCGATGTTGCAGCCCAGCTTTCGCAGCTGCGCGAAGACCTCGCAAATCTGGCGCATAGCGTAAAGGCACTTGGCGTCGGTGTTTCTTCCGAGGTAAAGGCACAGGCCGCTCGCGTGGCTGACGATGCGCTCAGCGCGTCCGAACAGACGGTTCAGAACGTCCGTGACGAAATCCAGACCATCAACGACAACCTCGTTTATCAGGTCCAGAAAAACCCGCTTCAGTCCCTCGGTGTTGCAGTTGCAGCAGGTTTCCTCATCGCTCTCGTCACCCGTCGTTAAGGCATAAACATGCTCCAGGCATTTCTGCTTTATCTGGGCGATACGCAGCGCGAAGGTACTTTCGTAACGCGTCGCATCAAGTCCGCGATCATTCTCAGAGTGCTGGCGGGCTTGTTCTTTTTGATAGCGGTCATTGCGGCTGGTATTGGTGGGTCTATCTACCTTGCCAAGGAACTGGGTGCCGGGCCTGCGGCTCTGGTGATTGCAGGTGTTGCATTCCTGCTGGGCGTGATCATGCTGATCATTCTGGCACTGGTTCGCAGGCCACGGGTCTATCGCGCTCCGGCTGTTTCGCCTCTTGCAGCAGCACCGCTTGCTGTTGAGGCAATGGCTGCCGGTGCGTTGGCCAAACGCCCTTTCGTGACACTTCTCGTTGCGGCTGCGCTCGGCTTCATCACCACCCGGACGACCATCAGAAAGAAATAACAAAACGTCCCGCGCACTTCCGGCACCGCTGGGAGTGCGCGTTTTTATTGAAAAGAATTAACCCCTCCACAAATTCCCACTGCCCTTCTGCGGACAAAATGTTACGCAGTCTTCCGACCCGTCTGTTTCATGAGAGGATGTTGGATGCGGAAGAAAGTTCTTGTCGTTGGTGGTGCCGGATATATCGGTTCTCACACATGCCTGTTGCTCGCCGAACGGGGATATGAACCTGTCGTTTTCGACAATCTGACCAATGGTCACGAGGAATTCGTTCGCTGGGGGCCATTCGAGCAGGGCGATATTCGCGACCGCGCACGTCTGGATGAGGTCTTTGCAAAGCACAAGCCAGAAGCAGTCCTGCATTTTGCAGCGCTGATCGAGGTCGGGGAATCGGTCAAGAACCCGGTTGCTTTTTACGATAATAACGTCACGGGCGCGCTCACCCTGCTGTCGGCAACGATGGATGCGGGTGTGAAGGCCTTCGTCTTCTCCTCCACCTGTGCAACCTATGGCCTCCCAGAGCGCGTGCCGCTGGACGAGACCCATCCACAGGCGCCGATCAACCCCTATGGCCGCACGAAATGGATTGTCGAACAGGCGTTGAAGGATTTCAGCACCTATAAGGATTTGAAGGCCGTTATGCTGCGCTATTTCAACGCAGCCGGAGCGGATTTCGAAGGCCGCATCGGCGAGTGGCACAAGCCGGAAACGCATGCCATTCCGCTTGCAATCGAAGCAGCGCTCGGGCGACGCCAGGGCTTCAAGGTTTTCGGCACCGATTACGACACGCGCGACGGTACTTGCGTGCGCGACTACATCCACATCCTCGATCTCGCGGATGCGCATGTCCGCGCCGTCGATTACCTGCTGGATGGCGGCGAAACGGTCGAACTCAACCTCGGCACCGGCACGGGCACGACCGTCAAGGAACTTCTAAACACCATTTCCGATGTATCGGGTCGCCCCTTCCCCGTTGAATATGCGGAGCGTCGCGAAGGCGATTCCACGACACTGGTTGCGAATAATGACAAGGCCCGCGAAGTTCTGGGCTGGGAACCGAAATACACGCTGGAAGACATTATCCGTTCTGCGTGGCGCTGGCATTCTTCGCTCAACGCAGAAATCTAAACTGACGAAGATATAAAAAAACACCGGTCCGAAAGGACCGGTGTTTCTGAGAAACTGGCATCATGCCAGCCTCTCGGGCTCCTCTCCCGTAACAGGATCAGGGCTTGGTGGCAGAAGTCGTCGTGCCATCCGTTGCTGTCGGGGCAGGGTTGGCCGCCGTCTTTTCCTTCATGGTCACGAACTCGGGCGCTGCCTTGAGCGAATCGGCGGTCTCCGTCGTCGTCAGGCGAATCGAGCCATCGTCCGTGCTGCGGGTCATCGTGATCTTGTCCATTGGGACAGCCACGTCCTTGGCACCCATGCCGAGGAAGCCGCCGACTCCGACAACAGCAGCGACGATGCCGCCATTTTCTTCAAGGATTAGGTTGGTCACGTTACCAATGCTTTCATTCGCAGATGTGTAAACTGCACTACCAATGTAGTCGTTTGCGCTGATCTGGTTTGCAGCCTGTTCCGTCAGGTAGGAACCGGAAGCAGCACCTGCGTCAGCAGATGTGTTTGGCGCAGCGGGGGTCATTGGTTCGGCATTCGGCGTTGCTGGTGCCGTCTGACCCGGAGCCGCCGGAGCGGGCTGCGTTGTGGTGTCCTGGGCGATGGCTAGCGGTGCGAACGCTGTTGAACCCATGAGGGCGGCCGTCGCGATAAGGGTCAATGTCTTTTTCATGTCGTACCTTCCTTTCATCGTCATTATTAAACTGGCTGGAGACCGTTCATCGGTTCCTCCCTTCAGCCTGTTCGATGGGCAAACGGCACGAGCTGGAAATTAGTTCCGACATTTTTGTCGCATTTCAACAAGTGGTGAAATACGAAAAAATTCCGATAGATCTCTCGCATATTGCTAAAAGATGAGCGCAAACGGCATTGTGCGCGGGCAAGAGACGCGTATTATCATACCTGAATTTCAGCCCATGCTGACACTGGCAGATCTATGCGGGACGCGACGATTTCCAAGTTTCGAAAATCTCTGGCCAACTTTTTTCCTACCGCCTCCCTGGGCGCATATCTCGTCATCATGACAACGGTCGTCACGCTGCCGCTAATTATATTCGCAGGCTATCTGATGCTTCGGCTGGAGGCGGATGAGCGGGAGGACCTGAAGCGTGAAGCCGTTGAAGACGCACGCGCAATTAGCCTCAATATAGAACGCCGCCTTCAGGAAATGTCCACGACGCTCAACCTTCTGTCGCAGTTCCCGGAGTTGGAAAATGGCGATCTGGAAGTGTTTCACAAGCGCGTCAGCGAGAGCCTTCAGAAACGCGGTCTATACGTCATCGTCGCGACGAAAGACGGAAGACAGAGGCTGAACAGCCGCGTTCCTTATGGCCAGCCACTGGCATCCGTTCCAGCGCAGGCTGACATAGGCGCAGCGACCGAGGCGAACCGCATTGCGGTTTCGAATATCTTCTTCGGCGTCACCAGCAAGGAGTGGGTGTTCAACGTCACACTTCCGTTACCGCGCCAGCTTTCTGCTGCGGGGGACGCGTTGATCGTCACTCAGGGCGCAAAGGAACTCTCGCGCCTGATATCGACTGACGCCATTCCCAATGGATGGTCGGCGGCGGTTCTGGACAACAGCGGTCACGTCGTCGTTTCCAGCGATCTGGAGCGCACAAAACCGGGCGATATCTATGAGTCGCCTGAGACAACCGCCCGCATGTCGTCCTTTAGCGGAAGCTTCATCGATGAACATAATGAAATCCATGCCTATGCCCAGCTTCCGGGCTGGTCATGGAAGGCAGTGGTTTGGGGGCCCGTAGACCGAAGTGAATCCGCCCTCACCAGCACATGGCGGCACATGATCATCGGCAGCTTCATCCTCGTGCTTGTCGCGGTGCTGGGTGCCTATGTCGTCGGGCGCCAGCTGCGCCGTTCCGTCCATGAACTGGCGGGTGTGGCGGAACGCATCGGCGAAGGCGAAATCGTTTCACCGATCCAGACCAACGTCACCGAGCTCAATCAGGTGGCCATAGCCCTCTCCAATGCGTCCTTCGATCGGAGCCAGGCGGAAGATCGCAACCAACTCATCCTGCATGAACTGGTGCATCGCTCCAAGAATATGCTGACCCTCGTGCAGGCAATGATGCGCCAGCTTGCGAGGGAGAACACGACCGTCGCCGATTTCCAGAAGGAAGTGGACCACAGGCTGCGCGGCCTTGCCATGTCCATCTCCGCCCTTTCGGACGTTCAGTGGGAAGGCCTGCCGATCCACAGGCTGATCAGAACGCATATGGACGTTTTCGGTCGGACGGCCGAGCAAGTGGATATAGAGGGCGAAGATTTCATACTCTCACCGGATGCGGCACAGAATTTCGGACTGATCCTGCACGAACTCAGCACGAACTCCATAAAATATGGAGCATTGTCGGATCCGGCAGGCCGTGTCCATATTCGCTGGAGCAGTAAAAAATCCGGCGATCACGAGTTGTTGAATATGGAATGGGTGGAAAGCGGCGGTCCGGTAACGACTGCGCCCACGCGTCGCGGGTTCGGATCGACCATCATAAAACGCCACGCCGAAAGCGCCTTTTCTGCAAATATTTCAATCGATTATGCGCAGACAGGCTTTATGTGGAGCATGTCTGCGCCGCTGCGGCATTTCCTCAAGAGACACGCTGTCAATCCCACGCAATAAAAAACTGCAACGAAGTGTGGAACCGAGTGTCAGGACGTGCGTTCTTCCACCATGCCAAGCCATTCCCCCGTCCCCGCCTGCGGCTTGGCGATGCAGGTTTTGCCCCTGAAAACCTGCCATGAATAGCACGGCTCTGCCCAGAGCCGTGCTTTTTCTATTTCTGGCAAGTGTTTAGGACGAATTCAGAGCGTTCCCTGTTAAATGGAAGCTCTCTAAGCAGCCACCGGCGCGGGGAAACGCAGGAAGTAACTCACCTCATCGCCTGAAACCTTGTAGTTTGCTTCGCCGCCAAGGGCCGCGGGCACGACCTTTTCCAGAACAACGCTGCCGAAATTTCCACGGCGGTCATCGTCCGAGGAAGACGACGCGACGTCACGCCCCAGAGGCTCACTCCAGCGCACTTCATAAAAGTCGCTGTCTTTCTGACATTCGAGCGTGATTGGCAGATGGTTGCCGAGATTGGCGCTATGGCTGACCGTGTTGACCACAAGCTCATGAAACGCCAGACCGACATAAAGTGCGCCGTTTGGATTGAGCAGAAGGTTTTCGCCCTTCATCTGAATGAGATGAGGGTATTCCGGCAAATAAAGATCGGCCTGCTGCTTGAGCAGATCGAAGATTTCCGCCCCGCGCCAGTCTGAATCGGTGATGAGATCCTGAGATTGCGCAAGCGCGTGCAGCCTGCCGCGAAACTTCCGCAGGAAATCCTCTTTGGTGAAGCTGAAGCGAGCGGTCTGGGCAGAAAGACTCTGAATGATGGCCAGCAGGTTCTTGGAGCGGTGGCTCACTTCGCGCAGGAGCGAGCGAAGCAACTGCTCGCGCCGCCGCTCGACCGTTACCTCGCGGATCGTGGTTTTCAGCACCCGTTGGCCAGACATGTTGACGGTGGAATAGACGTGGAACTGGAAGACCCGGTCCTTGCCCGCCGTTACCTCCAGCATGCCACGGCTGCCCGCCGCCGTCAGGTCCTTCTTCAGTTCAGAAAGCCTGAGCGCCAGATCCTTGCCGAAAATATTCTGATCGTTCGGATCCTCTTCCGAGTGCTGCGGCAGAGCCCAGACATCCGGCAGATTGGCGATGAAGATATATTCCCGGTCGCGATCCTGCAGCATGACAGTCTCGCCGGAATCAAGCAGGGCCAGCACGAGCGAGTCGTGCAGTTCACCCTCATTTCGATCCGTATTATGCCACGCGAGCCGATGCAATATAGTCTCCTAGCGGGAAACGGCGAGATGCACAGGGATGCTCACACCGAACAATCCCCTGCCGAACGCCCGGCGAGAACCCGAGTTGCTGGACATTTCAACATTCAGCATGTGTTACGCGGCAACACGTGAACTTTCATTGAAGAAAAGAGCCTGACTGATGAGGGCCTTCACCATATCCGGGTTGAAGGGCTTGGTTACAAGGAAGGTCGGCTCCGGGCGTTCGCCCGTCAGAAGTCTTTCCGGGAACGCAGTGATGAAGATGACAGGCAGTGACGTCATCTGAAGGATATCCTTCATGGCGTCGAGACCGGAGCTTCCGTCTGCAAGCTGAATATCCGCAAGAATCATCTTTGGCTGCGTGCGGTGGAACAGCTCGAGCGCTTCCTTGTGCGTGCGGGCGATACCGGTCACGTTGTGACCGAGGTCGGTAACCATCTGCTCGATATCCATCGCGATCAGAGGTTCGTCCTCGATGATCATGATATCGGTTGCCACCTGGCGCGCAATCTCAGATGCTGCTTCGTCGATGAGCTTGCCGATTTCGCTTTCCGGCACGCGCAGAATTTCAGCCGCTTCGGAAGGAGAAAATTCCTCGACCGTGGTCAGAAGGAAGGCCTGTCTCGGCACCGCAGGAACGGCGGAAAGGTTTGCGGACGCGCGCTTTTCCCAGCCGGAAAGGTTCTCGTCGCTCTTAATATTGATGGTGACGGAACTAAAGATGGAGACAAACAATTGGTAAAGCGAGACGCGATCGCTGCTTGTCTGCGGGAAAATGCTGACATCTGCGATCAAGGCTTCCAGGCTGGCAGCCACATAAGCGTCACCGGTGGATTGAGAGCCGCAAACAGCACGCGCGAACCTGCGAAGATATGGCAGGTGCGGTGCAATGCGAGTGGAAACGGACATGGAATTCTCCCCTGTTCATGCGGTTTGCAGCGCAAACCTGCGGGATTAACGTACACTCGGAAAAAAAGTTCCGCGCGGGCGGAACGTTTTTTTTGATTGCGCATTATTGATAGGTCACAAAAGGAATACCCGAACTCATGAGCATGTTTCAATCGGATCAGGATCCATCTGATAACGGGGCGGGGCCGACTGTCCCTGATTCCGGTCGGGCAGTTATTACCCGCAAACTTAGAGAACTTTACGACGCCGTTCAGGATGAAGGTATCCCGGACAAGTTTCTCGACCTACTCGAAAAGCTTGACGAGGCTGAAAGCAAATCGAAAGCTTCGGGTGGATAATGACAAAAGACGTGGAAACAAACGGCCACAATTTCAAACGTGAAATGTTGGCGGCGCTGCCAAACCTGCGCGCATTCGCCATTTCTCTCATCCGCTCGCGCGACCGCGCAGACGATCTCGTCCAAGACACGATCATGAAGGCATGGGCAAAGCAGGAAAGCTACCAGCCTGGCACCAACATGCGCGCATGGCTGGTAACGATCCTTCGCAACGAGTTCTACAGCCAGATCCGTAAATCGGGCCGCGAAGTTCAGGATACGGACGGCGCTTACACCTCGAGACTATCGGTGCCGCCGGAGCAGCACGGTTCTGTCGATCTTCAGGACTTCCGTCAGGCTCTCGACAAGCTGCCGGACGACCAGCGTGAAGCGATCCTTCTCATCGGCGCCTCCGGCTTTGCCTATGAGGAAGCCGCCGAGATTTGCGGATGCCCTGTCGGAACGATCAAGAGCCGCGTCAGCCGCGCTCGACTTCGCCTTCAGGAACTGCTTGGTATCGAAGACGAGAACGAATTCGGACCGGATGCACAGACAACCGCCGTGACTGCCGCAGCCTCGCTGCGCTAAGCACGCACTAAATATGTAATGAAGGCGGCGCTCATGCTCATGACGCCGCCTTTTTCATATGCCGGTATCCTTAACCGACTCCATCACGACAAAGGTGGATGTGTTCGATACGGACGGCAGGCTCGATATCTTCTCGCCCAAGACACGCCGGTATTTCCTGATGTCGGTGGTGCGCACTTTCAGAAGATAATCGAAAGCACCCGCTATCATATGGCACTCCTCCACCTCCTTGATCTTGCGAACCGCCGCATTGAACTCGTCCAAGGCCTTCTCACGCGTGTCCGAAAGTTTCACCTCCGTAAAAGCGATGTGCTCGAGCCCGAGCTTGGCTGGATTAAGTGTCGCGCGAAACCCGAGAATATAGCCCTCATCGACCAGACGCTTGAGCCGCGTCTGGCACGGCGTCTTGGAAAGACCGACCTGCTTCGACAATTGCAGCACGGACATTCTGCCATCCTCGCTGAGAGCCTCCATTATTCGCATATCGAAGTGATCCAGTTCGCCTGCGTCCTGGGCTTTTGCCATATGGATTGATCCAATCTCGCATTAATTAAAGTTCGTATGGCCTGTTTTATTGCTAAAATAAGACCATATCAATTTCAAATGCGATGATATTCTACAGGCAGATGTGGAGGAGGCGAATGGCCTTCCCGCAGACCCATTCACTTCAATCGAGGACCGACCGATGGCGGACAATGCTTCCACCGTTGCACTGAAGCAGGCAGCTCAGCCGAGCGAGATTTTCGACCTATTTGCGCCACCGGTCCGCACGCAAAGCCCATTGCGACAGGCAATCACTGCTGCATATCGCCGGTCTGAGCCCGAATGCCTTGCGCCGCTTCTGGAAGCAGCGAGTGTTTCCGAACAGGAAGCAGACACCATTCGGGCAACTGCGCGCAAGCTGATAGAGGCGCTTCGCGCCAAGGCAAAGGGAACCGGCGTCGAGGGGCTTGTGCAGGAATATTCGCTTTCCAGCCAGGAAGGCGTGGCGCTGATGTGTCTGGCCGAAGCGCTGCTGCGCATTCCCGATACCGCAACGCGTGACGCGCTGATCCGAGACAAGATTGCGACCGGCGACTGGAAATCGCATCTCGGCGGTGGCCGCTCGCTCTTCGTCAATGCCGCCACATGGGGTCTCGTCATCACCGGAAAGCTGACATCGACGGTCAACGACCGGGGTTTATCAGCCGCCCTCACCAAGCTCATTTCCCGCGCGGGCGAACCGGTCATCCGCCGTGGCGTCGATATGGCGATGCGCATGATGGGCGAGCAATTCGTCACTGGCCAGACCATTCAGGAAGCCATCAACCGCTCTAAGCCCTTCGAAGCGAAGGGCTTTCAATATTCCTACGATATGCTGGGCGAAGCAGCCACGACTGCGAAGGATGCCGAGCGCTATTACCGCGACTACGAGCAGGCTATCCACGCCATCGGCAAGGCTTCCGCGGGACGCGGTGTCTATGGCGGCCCCGGCATCTCCATCAAGCTTTCGGCGCTACATCCGCGTTACTCCCGCTCGCAGGCGCAGCGTGTCATGGCTGAGCTTCTGCCGCGCGTGAAGTCCCTGATGCTGCGGGCCAAAAGCTACGACATCGGCCTCAACATCGACGCGGAAGAGGCAGATCGTCTGGAACTCTCGCTCGATCTGCTGGAATCCCTTGCGCTGGATTCCGAACTAGGCAACTGGGAAGGCCTCGGCTTCGTCGTTCAGGCCTATGGCCGCCGCTGCCCGTTCGTTCTGGATTACATCATCGATCTCGCCCGCCGCGCCAACCGTCGCATCATGGTGCGTCTGGTAAAAGGCGCTTATTGGGATGCCGAGATCAAGCGTGCGCAGCTGGATGGGCTGGAGGACTTTCCGGTCTTCACCCGCAAGGTCCATACCGACGTGTCCTACATTGCCTGCGCCCGCAAGCTGCTTGACGCCCGCGACGTGATCTTCCCGCAATTTGCCACACATAACGCCCAGTCGCTGGCAACGATCTACCATATGGCGGGACCGGAATTCAAAATCGGGGACTATGAGTTCCAGTGCCTGCACGGCATGGGAGAACCGCTCTATAGCGAAGTCGTGGGCAGGCAGAATCTTGACCGCCCCTGCCGCTTCTATGCACCGGTGGGCACACACGAAACGCTGCTCGCCTATCTCGTCCGCCGCCTGCTGGAAAACGGCGCGAACTCCTCTTTCGTCAACCGTATTGCCGATCCAAACGTGCCGGTGGATTCGCTGCTGGAAGACCCGGTTGCCGTCGTAAAGGCGATGCCCGTACCGGGCGCGCAGCATGACAAGATTGCCAAGCCCGAAGCGCTTTATGGCGCAAGGCCAAATTCCGCGGGGTTGGATCTCGCCAACGAGACAACACTTTCGGAATTGAGCGACGCGCTTTTAAACAGCGTCGGGACGGAATGGACTGCCACAGCACCGAGTGCATCAGGCGAGACACGTCCAGTCACCAACCCCGGCGATCGCCACGACATCGTAGGTTATGTAACAGAGCCGACCGAGGGTGACGTTCAAAGAGCGGTCGAGACCGCGACGGCATCGGCATGGCCGCAGACCAGCGTCGAAACGCGCGCCTATTGTCTGGAAAAAGCTGCCGATCTGATGCAGGCAAGATTGCCGACATTGCTCGGCCTGATCATGCGCGAGGCGGGCAAGTCTGCTCCCAATGCCATCGCGGAGGTTCGCGAAGCCATCGATTTCCTTCGTTACTACGCGGCGGAAGCTCGCAGCACATTTGGCCTGCTGCAACAGCCGCTTGGCCCCGTCGTCTGCATCAGCCCGTGGAATTTTCCGCTTGCTATCTTCATCGGTCAGGTGGCCGCGGCACTGGTTGCGGGCAACCCCGTGCTGGCAAAGCCTGCGGAAGAAACGCCGCTCATTGCGGCAGAAGGCATACGGATTCTGCACGAGGCAGGTGTGCCAGCCGATGCCGTGCAGCTTTTGCCGGGTGCCGGACAGACGGGCGCACAACTTGTGTCTGCACCACAGACGGCAGCCGTCATGTTTACCGGCTCTACCGAAGTCGCGCGCCTGATCCAGAAGCAACTGTCCGAACGCCTCACCAGCGATGGCCGAACGATCCCCCTCATTGCAGAAACCGGCGGCCAGAATGCGATGATCGTCGATTCCTCCGCACTTGCCGAACAGGTGGTGGCGGATGTCATTGCATCCGCTTTCGATAGTGCGGGCCAGCGCTGCTCTGCACTGCGTGTCCTTTGCCTTCAGGATGATGTGGCTGATAGAACGCTGACGATGCTGAAGGGCGCGCTGCACGAGTTGCGCATCGGCAGAACCGATAGGCTTTCGGTGGATGTCGGTCCGGTCATCACCGCAGAGGCGAAGGAAAACATCGAAAAGCACATCGAAGCGATGCGCGGCCTTGGCAACAGGATCGAGCAGATTTCTCTTACCGGTGAAACCGACGAGGGCACATTCGTACCGCCAACCATCATCGAGCTGAGATCGCTTGCCGATCTCGAACGCGAAGTTTTCGGCCCCGTGCTGCATGTCATCCGCTTCAAGCGCGAGAAGCTGGACCAGTTGATAGATGATATCAACGCCACGGGTTACGGCCTGACATTCGGCCTGCACACCCGTCTGGATGCTACGATTGCGCATGTGCTTTCGCGTGTGAAGGCGGGCAATCTCTACGTCAACCGCAACATCATCGGCGCGGTTGTTGGCGTTCAGCCCTTTGGCGGACGCGGCCTTTCCGGCACCGGCCCGAAGGCAGGTGGTCCTCTCTATCTTGGCCGCCTCACCCGCATAGCCCCGGCTGTGGAGCGCAGCGGGCAGGAGAAGGATCAGGCAACTGCCGAGCTTGCCGGGTGGCTGGATGGTAAGGACGAAACGCAGGCCGCAGAAGTGGCCCGGACTTCCGCCCAACTCTCCGGCCTTGGTTTCGAAGCCGAGCTTGCCGGTCCGGTTGGGGAGCGTAACGTCTATGCCCTCCACCCGCGCGGCACGGTTCTGCTGGTTCCCACCTCCGTTCAGGGTCTCTACCGCCAGCTCGCGGCAGCCCTTGCGACCGGCAACAGCGTCGTTATCGACCAGCAAAGCGAGCTTGAGGCCGCGTTGGCTGGCATCCCGACATCCGTTGCAAACCGCGTGACATGGTCCAGCGACTGGAATGCTTCCGGCCCCTTTGCGGGCGCGCTGGTGGAAGGAGACGCGGAGAGAATTCGCACCGTCAACCGCCGTATCGCGGAGTTGCAGGGACCGCTTGTTCTCGTTCAGGCCGCAACACCGGAAGAGCTTCAGGGCGTTGCACAACCCTACAATCTGAACTGGCTGCTTGAAGAAGTATCCGTCAGCGTCAACACCACGGCGGCAGGCGGCAATGCCAGCCTGATGTCCATCGGGTAAAACAAAAACGCCGGTGAGGCTGACGCCTCAACGGCTTGAACCGAGATCCCGCAGATAGCTATTGTCAGCCCGCGAGGGGGCGTAGGCTGCGGGATCGATTTCCGCAAAAAGCAGCGCTTCGCCATCGGCAGGCGCTTTTGCCAGGAAAGAACCATCAGGCGCGACGATGGCCGATTGACCGGCATAGTCGAAAGCGCCGTCGCTGCCGTTATGGTTGACGTAAGCGACGAAAACCTGATTTTCGAAGGCGCGGGAACGGATCATTACGTTGGCGATGAATTCTCCAGACGCGCCTTTGGGTAAAGCTGTCGGAACGACAACCAGGTCCGCGCCTCCCAGCGCCAGACGGCGCACATTTTCCGGGAACTCCACATCGTAGCAGATGAGCAGCCCGAAACGCAGGCCCATAAACTCGATCATGACGCTTCTAGGCCTTTCTGGCTGGAAATGCTTCTTCTCATAATCCCCGTAGAGATGGGACTTACGATAGACAGCGCTACGCCCTTCCGCATCCACGAAAATCGCGCTGTTGAAGACCTGCTCGCCATCCCGCTCCGCAAAGCCAGCGACAATCGCTATCTCATGCTCTTTCGCAACGGCCTTCAATTGCGCCTCGACATTCCCATTCGCAGGGCAGGCAAGATGAGCGAAATCGTCTCCCGCACCATATCCGGTAACCGCCAGTTCCGGGGCAATGAGCAATTTCGCGCCTTGACGCGATGCTTCCGCCGCAGCCTTTTCGATCCGGCTCAGATTGGCATCGCAATCTGCCACCCTGCAACTCATCTGAAGCGCCGCAATCTTCATGATGTCATTCACTTATCGTTCGAGGACATGGCACCAAGCAGCTTCGGCAGATCGCCGAAGCGCGCGACAAGTCCGAAGACGACCGCGGCAATCGTCAGGAACAGTACCGTGACGGAGGCCATTGTCGGTGTGTAACCGTAGCGCAGGGCATTGAAAATCTTGATCGGCAGCGTTTCCATGGTGAAGCCGACCGTCATATAGGCGACGATGTATTCGTTCAGCGACAGCACGAAGGCGAAGGCGTAACCCGAAACCAGATAGGGCAGGATCAGCGGAAGAACGATGGTCCGAAATACCCTCCTGTCATCCGCGCCCATGGTGGAAGCGGCTTCCACCAGAGAGCGGTCGATAGAGGAAAAGCCCAGCGAAATCGTCACCAGCGGCAGCGTCACGAAGAAGATTGCGTGGCTGATGACAGCAGTCCATGGCTGGCCATAAAATCCGGTTGTCGCCCAGAAGGTCAGAAGCCCCAATGCGGTGATGACAGGCGGCAGGGTGAAAGGCGCGATGCCGAGAAGCTGGAAGATGTTGGCCCATGGGGCCACCCGGCGCCACAGAAACCAGGCCAGTGGCAAGGCAATCAGAAGCGCCAGCAACGCCGATGTTGCGGCGAGCGTGATAGACGCGATCAGCGCATTTCGCCATTCGACATTGGTGAATATCTCACCATACCAGGAGAGCGAAAAGCCCTGCGGCGGAAAAGCGAGCGTCTGCTTCTGATTGACCGAGACGCCTGCGACGACGACGAGTGGCATGGCCAGAAACAGGCCGATGAGGAAAAAATAAAGCCGCTTCAGGAAGACGCTCATGCCGCTTCTCCTCTTTTCCCGGCATAAACCGTCAGTCCCACCAGCGCCAGCGTGACGAGTACGAGAAACACCGCCATCGCCGCCGCAAACGGCATGTTGGACTGGTAGATCGCCTGATCGGTGATCAGTACGGAAAGCGTCCAGTGTTGCGGACGCCCGAGTAGCTGGGGCAAAAGATAAGAGCCGAGTGCGAAGATGAAGACCATGATCAGCGTTGCGACGATGGTGCTTTTCATCGCTGGAACAACGACGGTAAAGAAGGCTTTGACGGGCGAGGCGCCAAGTGTGCGTGCAGCCTCCGTCAAGGTCGGATCAAGCCGCACCATGGCGGGGTAAAGCACCAGAACAGTGTACGGCAGCGCTTGATAGACGAGGCCCGTCAGCACCGCCCCAAAGCTTGGCGTCAGCGCCTTTGCCTGATCCATCAGGCCGATGGCAACGAAGAGGTTGGTGATACCGGCAGTGCGCGAAAAAAGCGTTGACCACGCAAAGCCGATCATCACTTCCGAGAGCGACAGGACGGACAGCAACGCTACCAGCCACAGCACCTGCACCTTGCGGGCGGATCGCGACAGGAGATGCGTGAAAGGTACTGCAATGACCACGCAGCAAAGCGCAACCAGCATTGCGAGCATCAGCGAAAAACCGAGGACACGGCCAAAGAAGAGGCTAAGAAACCGGGCGTAATTATCGAAGACGAAAGCAGGCTCGTAAAAAGCACCCTGCAAACGCTGGAAAAACGAAACCGAGATCATTGTGCCGAAAGGCACGACGAAAAAGACGATCAGCATCAAGGCGGGAAAGACCAGCGGGCCGTAATCGGCCAGTCTTTGCGGAGCTTCGCGCCTCATGACTTCAGCACCACGCAGACATCCGCGCCAAGCTTGACGCCGATGCTCTGCCCGACAGTCACATCGGGGCGGACATTTGGCGTGGAAACGGCCACGATCTGCTTGCCCGCAGCTTCGACGAAGGTCTCGATGGTGCCGCCAAGATCACGCACGAATGTCACCGTGCCGGTGATCGCACTATCGCCGGGCGCCGTAAGGTGCACGTCTTCCGGGCGAATGGATATGATGCCCTTCGAAAGGCCAGACGGAACGGCAAGCCCTTCAACCGTCTCCCCAAGCGCAGATGCGCGACCGGTGCTGTCTGCCGAAAACTCGATTAGGTTGGTCATGCCGATGAAATCAGCAACGAAGGTATCGGCGGGCTTGCGATAGACATCCACTGGCGCTGCCGCCTGACGAATTTCGCCGCCGCTCATCACAACGACGGTATCCGCCATGGTCATGGCTTCGCGCTGGTCGTGCGTTACGACGATGGTGGTGATGCCGAGACGCTGCTGCAATTGCCTGAGCTCGACCTGCATGGCCTCGCGCAGCTTCGCATCGAGCGCGGACAATGGCTCATCCAGCAGAAAGAGCTTTGGCGAAATCGTCAGGGCGCGGGCAATCGCAACACGCTGACGCTGGCCGCCGGAAAGCTTGGAGACCGGCCGGTCGGCGTAACCCGAGAGATGGATCATGGACAGCAACTCGTCCACCCGCTTTTTCTGTTCCTCTTTCGAGGCCCCGCGAATACGCAGCGGATAGGCGATGTTTTCGCCGACGGTCAGATGCGGGAAAAGCGCCAGCGACTGGAAGACCATACCAAGCTCGCGCTTGTGGGTGGGAACTGCCGTAATGTCCTTGCCGTCCAGCAGGATATTGCCGCTCGTTGGCAGATCCAGCCCCGCAATCATCCGCATCAATGTCGTCTTGCCGCAGCCGGAAGGCCCGAGCAGGCACACGAATGTACCGTGCGGCACCGTGAGGTCCACACCATTGACGGCGGTGAAATTACCGAATTGCTTGACGATGTTGTTGAGGGCGAGGCCGGACATCAATGCTTCCCGTTCTTGTCGGCTGGCCCATTGAAGGGCCAGCTTCTTATTATCTGTCGGCAGATCAGCCGGCGATCATCTCTGTCCATTTCTGGTTCAGCCAGTCGGATTTCGTCTGGTAGAGATCGTAGCGCGGAATGACCGGATCGATATCCGAAGACACGGCGGCAAATTCCTCCGCCGTCAAATCCGTCAGTTCGCGCTTGACGGTTGGCGACGTGCCGACCTTGCGGGACAGAACGGCCTGAATCTCCGGCTTGCTCATGTAATCGATGAAGACATGCGCTTCTTCGGTCTTCTTCGAAGCACGCGACAGCACCCACGAGCCCGCATCCTGAATGCCGCCTTCTTTCGGGAAGGTGGAGCGAACCGGCTGGCCTTGCGAAGCGGCAAGACCGGTCACGTCGTGATAATACTGACCCATCGGGATTTCACCGGACTTCAGCGCCTGCTCGAACTGCGCCTCATCGCGATACCACAGGCTGACATTCGGCTTGACCTCGGCAAGTTTCTCGAAGGCCTTCAAAAGCCCTTCTTCCGTATCGAGAACCTTGGTGCCGCCAAGAAACGTCTTTGCCGTCACCTCCAGCAGGAAGGAGTTGGAGACGAGAGCGAGAAGACCGATCTTATCCTGGTTTGCCGGATCCCAAAGTGCCGTCCAGGAGGTCGGTGCTTCCTTGTAGACATCGGTATTCGTAACCAGCGTGATGTACCAGGACACCGCGCCGATGCCGGAAACGCGGCCATCCGGATATTTGTTGACGAAGCGCTCGATGAGGCCGGAAGAATTCGGAATTTTCGCAAGGTCGAGCGGCGCCCAGAGCTCAGTCGCCTGACCCTTCAGAACCGCGACCTGAGACATCATGGAAACGTCCGCCGGGGCCTGACCGGCCTTTGCCGCCTGCTCCAGCTGCACAAGCCAAGCTTCGCCTGTCGGTTCCGCCACGGATTCCACGGCAATGCCCGTGGCCTTGGTGAATTCGGGGAAAATGTTTTTGTCGAAGCTATCCTTGAAGTAGCCTCCGTAAACACCAACCTTCAGCGACTTGTCCTGCGCGCGCAGCACCGCTGGCATGGCAAGCATGGAGGCACCGGCAAGACCCGCTCCCAGAACCGTGCGCCGGCTAAGCGGCAGCTTCGAAAATTCCGACATGATTTTTCTCCTTATTATGGACCGTGCTGACGCACGGCCTGTTCCCGTTGTTTCTGTTGGTCTTTATCTTACGTCAATATCATCGCTTCACGGAAGGGCTGAACACCATCAAGCTCAAAATCTCGAACAGCATCTGCGCCCCGGCATGGGCGGTATTGGTGGTCGAATCATATTGCGGAGCCACTTCCACGACATCGCCGCCGACGATGTTCATGCCCTTCAGACCGCGGATGAGTTCAAGAACCTCCCGTGTCGTCAGCCCGCCGATTTCCGGCGTGCCCGTGCCCGGCGCAAAGCTCGGGTCGAGGCTGTCGATATCGAAAGTGAGGTAGGTCGGACCGTCGCCGATGATCGCCTTCGCCTTCTCGATGATTGCCGGGATGCCGAGACCGGTGACTTCCTCGGCATGGATCACCGTCATGCCGGACTCGTAGGAAAATTCCCACAGATATTCGGAGGAGCCGCGAATGCCGATCTGGATCGTGCGTGTCGGATCGAGCACGCCATCCAGCACCGCGTTGCGGAACGGTCCTCCATGGTGGAATTTGGTCAGATCATACGCGCCGCCGGTATCGCAATGGGCGTCGATATGGATCATGCCGACCGGCTGCTTCTTGCCCACCGCCTTCAAAATGGGATGCGTGATGGAGTGATCACCCCCGACTGAAAGCGGCAGCACACCGGCATCCACGATTTGCTGCACCCGCTTTTCGATGTCGTCATGGCTGAGTTCGAGGCGATAGCGGCTGCGGAACGGCACATCGCCGACATCGGCCACGCGCAGATCATGCACCGGCGCGCAGCCGAGAACGTGATTATATGGACCGATGCGCTCTATAGACCGCAATGCGCGCGGCCCGAAGCGGGAGCCTGGGCGGTTGGTCACGCCAAGGTCCATCGGCACGCCGAGAATTGCCACTTGGAGATTACCGAAATCCGGCTCCTCGGCATCCACCGGCATGTAAGGCGCGGTCAGAAATGTCGGCACGCCCGCATAGGGCGCGAGCCGCGTTCCGTTCTTCGAGAAAATCTTGTCCGCCACCTTGCGAAATGCCGGATCGAAAAGCTCGCCACCATGGCTTTCTGCGTATTTCGCCCGCAGCTCCTGCAGCTTTTTCTCGTCAAAAGTCATGATCGCTCCCTGTCCATAACAAGCTGGTCATTTTAGCACCGGCAACATCTGCATGTTTTTTTTGCCCGCCGCGAACCCGCCTATGTTTTAAACATTTCAGCGCATCCCTGTTGAAAATGCAATTCACGTTGTTATAGCAGTTATTGTGAGATTTTCTCACGGAAGCTATCAATATGTCTGGACGTCTACCGCCGCTAAATCCTCTACGCGCCTTCGAGGCAACAGCCCGAAGGGGCTCCGTTTCAGCGGCTGCGCGTGAGTTGAACGTCACCCATGGCGCGATAAGCCACCAGATCAAGGCATTGGAAGAATCTCTCGGTGCCGTGCTGTTCGAGCGCGGTAGCAGACGGTTGAAGCTTACAGCACAGGGAGCGTTGCTGCTGCCTGTCGTAACACAGGCCTTCGGCAGCATTGCAGCAGCAACAGCGCTGATGGCGCGGCCCGCGACCAGCGGCAAGCTTACGATTTCCTGCGTTGCCGGTCTTTTGTCTTTCTGGATTTTGCCCCGGCTCAACAGCTTTGCGGAGCGTTTTCCCGACATCAATGTCACACTGCTTGCAAGCAATGATCCTTCGGCCCTGAACGACGCGAATATCGATATCTGCATTCTTTACGGTGACGGGAAGTGGCCGGATGTGTGGAGCAGCCTCTGGAGCGAAATCCATCTCTTCCCGGTGGCAAGCCCGAGCCTTCTCAACACGCGCCCCCTTCGCTCCATCCGCGATCTTCAGGATCACGTCCTTTTTCACGGAGATAGCGGGCGGGAATGGAATACCTGGCTGACGGCAGCGGATGCTTCGGCCATCCAGATACGGCGTCAGCACTTCATGAGCGATGCACGCCTTTCCACCGAGGCGGCTTTGCATGGGCAGGGCATTGCTTTGGGTGACACGATCACGGCTGGAGGTCATATCGCCAAGGGCGACCTCATCGTTCCCTTCGACCTCAGCGTCCCTGCGGGCCAGGGTTTCCACGTGGCGTGCCGCCCGGAAGTCCGGGAAGCACCCATCGTCAGCGTCTTCATCGACTGGCTGTTTTCCTCGCTCGATCCGGGCAATCTTCCCGAACCGAAAACCTCCGCGCATACGATACTGCGCTCTCGCCAGAGCCGAGCGTCTACCGATATGTGAGAAAAGCTCCGCCGAGTTTCGGCGGAGCCTTAGGATCAATCGATATCGAAGGAAACACCCTGCGCCAAAGGCAGTGCCTTGGAGTAGTTCACGGTGTTGGTCGCGCGGCGCATATAGGCCTTCCAGGAATCCGAGCCGGATTCACGACCGCCGCCGGTTTCCTTCTCGCCGCCGAACGCGCCGCCGATTTCGGCACCGGAGGTGCCGATATTGACGTTGGCGATGCCGCAATCCGAACCATCGGCTGCAAGAAAGCGCTCAGCCTCCTGAAGATCGCGGGTAAAGATGGAGGACGATAGGCCCGCAGCTACGGCATTATGGTCCGCAATCGCCTGATCGAAGTCGCTATACTTCATCACATAGAGGATGGGCGCAAAGGTTTCCTCAAGCACAGGACCGGCCTGCTTCGGCATTTCCACGATGGCTGGCTTCACGTAATAGCCGTTCGCCGCACCCGTATCGACACGCTCGCCACCGGCAACGACGCCGCCGTGGTTCTTGGCTTCGCCGAGCGCCTTCTGCATGCCGTCGAAAGCGGCCTTATCCACCAGAGGACCGACAAGCGCCGAGCTTTCCAGCGGATTGCCGACGGACACGGAGGCATATGCCTTCTTCAGGCGCGGCACGAGCTCATCATAAACGCTCTCATGCACGAAGAGGCGGCGCAGCGTCGTGCAACGCTGACCGGCAGTGCCCATGGCACCGAAAGCGATTGCTCTCAAAGCCATGTCGAGATCGGCAGAAGGGCAGACGATACCGGCATTGTTGCCGCCCAGTTCGAGGATGGCACGGGCAAAACGCTTGGCAAGCCGCGGGCCGACATCGCGGCCCATCCGAGTCGAGCCGGTGGCCGAAACCAGTGGCACTTTTGGATGGTCCACCAGCGCTTCGCCAACGGTGCGGTCCCCGATGATGAGCTGGCTGAGGCCTTCCGGCGCATCGCCGAAGCGGGCTGCGGCACGCTCGAAGATGCCCTGTACGGCAAGCGCCGTCAGCGGTGTCTTCTCGGACGGCTTCCAGACAACGGAATTGCCGCAGACGATGGCGAGTGCTGCGTTCCACGACCAGACGGCAACGGGGAAGTTGAACGCCGAGATGACCCCGACGACACCCAGCGGATGCCAGGTTTCCATCATGCGATGGCCGGGGCGCTCGGTCGCAATGGTCAGACCGTATAGCTGGCGCGAAAGACCGACTGCGAAATCGCAGATGTCGATCATTTCCTGCACTTCGCCCAGACCCTCGGACGGAATCTTTCCGGCTTCGAGAGACACGAGGCGACCCAGATCGGTCTTGAAGGCACGCAGTTCTTCACCGAGAAGGCGGATCAACTCGCCACGGCGCGGCGCTGGCACCAGCCGCCATGTGCGGAAGGCTGCATCGGCTTTCTCTACGATTGCGGCAACCTCCCCAACCGAAACGGTCTTGAGGCTTGCGACCTGTTCACCCGTCACCGGGCTGAAGGACGCCATGCTGCCACCCTGATAAAGCTCGGACGAAACGCCCATCTTGGCAAGAAGCGCTGCGGCTTCCTTGACGACATCGACTTTGGCTGATGTTGCGGTCATGTACGGCTCCCTTGAGGCGTCGCGCCTTTGCACAAGCAAATCGAAAGGCGGCTTGGATCATCTAAGCGAAGGGCTCGTTGACGCCTTGTCCAACGGCCAAGGAAACCACCCATTTCATTCTCGTTCAGGATCATATACGGGTAGAAGCGCCCAATTCAAATGAGTAAAGCGGTTGGGTTGATGCGGGGCAGGAATGGATACGCGCAGACGGCTGGTTCCGGATATCGTCACATTACAGGCATTCGAATGCGCAGCGCGGCATGGCAACTTTACCCGCGCGGCGGAGGAGCTGAACCTGACACAAAGCGCGGTCAGCCGCCAGATCAGCGATCTGGAAGCGCAGACCGGCATGCTGCTTTTCGAGCGTATTCGGCGGCGTGTGGTGCTGTCCGATGCAGGCCGAAAGTTTCTCCCCGACGTGCAGAAGCTGTTGCAACAATCCGAGCAGTTGATGGTGCGGGCGGTGACCGCCGGTACCTCCAACGCAGCGCTCTCCATTGCGACGCTCCCGACTTTCGGAAGCCGCTGGCTCACCCCGCGCCTGCACAAATTCATGGCCATTCACCCGGAAACGGTCCTGACCGTCGGCTCGCGCTCGCATCCCTTCGATTTCGATGACGAAGGTTTCGATATTGCAATCCATTACGGCCAGCCGGTCTGGGCGCATGGAACCTGCACCTTCCTCTGCAACGAAGTCATCGTGCCGGTCGCCAGCCCTTCGACGCTGAAAATTCATCATCCGCAGAGCTTTCACGACCTGTTGCAGAAGCCCCTGCTCCACGTCACCACCCGTCCCAAGCTGTGGACGGACTGGTTCGAGATGAGCGGCATTTCTTCCGATGGCGCCTATCGCGGCAGCCGTTTCGACCAGTTTTCCATGCTGATCGAAGCCACGATCAGCGGCATGGGCTTTGCCCTTCTGCCGAAATATCTGATCGAAGCCGAGCTGAAGTCCGGACAGCTGGTCGTCGTCTTCGATGTCCCGCTACAGACGGACAAGAGCTATCACATCGCGCTGCCGGAAGGGCGTCAGGACAATGTGCTGGCGCGCGCCTTCCAGACCTGGCTGCTGGATCAGGTCGGCAAGCCGCTCTAAAAGGATCAGGCCAGTTCCGGGTCGATGGTGAAAAGCTCGTGGGCTCTTGCAAAACCTCGCAAGGCATAGCGGCCTATCGAGACCATAAGGTTACGCATTTCAGCAGGACACATCGCCGCGAAATCCTTCGACATGACGGTGTCCCGGTCGACCGATCCGCATAGTCCCTCAATGCGGCTGACCATGTTGACTGCGGGGCCGACGACGGTGAAATCCAGCCGGTTGCGGCTGCCTATATTGCCATAAAAAACTTCGCCGACGTGGAGCCCGAGATAAACATCGGTGGTGGGAAGCCCCTCGAGCCGGCGACGATTATTGAGAACGGAAAGGTTGGTACGCATGGTCATCTCGGCTGCAAGTGCTGCTGCACAATCATCGCGCTGGTCGCCGCTGCGAAAAATCGCCAGCACCCCGTCCCCGATCAGCTTCAAGACACTGCCACCGTGGGCATGAACGGCATCGATGACCAGACCGGCATAATCATTGAGAAATGGAATGATCTGGTCCGGTTCCGCCCGGTCCGAGATGCCGGTGAAATCCCGCAGGTCGGAAAACCACAAAACGGCATCGATCCTCTCCACCTCACCGCGCGTAATCGTGCCGCTCATTACTTTGCGGCCCGCATCGCGACCGAGATAGACATCGGTGATGGTGCCGATGATCCGCATGCAGCAGGCCGTTTTTACCGCCAGAGCCAGCGTAGGAAGCAGCATGCGCAGCGCTGCCAGTTCGTCGTCATGAAAGCCCTCCGGGTGGCGGGTCAGCCACCGGGAATAAAAGGCACTCATCTCGCCGATGCTGCCGCGCTCGGTAAAGCGGTGGATGGCGGCGATGTAATCGGTGTGGCCCGCATTCCGCAGCTCATCCAGCTTGTAGAAATTCGCCTCTTCATTGAGGTGGAGACGGCGGCGGATTTCCTGCGCATTTTCACGTATCAGATGGAAAAAGACAGAACTTTCCCAGTCTTCGCGCGCCGTTCCCTCATCGGTAAAATCATAAACGCTGGAAGACTTGAATTCGTCGCGACTGTCCCACTGGAAGGCGTGCCCCTCGAAATCGGGATGCAGCGTGTCCATGAGGATGAGCGCAGAGGAAATCGAAACGCCGATGGCGTTGCATTTTTCGCAGAAGCCAGAAAGCAGATCCTCCTCCGGCGTGCCCTCATAACCCTGCTGCGAGAGCCAGAACGCAATTTCCTGAAGGCGGCTTTGCTCGATCATGAACGGATCCTTGGGCGATGATGGGGCGGGGTTAATTGAGCTATAAATGAATGAACACTCAGGAGGTGGCGTAGGCTCCGTTCGTTCACAACAAAATATCGAAATCGTCGTTGAAAACCGTCTGTGCGCTTGGACATGTCACAGAAGGCAGTTAAACACCTATCCGATTGAATTTTGAAGCGGTTGATGATTTCCCGCCGTCTGCACACCGAAAGGTTCACGAATGCGCATTGTTATGATCGGGTCTGGTTATGTCGGCTTGGTGTCTGGCGCCTGCTTTGCTGATTTTGGGCATGATGTGATCTGCGTCGACAAAATGCCGGAAAAGATCGAGGCGCTGAAAAACGGCCAGATTCCGATTTTCGAACCGGGTCTCGATGCCATCGTTGCCAGTAATGCCAAGGCGGGTCGCCTGAGCTTCACCACCGAATTGAAAAGCGCCGTTGCCGATGCGGATGTCGTCTTCATCGCCGTCGGCACGCCGTCGCGCCGTGGCGATGGCCATGCCGATCTCGGCTATGTCTATGCCGCTGCGCGCGAGATTGCAGCCGCCATCACCGGCTTTACCGTCATCGTCACCAAGTCCACCGTTCCGGTCGGCACCGGCGACGAGGTTGAGCGCATCATCCGCGAGGAAAATCCTTCCGCTGATTTTGCGGTCGTGTCCAACCCCGAATTCCTGCGCGAAGGTGCAGCCATCGACGACTTCAAGCGTCCTGACCGCATCGTCGTCGGTCTTTCGGACGAACGCGCCCGCCCGGTGATGACGGAAGTCTACCGTCCGCTCTATCTCAACCAGTCGCCGCTGCTCTTTACCACGCGCCGCACATCCGAGCTGATCAAATATGCTGCCAACGCTTTCCTTGCGATGAAGATCACCTTCATCAACGAGATGGCGGATCTGTGCGAAAAGGTCGGCGCGGACGTTCAGGATGTCTCGCGCGGCATCGGCCTCGATGGCCGTATCGGGTCGAAGTTCCTGCATGCGGGCCCCGGTTACGGCGGCTCCTGCTTCCCCAAGGACACGCTGGCTCTTGCCAAGACGGCGCAGGATTATGACAGCCCCGTTCGCCTGATCGAGACGACGATTGCCATCAACGACAACCGCAAGCGCGCCATGGGCCGCAAGGTCATCGCAGCCGTGGGCGGCGATATTCGCGGCAAGAAGGTTGCGGTTCTCGGTCTTACTTTCAAGCCCAACACCGACGACATGCGCGACAGCCCGGCAATCGCCGTGATCCAGACTCTACAGGATGCAGGTGCGAAGGTAACCGGCTACGATCCGGAAGGCATGGCGAATGCCAAACATCTGATCGAGGGCATCGAATATGCTGAAGGGCCTTACGAAGCAGCACTGGATGCGGATGCGCTGGTGATCGTGACCGAGTGGAACCAGTTCCGCGCGCTCGATCTAAACCGCCTCAAGTCCACCATGAAAAGCCCGGTTCTTGTCGATCTGCGCAACATCTACCGTGCCGACGAGGTGACCGCTCACGGCTTCTCCTATTCCAGCATCGGTCGCGCGGAATAAGCACAGGAAGGCATCTCTGACATGCGTTATCTGATCACCGGCACGGCGGGTTTCATCGGCTTCCATCTGGCAAAACGTCTGCTGGACGATGGCCACTTTGTCGTCGGCTTCGATGGTATGACGCAATATTACGATGTTGCCCTGAAGGAAAAGCGCCACGCGATCCTCTCCCGCTCCAACGGCTTCAAGGCCTCCATCGGCATGCTGGAAGATGCGGACGCGCTGAACCGCGCCGCCGATCTGGCCGAGCCGGAGGTGATCATACACCTCGCAGCACAGGCAGGCGTGCGTTACAGCATCGAGTGCCCGAAGGACTACGTGAATTCCAACCTGATGGGCTCCTGGAACATACTGGAACTGGCGAAAACGCTTCAGCCCAAGCATCTTCTGCTGGCCTCCACGTCCTCCATCTATGGTTCGAACGAGAAGGTTCCGTTCGCGGAAAGCGACCGCGCGGACGAGCCGATGACGATTTATGCCGCGACCAAGAAGTCGATGGAGCTGATGGCGCACAGCTATGCCCATCTGCACAAGGTGCCGACGACCGCGTTCCGCTTCTTCACCGTCTATGGTCCATGGGGCAGGCCGGATATGGCGCTGTTCAAATTTGTCGATGCGATCTTGAAGGGTCAGCCGATCGACATTTACGGTGAAGGCAAGATGAGCCGAGATTTCACCTATATCGACGATCTCGTGGAGGGTATCATTCGCCTCAGCCACATCGCGCCTTCGGAAGACAACCGCGTGACCGAAGACGGTGTTACGGATACGCTGTCCAGACATGCGCCATTTCGTGTCGTCAATATCGGCGGCGGACAACCGGTGGAACTGATGCGCTTCGTGGAAACGGTCGAGACCGTGCTTGGTCAAAAAGCCATCCACAACATGCTGCCCATGCAGCAGGGAGACGTGCCGCGCACCTATGCGTCACCAGATCTTTTGCGCGCCTTGACAGGCTATGCGCCGGAAACGCCCGTCGAAACGGGCGTCACCGCTTTCGTGGACTGGTATCGCAACTGGCGGGCTGAGAAGGCGTAAGCCTTTAGCTTTCCGCCTCTGCGCCTTCATCATTGCGTAGCAATCCCGCAATGGCTGCGCAGTTTGGATCGCTCGTATCGAGAAGCTGCACAGGCGAGGTCCAGCCGAGCGAGAAGCCAGCGGCAGTCGCGATAGCCCAGCCCGGCTGTTCACCCGCACGCTTCAACAATTGCGGTGCCTGACTTGCGATACACTGCTGCGACTGCTGAATGATTTGAGTGGATGCATTCGCCCTGTCCAGATGCTCGCGCACCTGCGCCTGAAGCGGATCGACAACGAAAAGCGTGATGAACCACGCGGCTATATCTGAAAGCATGAGAAAACCTCTGCACCATCGGCGTCATGTCGGAAACGGTCCGACATCGTGAAAGCGCCGGGACTTTCACCAGAGGGGCCCGGACCAGCGGGTCGAGAAAGATGTAGGAGAAGGGTCGCCTTCTTCAAGAAGACGACCCGAAAATTTCGTGGCGGCTCACACCGTCTCAAGCGATGGCGCGCGATAGCGGATGTGGCAGGCGTCCTCCCCGTGGCGCTCGACATCGACATCGACGCCGAAGACATCCATGATCAGCTGGCGCGTGAAGACATCGCATGGTTTGCCCAGAGCAACGAGTTCGCCCGATTTCATGACCGCGATGCGGTCACAGAACATGGCCGCATGGTTGAGATCATGCAGGGCTGCGGCAACGGTCAGCTTCTGCTTGCGCACCAGATGCAGAAGCGCAATCTGGTGGCCGATATCGAGATGGTTGGTCGGCTCGTCAAGCAGCAGAATTCTGGGCTGCTGGGCGAGGGCGCGTGCAATATGCAGACGCTGGCGCTCCCCGCCGGAAAGCGTATGCCACATGCGCTTGCCAAAACCTTCCATATCCACATCAGCCAATGCCTGATCTACGATTGCATCGTCATGGGCAGACCATGGAGAGAGGGCACCGAGATGAGGGATGCGTCCTAGCTCTACCGCCTGACGCGCATTGATCCGCTCCTGCGTTTCCGCCTGCTGTTCCACCAGCGCGATGTGGCGCGCAATGTCGCGTCGCTGGAGCAGGTCCATAGGCGTTCCATCCAGCGACACCTCACCCGCGCGCGGCTTTCTGAGGCCGGAGAGAATGGACATCAGGCTGGTCTTGCCAGACCCGTTCGGGCCGACGATGCCAAGAAACTCACCCTCGGACAGATCGAGGCTGACATTTCTGACGATTTCCACGCCTCCTGCCGACCAGCTGAGATTTTTTGCTGAAAGCATCACGCCGCCCTCCGCCGCTGGGAGAGGATGAGCGCGAAAGCAGGGGCGCCAAACAGCGCGGTTATGACCCCGATGGGCAGCACCTGCCCCGCAATAATCGTGCGCGAAAGAATGTCCGCCGCAATCATGAAGATGGCGCCGATGATCGCAGCAGCGGGAAGCAAACGCCCGTGGCGAACACCGACGACGAGGCGCGCGGCGTGCGGAATGACCAGACCGATAAAGCCGATGGACCCGACGATGCTGACCATGACAGCTGTCATCAGCGCCGAGATACCCGTCAGCACCACATAGACGCGCCGGACCGGAATGCCGAGCGACGCGGCGGATTCAGCGCCGAAGGTGAAGGCGTCCAAAGCGCGGGCATGCCAGAGACAGACGACAAGGCCAAGGATCGCAACCGGCAGCGCCAGCGAGACATCCGGCCAGCGGACGCCGGAAAGATTGCCGAGCAGCCAGAACATGATACCGCGTGCCTGTTCCGCATTGGCCGACTTGGTGACGATGAAGGACGTCAGCGCGTTGAACAGCTGCGACCCCGCAACGCCTGCCAGAATGATCGCGCTATTGCCGCTTCCGGCCCGCAGCGCCAGCAATGTGACGAGGGCGAAGGCAACAAGTGCGCCCAGAAAAGCACCGAGCGGCATGGTAAGCATGCCCGCGCCGAAACCAAGAATGGCAACACCGACTGCGCCCGTCGAAGCTCCAGCGGAAATGCCCAGAATATAAGGATCTGCCAGCGGATTGCGCAGCAGCGATTGCAGCACGACGCCAGAAAGCGCCAGGGCCGCCCCGCAACAGGCGGCAACCACGGCCCGGCTTAACCGGTAGTTCCAGACGATACCCTCATCGATGGCGTCCAGCGGATAACCCGCATGCCACAGGCGGTTGGCCACCGTTTTGGCGACGACATCCATGGGAATGGATGTCTCGCCAATCGATGCGCCAAGCCACAGCGCCAGCAAGAGGCACCCGGCCGCAATGGCGGCGGCACGGGCATAGATTAAAGGAACCGACATCGGCTTACTTCGTCAGGCCGAGCTGAACGACCTGATCCGCCAGCACTTCGATGCCTTCGATCGTGCGGATCGTCGGATTCATGGCCTGCGCATCCATCACCACGATGTGGTTCTGTTTGACGGCGGGCATCAGGCTAGCAACTGGATCCTCTTTCAGAAATTTCTGTTTCACGGCAGCGTCGTCAGCCGGATAGCGGCGACGGTCCATTTTGCCAGCAACGATGATGGTCGGCTGCGACTTCGCAATGGTTTCCCAGCCCACGGTCGGCCATTCCTCATCGCTGTCGATGACGTTTTTGATACCAAGCGCCGACATGATGTAGCCCGGCGCACCATTCTTGCCCGCGACATAGGGATCGATATCCAGTTCGGCGCTGGAGAACCAGAAGACGGCGGACAGCTTGCCATCGACCGAGGCAATCTTTTGCCTTGCTGCTTCTTCGCGGGATTTCAGATCGGCAATCAGCTTCTCGCCGCGATCCTGCACATTGAAGATTTGCGCAAGTTCGGAGATTTCCTGATAGATCTGGTCCATCGTAAATACGGAGTGACGCACGCCATCACCACCGCCGGAATTGTCCTTGCCCGTGCAATCCGAAGGGGACGTATAGACCGGAATGCCAAGTTCCTCAAACTGCTCCGGCTTGGCCACCACGCCTTCCGAACCGACATGCCACTGGAACTGCGCAGTTACCAGATCGGGCTTCTCGGCAAGCACGCTTTCGAAGCTCGGATCATTATCCGCCAATCGCGTTACCTTGGCATTGGCCTCCTCATAGCCTTTGATGACCGGGCCGATCCAGACGGCGGTTCCCACCACCTTGTCTGCCAGCCCGAGCATATAGAGGATTTCCGTCGTGCTCTGGCCGATGGAGACCGTGCGCTCTGGAGCGTGGGTAAAGGTTACGTCCCTTCCACAATTCTTCAGCGTCAATGGATAGCTGGTTTCCGCAGCCTGCGCGGATGTAGCTGCCATCGAAAGTGCAGCCATGGCTGCTGCAAAGATGGCGCGGCTTAAGTTAATTGTCATGTTCCGATAGTCCCCGAAATCGCCAGCTGCGCGTTACAGCGCAAAGCCGTCATGTGAAGGTGAATGAACATCCATTCCGCAGCCACACGCGAAGGACCGTTTTGAAACCGGAAAAAGAGCAGATTGAATATGGCGCCGGGTGGCGCAAACAACGATCATGACGTCTCCTGTTCAGGGCATCCCCGCCCGTGACATTGGAATGAACTCTCGACGGCAGGTCTCCTGGCTCACGGATGATCGTCTTGCCCGCCTTCCCACGATTATTCGCAGTGGCCTGACGCAAGTATGCGTCACGAGTGCTCGACAATCCGCTTACAGTTGCGGGGGCAGCCACGGCATTGAAGCAATGCCTCTCACCGTGTTCCCTATTATTCCTTGCGATCTCTCGCTTGGAACCGTCGCGGACCAGATAGAACTATTTGGCTTCCGCCGTCAAGCACCGATTTGTAATGTTATTACATATCAAACACAATAAACTTATCATTCTGAAAATAAAGAAAATGGCCGGAGAATCCGGCCATTTCTGAAATATTCAAATGAACGTCGTCAGCGTTCAAGGAAGCTTGTAGGCAATCACGTAATCGCCCGGCTTCGTGCCGACGGACCCGTGCCCGCCAGCGACTATGACGACATATTGTTTTCCGTCATCGAGCGCATAGGTCATGGGCGTTGCTTGCCCACCTGCCGGCAGTCTGGCCTCCCAAAGCTGCTTGCCGCTCGTCAGATCATAGGCACGAAGGTAATCGTCTACTGCCGCGCCAAGGAAGGCCACGCCGCCCTTGGTGATCATCGGGCCGCCGATCCCGGGAACACCGACCTTGAAGGGAAGCGGTAGCGGTGTCATGTCGCGGACCGTGCCGTTCTTATGCTTGTAGGCAATCTTGCCGGTTCTGAGATCGGCACCCGCCACATAGCCCCATGGCGGCGCCTGGCATGGAATGCCGATGGGGCTGAGGAACGGACCCATCAATACGCCGTATGGCGCGCCGTCGTTACGGTTCAGACCCTGCTCGCTACCCTTTTCATCCTGTCCCTTCTGGGGAATTTGGGCGCGTGGAACGAGCTGCGAGGTGAAGGCCAGATAGGTCGGCATGCCGAACATGACCTGACGTTCAGGATCTACCGCAACGCTACCCCAGTTGAAGGTACCGAAGTTACCCGGGTAAACGAGAGTGCCATTCAGCGATGGCGGCGTGTAACGGCCTTTATAGTTCAGTTGATGGAACTTGATGCGGCAAGCCAGCTGGTCGAACATGGAGACGCCCCACATGTTCTTTTCCTGAAGCGGCTCCGGCTTGAAGCTCAAGGCAGAGGTCGGCTGCGTCGGCGCGCTGAAGTCTTCAGGGATGGCGCCACTTGGAGCAGGCTCTTCCGTCACGGCCAGGATAGGATCGCCGTTCCGCCGGTCCAGCACATAGATATCGCCCTGCTTCGTCGGGCCAACGAGTGCCGGCACGGTCTGGCCATCCGGCTTGGTGATGTCCAGCAGGACAGGCTGTGCCGGTACGTCCATATCCCAAAGGTCGTGATGGACGAATTGCTTCACCCAGCGATCCTGCCCGGTATTCACATCCAGAGCTACGATGGACGAGGAATATTTCTCTACATTCTCGCTCCGACCCATGCCGAGCTGGTCAGGAACTTGATTTCCCAGAGGGATGTAGACGAGCCCAAGCGCTTCATCGACACTAAAAACGGACCAGCTGTTGGGAGAGTTGGTCGTATAGGTCTGACCCGGCTGAAGCGGTTGGGTCTGGGTAGGGTTTCCGGAATCCCAGTTCCACAGCAGTTCGCCGCTGTTCACATCGAAGGCGCGGATGACACCGGACTGTTCCTGGGTGGAGTAGTTGTCATTGACGGCACCGCCGATAATGATCTTGTTGCCGACGATGGCTGGCGGAGAGGTGGAGTAGTAATAGCCAGCAGGATTGTACTGCATGCCGACTTCGAGATGCAGCGTCCCCTGATCCGCGAAAGAGGTGCAGACCTGACCCGTTCCGGCGTCGAGCGCAATCAGACGTGCGTCGGAGGTTGGAAGATAGACGCGGGCAGCGCATTGCGAACCCGCCTGGGCGGTGGGCTCGGCGTAATAGGTAACACCGCGGCATGTCTGGTGCTGACGGTCGGGATTGAGACCCACATTCGGATCGTATTTCCACTTTTCCTTGCCAGTCGCCGCATCCACGGCGATAGCCCAGTTATGCGGCGTGCAGAGGTACAGCGTGTTACCGACCTTCAGCGGCGTGACCTGATAGGTCGTCTCGCCCACATCTTGCGGCAGCTTCACGTCGCCGGTCTGATAGCGCCATGCCTCTTTCAGCTCACCGACATTTTCAGTGTTGATCTGCGTCAGCGGAGAATAGCGCTGGCCGTAAGACGTGCGGCCATATTGGTGCCATTCATTATCCGGCACCGGGTTGCCATAGGATGGGGAATTGTTGACTATCTCGGTGGGTAGATTGCCCTCCTGATCATGCGGGTCCTGCGTCATTGCGAAGGCTGCGACACCGATGGACGCAATGACGACTGCCAGAAGCGGAACGGCGTTCGCGCCATACCGGATGCCGGTGGGGCTGACGAAGCCGAGGGGCTTTCTGATCCATGGCATCAACAACCAGATACCGATGACGATGATCAGGCCACCGCGTGGCCCAAGCTGCCACCAGTCGAAACCCACTTCCCAGACAGCCCAGCCAAGCGTGGCGAGCACGAACAGCGCATAGAAATGCAGCGCTGCCTTGTTTCTCTTGAAAAGAAGAATTGCGGTGACGACGAAAGCGAGACCCGCAAGAACATAATAAAAGCTTCCACCCAGCATGACGAGCTGAGAGCCAAAGCCAAAAATCGCCAGTCCGATCAACGTCAGGACGACGGCGGTAAACGTAATTGCCATAATGAGGCCCCCGATGGATTCCCGACCGAACAAACAGCCTTGGCCTCAAAAAAGTTCCAAAAAAAACGTATTTTAGCGATCTGCGGCGGTATGCGGGCACCGGTATGGAGGCAGCCTGACAGGGGCTGCCTCCGGTATTTTTATCAGGCCGCATCCTGTGTCTGGCGAATACGAACCTTGTCGATGTTGCGGCCATCGAGCGCCACCACCTCGAAAATCAGCGCGCCATAGGCGACCGTCGCGCCCTCTTCCGGAAGATGGCCGAGACGCCAGAGAATGAGACCGGCCAGCGTCGAATAGCGGTCCGCATCGTCCACGAGATCGATTTCCAGAAGCTTGGAGATGTGGCGTATGTCGATCCAGCCATCCACCAGAAGCGAGCCATCCTCCGCGCGCTCGACGGTCAGCTTCTCGTCATTGTCATCGGTAAATTCTCCGGCGATGGCTTCCAGCAGATCCGTAGGCGTCACGATGCCTTCCAGTGAGCCGTACTCGTCCAGAACGATGGCCACCTGTACAGGTGACTGACGCAATTGCTCCAGAAGGCGCAGCGCGTTGACACTTTCATGCACCACGAGCGGCTGGCGCAGCGACCGGTCGAAATCGAATTTTCCTGTCTCGAGAAAATCGCGCAGCAAATCCTTTGCGAGTGCGACGCCCAGGAATTCATCGAGATTGTCGCGCGCGATGAGGAAGCGGGAGCGCCCGGTTTCAAGAACCTTGCGCTGCAATTCCTCATGGCTGTCTTCGATATCCAGCCAGTCGATGTCGAGCCGCGGCGTCATCAGCGAGCGGGCCGAACGATCCGCAAGTGACAATACGCTTTCGATCATTTCGTGTTCTGCTGGCGTGAAGAGCTCGCTTTCTGAGGCGCGCTCGGCAATCACATCGGCAGTATCCCCTAGCGATGTTTCGCTTTTACGGCGACCGAGCAGCGAGAGGACGGCATTTGCCGTGCGCTCCCGCAAATCCCCTGTCGACATGAATTTTTCACGGTTGCGCCGGCCGATCTGGTTGAAAGCTTCGATCAGAACGGAGAAGCCGATGGCCGCATAGAGATAGCCCTTCGGAATATGGAAGCCCAGACCTTCGACGATCAGGCTGAAGCCGATCATCATCAGGAAGCCGAGGCAGAGGATGACGACGGTCGGATGCTTGGAGACGAAGGCCATAAGCGGCTTGGAGGCAAGCAGCATGACGCCAACCGCAACGATAACGGCGATCATCATGACCGAGAGATGCTGCACCATGCCGACAGCGGTGATCACGCTATCCAGCGAGAAGACGGCATCGAGAACGACGATCTGTACCAGAACCTGCCAGAAGACCGCATGTTCGATGCGGCCTTCCTTATGCTCGCCATGGCCTTCCAGTCGCTCGTGCAACTCCATTGTGCCCTTGAAAAGCAGGAAGAAGCCGCCGAAGAGCAGGATGAGATCGCGACCGGAAATTTCGAGACCGAGGACCGTAAACAGCGGCGCCGTCAGCGTGACGATCCACGCGACCGAGGCCAGCAGCACGAGACGCATGCCGAGCGCGAGGCTGAGACCGATCAGGCGGGCCTTTTCACGCTGATGCTCCGGCAGCTTGTCTGCCAGAATGGCTATAAAAACGAGATTGTCGATACCGAGCACGATCTCGAGAACGATAAGGGTGGCGAGGCCCGCCCAAGCGGCCGGGTCTGTCATCCATTCAAATATCATGGTGGATCAATGGCGCACCGCTTCGGGTGGCCGCTCCTTCTGTTCTGGATTGGGAAAACAAAAAAACCGCCCATTGCAATGGGCGGCGGCAAAAAGGACGCACAATGGACGACGGCTGACCCGGTTTTCGGCGGGTCGCTTTGGTCATCAGCATTTCAGAGCTTATCGTCCGAACCGTAATCATCTCGGCAGTCTTCGAGATGACGGAACGGACATGCGCAATCGGGTGTCCATGGCTGGACCATTAGCAGAAGCACACCTTCAATGCCAGAGGCTTCGCGCTGTGGTTTATCAGGAGCGTGAAATTGGCGGAAGTAAAGCCTGAAACACGTTCAGGCTGTATCCATCAGAGCGCAAAGTCGTTGAAGGCGCGCTCGATCTCTTCGCGGCCAGCTGAAGACGCAATCAGCGACGCAAGCAGGATTCGCGCCTGACCGGGCCTCAGCGTGCGGGAATGCACGGCACCGACCTCGCCCATATCATGCCCGCCGCCGCCGCCGCCATAACCCGCGACAAGACGACCGACTGGAACGCGGCTGGAAACGACGACGGGAACGCCTTTTTCCGCACAGCGCTTCACCGCCTGCACGACGCGTGCATTCGCATTGCCCGAACCGAGGGCGGAAAGCACGATACCTTTCGCACCCGCATCAAGGCTTGCGTCGATATGGGTGGCTTCGCAGCCCGGATGGATGGCGACGATATCGACGCGAATGGCATCAACGGCAGCTGACATTTCAGGGCTTGCGGCAATGGCGGCAGGGCCTGCTAGTTCGAACGCATCCCGCTCATCTGCGGAGCGCTTGTAAAGGCCCCAGACCGGCAGAAGCTTTCCGCCGAAACAGAGAAGAACGCCCTTTTCAGCATTGTCTTCATTGGCGGCAGCGGCAATGGCGGCGCTGAGATTTTCAGGGCCATCCGCTTGCGGATTGTCTGCGGTAAATTGCGCACCGGTGAAAACGACCGGCTTTTCCAGCCTGTGCTGAAGATGGACGAGAAGAGACGTTTCTTCCATTGCGTCCGTGCCATGCAGCACGACGACGCCGGAGATTTCAGGATCGGCCAACTCTGACGCAACCGCGTTGCTGATCGTCTGCATGTCGGAAATCGTCAGACTGGACGAATCCTTCGCCATCAGTTCCACGGGCTTCAGCGCGATGTGATCCGCTGAAAGACCGGACAGCAGGTTTTCGCCCGTCAGCGATGGCTTGGCTGCACCGCTTTCATCACGAATGCTGGCAATGGTTCCGCCGGTGGCAATGACTGCCACCAGCTTATCGGCTTTATCGATATGATCTGCCTGGTTCACTGCTGGCCCCGCGCACCAGTGTCATTCAACATCTGGGCTTTCGACAGCTCCTGAATTCGACCGCGCATCAGATACCACCCCCCAACAAGAGTCGGTGCGATGATGATAAGCGATCCAACGGTCCAAGTGCCCGCCGGATAATCGAATGCCATCAGCACCAGAACACCAAAAAGGAAGACAAGCGTAAGGATGCCCGTGTAAGGCGCGCCGATCATGCTGAATTCCGGACGCTGCATCTTCCCCTGCCGGGACAGATGCCACAGCTTGAGCTGGCATAACACGATGACGCCCCATGCGCAAATGATACCCAGTGCGGCGAGATTGAGTGCGATTTCAAATGCTTCCGCCGGAACGATGGCGTTGAGAATGACGCCGAGCACGGTAACGACTGCCGTCACCGCAATACCGCCATATGGCACGCCTGCCTTGTTCATCTTGGCAAGCGCTGCCGGAGCAGAACCCGAAACCGCCATGGAATGCAGGATGCGGCCTGTCGAATAAAGACCGGCATTCAGCGACGAAAGCACCGCCGTCAGAACGACGAGGTTCATGACGATATCCGCACCTTCGATACCAATGGAGCCGAAGAAGGTCACGAACGGGCTCTCGCCAGCCTTATAGGCCGTGTAAGGCAGAAGCAGCGTCAGCAGCAGAACCGAACCGACATAGAAAACCAGCAGGCGGAAAACCACGGTGCGGATTGCGCCAGGGATGACCTTGCGCGGGTCTTCAGTTTCGCCAGCAGTCGTTCCGATCAATTCGATGGACGCATAGGCAAACAGAACACCCTGAATGATGATGAAGGCTGGCAGGATGCCATTGGGGAAGAAACCACCATTATCGGAAATCAGGCTGAAGCCGGTAACATGGCCTTCGATCGGCGTGCCGAAAATGACGAAGTAAACACCGACGATGAGGAAGGTGAACAGCGCCACGACCTTGATCAGGCTGAACCAGAACTCAAGTTCACCGAACACCTTGACCGACAGCATGTTCATGCCAAGCACGATAATGAGCGCGCTAAGTGCAAAGACCCACTGGTCGATGCCCTGCATCCACGGCACATATTGCTTGAAGAAATTCATGTAGAGGGCGACGGCGGTCACATCCGCAACCGATGTCATGGCCCAGTTCATCCAGTACATCCAGCCTACGGCAAAGGCCATCTTCTCGCCGTAGAATTCACGGGCGTAGGAAACGAAAGAACCGGATGTCGGGCGATGCATGATCAGCTCGCCAAGTGCGCGAAGCACGAGGAAAGCGAAGAATCCGCAGAGCGCGTAAACGAAAATGAGCGCTGGTCCGGCAACGGCAAGACGCCCGCCTGCGCCAAGGAAAAGCCCGGTGCCGATGGCGCCGCCAATGGCGATCATCTGAATTTGCCGTGGCTTGAGCGCCTTGTGATAGCCAAGGTCTTCCTGAATTTCGACCTGACGTTCTCTATTTGCTTGATTTACATTATCCACTGGTGTCGCTCCTCCCTCAGAGCTATTTTCCATCAGTTTGATCCGTCAGCCATCGATTGAGGCTTGACGGCAATATTGATCTTTCGGCTTGGAAGCCATCAATTTCAGGGGCTAAATGTGCCCCGCTGTAATGCTGTATGACAGATTTTTCGACCCATTAATGATCCTCCAAGGCCGCGTCAACCCTCATCCCCACCATTGACCTATCCGTTCGCGCAAGATATCACAAGCAAAATCTGTCATGCAGCTTTACAGATTTTATGTGATCGACTTGGAGGAAGAAGTGATCGATATGCGTCAGGAAAAAGATTTACTGGGCCCGAAGGACATTCCGGTTGAGGCTTATTGGGGGGTTCACACCGCGCGCGCAGCGGAGAATTTTCAGATAACCGGAACGACGATCAGCCGTTTTCCCTATCTCATCCGTGGGCTGACCTTCGTGAAGGAAGCGGCGGCACGCGCCAATCATGAACTTGGCCTGATCGATCAGCTCAAGCTCGACGCCATCATTCAGGCTTGCCGGGAAATTCGCGACGGCGCACTGCATGACCAGTTCATCGTAGACGTTATTCAAGGCGGTGCGGGCACATCCACCAACATGAATGCGAATGAGGTGATCGCCAACCGAGCGCTGGAAATTCTTGGGCACATCAAGGGTGATTACAAGCACCTGCACCCCAACGACCACGTCAATCTTAGCCAGTCCACCAACGATGCCTATCCGACCGCCATCAACGTCGCACTGATCGAATCCATCGATGAGCTCGCAGCCTCGATGCTCGTACTTCAGGATGCCTTCGAGCGGAAGGCGCGGGAGTTCGACGGCATTCTAAAAGTGGGACGCACGCAGTTGCAGGACGCCGTGCCCATGACGCTCGGTCAGGAATTCCGCACCTTCGCCGTAATGCTGGGAGAGGATCGCTCCCGGCTGATCGAATCCGCTGCCCTCATACACGAGATCAATCTCGGCGCGACCGCCATCGGCACCGGCTTGAACGCGCCCGCCGGTTATGCCGCACTGGCCTGCAAGCATCTGGTTCAACTGACAGGAAGACCGCTGGTCACCGCCAGCGACCTGATCGAAGCAACGCAGGATCCGGGTGCCTTCGTGCATCTTTCCGGCGTGCTGAAGCGGGTCGCCGTCAAGCTTTCCAAGACGTGCAACGATCTGCGTCTGCTATCGTCCGGGCCGCGCGCGGGCATCGGAGAGATCAATCTGCCACCGGTTCAGGCGGGCTCCAGTATCATGCCGGGCAAGGTCAATCCGGTCATTCCCGAAGTGGTCAACCAGGTCGCTTTTGCCGTCATCGGTAACGATATCACCGTGACCATGGCGGCAGAGGGTGGGCAGCTTCAGCTGAATGCCTTCGAGCCGATCATCGTCAAGGCGTTGTCGGAAAGCATTGCGCAGCTTAGCGCCGCCTGCCGCACGCTTGCTGAACGCTGCGTCGATGGCATTACCGCCAATATCGATATCATGGCCAGACGCCTGGAAGAATCCATCGGCATTGCGACGGCACTCAATCCATTGATCGGCTATTATGCCGCAACGGAAGTGGCACGCGAGGCATTGGCCAGCGGCCGAACGGTGCCGCAGGTGGTTCTTGAAAAGGGCTATATGAGCGCGGAGCAGCTAATCGAAGCGCTGAGGCCGGAATTGCTGGCGAATATTTCGGCACCCATACCGCCGAGCGTGGCCAAACCAGCCGCATAATTAAATTGGGAACTCTGTCGGAGGGTACATCACTCTCCGGCGGAGATCACGCCGACTTGGTATCGTCACCCATAATGGCCGTGACAACCTGCTTCACCTTGCCGAGATGGGCTTCCATGGCGTTGCGCGCCGCCTCATCCGATCCGGCGGCAATCGCCTCCGCGATCACCCGATGCTCGACATTCGATGCAACACGCCGATGCGCCATCAGATTGAGCAACTCCGATTGCTGGCTGACCGATTCGCGCGCATCCGCCACGACTTTGGCAAACAGCGAATTGCCGGATGCCTGCGCGATGGCGCTGTGAAATTCCGAATCCAGACGCACCCATTTGTGGGGATCTTGCTGCGCATCCATTGCATCGCAGAGCTTCAAAATATGCGCCAACTGCGCATCCGTCTTGCGAAGTGCTGCCCAACCGGCTGCGGGCACTTCGATGAAGGGACGTGCCTCCATCAGATCCCGGGCGGAATAGCCGCCGTAACGCAGTTCATTGCGCGGAGAATCTGTCAGAACGAATGTGCCACTGCCCGTGCGCGTCTGCGTCATGCCCAGCGTCTGTAGCGACCGCAGCGCCTCCCGAACGATGGGTCGGCTGACACCATAACGCCCTGCCAGATGCGTCTCGGAAGGCAAACGCGTGCCCACCGTCAACCGTCCTGAAACGATGGCTGACCGCAAATCCTCAAATACCGATTCCGCCGCATTCTTACGGCTCACCGGGTTCGCCTCGTATATCCAATCCGCCCCTGCACTCATATTATCAACCTTTCCAAACATAGGATATTTGTCAAGGAGGTCCGCACCGGGAAAGCGTGGACGGCAACAATAAAGAAGCCCACAAAACCATCAATAAGCCTAAACTTTAGTCATGATGAAAAAGATTGCATTTATTTGTGCGCTGCGTCATTGATGCTGGCATGACGCTGCGCGACCTTACTATTCTTGTCATCGATGAAAACGCCATTCGCGCCTCGATTATCGAGGAGGGATTGCGCGAGGCGGGGCATATGCGCGTGACCGTCATTCACGAGGTCAACGGCGTTGCGCGCACCATCGAAACATTGCAGCCGGACGTGATCGTCATCGATCTCGAAAACCCGAACCGGGACATGATGGAGCACCTGTTCCAGCTGACCCGCACCGTCAGCCGTCCGATTGCCATGTTCGTGGATCGCTCCGATACCGCCTCCATCGAGGCCGCTGTTGAAGCGGGCGTTTCGGCTTACATAGTGGATGGGCTGAAAAAGGAGCGAGTGAAGCCGATCCTCGATATGGCCGTCAGCCGCTTCAATGCCTTCAGCCGCCTGCAAAGGGAATTGGCGGAAGCGAAATCGGCCCTTGAAGAGCGCAAGGTCATCGAGCGTGCCAAGGGAATTTTGATGAAGATGCGAGGCCTTTCCGAAGAGGAAGCCTTTGCCCTGCTGCGCCAAACCGCAATGAACGAGAAGAAGAAGCTGTCCGAGATCGCGCAAAGCGTGGTCACGGCTGCCGGATTGCTGATGTAACCGGCAGACACTGGACAAGGAGCGAATGCCATGACGGTAATTGATGATCTCAAGGCCAACCAATCCGGCCTCGCCGCGCCAGCCTTGAGCGGCAATGACCGGCAGCGGACGCTGCGGGCAGGCTTCATTCCGCTGGTGGATGCATCCGTCCTGATCGCCGCCGCTGAATTCGGCTTTGCAGAGAAGGAAGGGCTGAAGCTCGATCTGGTAAAGGATGTTTCTTGGGCCAATGTCCGTGACCGGCTTGCCTTCCGCCAGTTCGATATCGCCCACATGCTGTCTCCAATGCCTGTCGCCTCCATGCTCGGCCTCGGCTCCAATCCATCCCCTACGATCACACCCTTTTCGCTTGGTCGTGGCGGCAATGCCATCACGCTTTCCACGCGCCTGTTCGAGCGAATGCAGACGCTGACAGGCCTTTCTGCCACGGCTGGCGCGCTCGAAAATGCGCAGAGCTTGAAGCGCGTGCTGGATGACATGCGGGCAAGAGGCGAAGCCGCGCTTACGCTTGGCATGACCTACCCCTTCTCCTCTCACAATTACGAGTTCCGCTACTGGCTGGCCGCTGGCGGTATTCACCCGGATAAGGATGTGAAGCTGGTCGTCGTGCCTCCGCCCTTGACTTCCGATGCACTGGCCGCAGGCGCTATCGATGGCTTCTGCGTCGGCGCGCCATGGAACATGATTGCCTGCGAGCGCGGTGTCGGCAAGATCGTAGCGGCAAAGCAGGACATCTGGCCCTCCGCACCGGAAAAAGTTATCGGCATGCGGCCGGATTGGGCGGATACGCAGCAGGAAAGCGTAGCGCGATTGCTGGTAGCGCTGGATGCCGCCGCCCGCTGGTGCGACAGGCCAGAAAACCGTGACGACCTGAGCGCCGCGCTCGCCGATCCCCGCTACATTGGCGCTCCCCAAGATATTATCCGCCGCGTCCTCGGCGGTGAATTCAGCATCGACAGCCTCGGCAACCGCCGGGTCATCGACAACTATTTCCAGTTCCACGATCGAAACGCCAACTACCCTCGCCCCGGTCAGGCGCTGTGGATATACAGCCAGATGATCCGCTGGGGGCAGACGACCTTTTCGCAGGACGGCGTGACAGCAGCTTCATCCGCCTACCGGCCCGATATCTATCGCACTGCCCTCGGCACCGCATCTGCGCCGGATATGGAGAGCGCAAGCGAGCCGTTCATGGACGGAATCTCCTTCGATCCAGCCAATATCGAAGCCTATGTCGAACGCTTTCCCGTCAGGAATCTACCGTCCGAAGGCGTGGAAAACGGCGATAGCTGATACGCATGCTGCGCAAAATTGAAGCGCAGCCATAAATCCAGAGCTTAAATTATAATCCAAAATTCTTCGGCTCAAAAAACAAGCACTACTGTAGCCATCATTAATTTCCACACAATTACAGAACTTTACCGCCTAAAATCAAAACTGGCACGGTGCTTGCATTTCATAATTCGCTCGGGTCAACGGCGATCAAAGCAGCAGGGCGCGCGATAAGCGCCTTCATACGACACAGACGTCGCAAGGTTTGCAGCCCGGAACTCTCCTCCCGTTCCGATGGCAGCAACACCGAGCGGCGTTTTTTTATTTTCGGCCTTCGCACAAGGACACGCCACCCAAGAGGCGGCCAAAAAAGGGGAACAAGCGCATGAAAAAAATGCTTTCCAGTTCGATCAGCCGCCGCGCGATCCTGAAGACTTCTGCCACTGCGGCGCTCATCACCGCCGTTCGCACCGCGTTCCCATCCGGCGCCTTTGCTGCGACATCCGAGCCGGAAGTCAAAGGCGCGAAGCTCGGCTTTATCGCCCTCACCGACGCGGCTCCGTTGATCGTCGCTTCTGAAAAAGGCCTCTTCGCCAAGCACGGCATGCCGGATGTCGAAGTTCTCAAGCAGGCATCCTGGGGCGCGACGCGCGACAATCTGGTTCTCGGCGGCGCTGCCAACGGTATCGATGGCGCGCATATTTTGACGCCAATGCCGTACCTCATCCACACCGGCAAAGTGACGCAAAACAATGTGCCGGTGCCGATGGCAATACTTGCGCGCCTGAATCTCGACAGCCAGGGCATTTCCGTTGCCAAGGAATATGCCGATACCGGCGTTCAGCTGGATGCCTCCAGGCTAAAGGCAGCTTTCGAAAAGAAGAAGGCCGAAGGCAAGGAAATCAAGGCGGCCATGACCTTCCCCGGTGGCACGCATGATCTGTGGATTCGCTACTGGCTGGCCGCTGGCGGCATCGATCCGGACAAGGATGTCTCCACCATCGTCGTTCCGCCGCCGCAGATGGTTGCCAATATGAAGGTCGGCAACATGGACGTCTTCTGTGTGGGCGAGCCGTGGAACGAGCAGCTCGTCAATCAGGGCATCGGCTTCACCGCCTGTACCACCGGCGAGCTTTGGAAGGGCCACCCGGAAAAGGCGCTCGGCATGCGCGCCGACTGGATCGAGAAGAACCCGAATGCCGCCAAGGCAATCCTCATGGCCGTGATGGAAGCGCAGCAATGGTGCGACAGCATGGACAACAAGGAGGAAATGTCCGCGATCCTCGGCAAGCGCCAATGGTTCAACGTTCCGCCGAAGGATGTGCTGGGCCGCCTAAAGGGCGACATCAATTACGGTAATGGCCGCGTTGCCCACGGCACCGATCTCCAGATGAAGTTCTGGAAGGACGGCGCATCCTATCCGTTCCAGAGCCATGACAGCTGGTTCCTTGCCGAAAACATCCGCTGGGGCAAGCTGCCTGCTACCACCGACATCAAAACATTGGTCGGTCAGGTGAACCGCGAAGACCTGTGGCGCGCAGCGGCAAAAGACCTCGGCGTGGCGGCAGCGGATATTCCAGCTTCGCCATCGCGCGGCAAGGAAACCTTCTTTGACGGAAAGGTCTTCGACCCGGAAAACCCATCCGCCTATCTCGAAAGCCTCAGCATCAAGGCCGCCTCCTGAGCCGCTTTGGCCCCTCGATGAGAGGGGCCCAAAAGCGCTTGAGAAAAACAAATGACCGGAAACAGGACTTAAACAATGACCGCAACAGCCCGCAAGACAGACAGTACGGCCATGACCGCCGCCCTCTCGAAAGGCGGTACCGTCATTGCCATTCAACGCCGCCCTGCCCCGGCTTTGCCCTTGAAGAAGATCGGCCTTGCGGTGGCACGCAATGTCATCCCGCCGCTGGTCGTGCTGGTGGCGATGCTAGGCGTCTGGCAGTTGCTCTGTTCCAGCCCCGGCGCAACGCTGCCGCCGCCAAGCCAGGTGTTTCAGGAAAGCTATGACCTGATCGCCTATCCGTTCTTCGTCTACGGCTCGCAGGATATCGGCCTTGGCTGGCGCGTTCTGGTGTCGCTGGAGCGCGTGGCTTACGGCTTCGGCCTCGCAGCGGTCGCAGGTGTCATCATGGGTGCGATCATCGGCCAGTCCGTCTGGGCCATGCGCGGTCTCGACCCGATCTTTCAGGTGCTGCGCACCGTGCCGCCGCTGGCATGGCTGCCGCTTTCGCTAGCCGCTTTTCAGGATAGCAATCCATCCGCGATTTTCGTGATCTTCATCACCTCCATCTGGCCGGTCATCATCAACACTGCCGTTGGCGTGCGCAACATTCCGCAGGATTACCGCAACGTGGCGCAGGTGCTGCGACTGAACCAGCTGGAATTCTTCTACAAGATCATGCTGCCATCGGCTGCACCCTACATCTTCACCGGCCTTCGCATCGGCGTCGGCCTGTCGTGGCTCGCAATTGTCGCGGCTGAGATGCTGACGGGTGGCGTCGGCATCGGCTTCTTCATCTGGGATGCGTGGAATTCATCGCGCCTGCCCGACATCATCGTCGCACTCGCTTACATCGGCGTCGTCGGCTTCGTGCTGGACAAGCTGGTCGCGGCACTCGGCAAAATCATCACTCGCGGCGCAGCAGCGAACTAAGGGAGAGCATAATGAGCGCTTATCTCAAGCTCGATCATATCGACAAATATTTCGACAAGGGCGGCAGCCGCGCCGAGGTGCTGAAGGGCATCAACCTCACCATCGACAAGGGCGAATTCGTCTCCGTCATCGGCCATTCCGGCTGTGGCAAGTCCACCATGCTGAACCTCGTAGCGGGGCTGACCAAGGTTTCTTCCGGCGTCGTTCTGCTGGAAAACCGCGAGGTGAACGAGCCCGGCCCCGAGCGCGCGGTCGTGTTCCAGAACCACAGCCTGCTTCCGTGGCTGACGGTTTATGAAAACGTCAATATCGGCGTCGAGAAGGTTTTCCGCTACACCAAGTCCAAGGCCGAGCGGCATGACTGGGTGATGCGCAATCTCGACCTCGTGCAGATGGGACATGCCAAGGACAAGAAGCCGTCCGAAATTTCCGGTGGCATGAAGCAGCGTGTCGGCATTGCCCGGGCGCTTGCCATGGAACCGAAAATCCTGCTGCTGGACGAACCCTTCGGCGCGCTGGATGCCCTGACCCGCGCCCATCTGCAGGATGCGGTGATGGAAATCCACGCCCGTCTCGGCAACACCATGATCATGATCACGCATGATGTGGATGAGGCGGTGCTGCTCTCCGACCGCATCGTGATGATGACCAACGGTCCCGCCGCTCACATCGGCGAAATTCTCGATGTGCCGCTCACGCGCCCACGCAACCGCATCGAGCTTGCCTCCGACCGAACCTACCTCAAATGCCGCGAAGCCTTGCTGAAGTTCCTCTACGAACGTCACCGCTTCGTCGAAGCTGCGGAGTAAACACCATGGCACAAAAACTCGTCATTATCGGCAATGGCATGGCGCCGGGCCGCATGCTGGAAGAACTTTTCGAAAAGGCACCCGGCCAGTTCGATGTCACCATTTTCAACGCCGAACCGCGCGTCAATTACGACCGCATCATGCTCTCGCCGGTTCTCTCCGGTGAGAAGACCTATGAAGACATCATCATCCACGGAGATGGCTGGTACATCAACCATGGCATCACGCTCTATAAGGGCCACCGCATCGTCAACATCGACCGCGATGCCAAGACGGTAACGTCCGATCAGGGCGTGACGGAAGGCTATGACAAGCTGGTCATTGCAACCGGTTCCGTGCCGTTCATCATTCCGGTTCCCGGAAAAGACCTGCCCGGCGTCATCACCTACCGCGATCTGGATGATGTGGACGCGATGCTGCTGGCGGCGCAATCCCGCGAAAAGGCCATCGTCATCGGCGGCGGCCTGCTGGGGCTGGAAGCCGCAGCCGGTCTTGCCATGCGCGGCATGGATGTGACCGTTCTGCATGTCATGCCGACCCTGATGGAGCGCCAGCTCGATCCTGCCGCCGGTTATCTGCTGCAAAAGGCAATGGAAGATCGCGGCATCAAGATCATCACCAAGGCAAACACCAAGCAGATCATCGGCACCCATAAGGTCGAAGGCATCGAACTGGATGATGGCCGCATCATTCCGGCAACGCTGGTGGTGATGGCTGTCGGTATTCGCCCAAGTGCAGGGCTGGCGAAAGAGGCCGGTCTTGCCGTCAACCGCGGTATCGTCGTGGATGCGGGCATGCAAACATCGGACGGCGATATTCTCTCTGTCGGTGAATGCGCCGAGGTGGACGGAATGGTCTACGGCCTCGTCGCACCGCTTTACGAAATGGCCCGCATCGCCGCTTCGCATCTGGCAGGTGATACCTCACCAGCCTTCGTCCATGCGGACACGCCGACCAAGCTCAAGGTCACCGGCATCAACCTCTTCTCCATCGGTGACTTTGCCGATGGCGATGACCGCGAAGAAATCGTGCTGCGTGATGCCACCGCAGGCATCTACAAGCGCGTCATCCTGAAAGAAAACAGGATTATCGGTGCCGTTCTTTATGGCGAAACCTCGGATGGACCGTGGTTCAACGACCTGAAGAAAAAAGCGACCGACATCTCGGAAATGCGCGAAACCCTTATTTTCGGCCAGGCCTATCAGGGAGGGTCTCCGCTGGACCCTATGGCGGCCGTTGCAGCCTTGCCGGATGATGCGGAAATCTGCGGCTGCAACGGCGTTTGCAAGGGAAAAATCACCTCCACCATCACCGGCAAAGGCCTGACCTCTCTGGATGATGTGCGCGCCCACACAAAGGCCTCGGCCTCCTGCGGCAACTGCACCGGCCTTGTCGAGCAGTTGATGACGCTGACGCTTGGCGATAGCTACAATCCAACCGCCGTTCAGCCCATGTGCAAATGCACCGATCTCGGCCATGACGATGTGCGCCGTCTGATCAAGGCCAAGGGGCTGAAGACCATCCCCGCCGTCATGCAGGAACTGGAATGGAAGACCTCCTGCGGCTGCGCCAAATGTCGCCCGGCGCTGAACTATTACCTCGTCTGCGACTGGCCGGATGAATATGCCGACGATTACCAGTCCCGCTACATCAACGAGCGCGTTCACGCCAACATCCAGAAGGATGGCACCTATTCCGTCGTGCCGCGCATGTGGGGTGGTGTGACCAATGCAGGCGAATTGCGCGCCATTGCCGATGTTGTCGACAAGTTCGAAATCCCTTTGGTGAAGGTGACAGGCGGCCAGCGCATCGACCTTCTCGGCATCGAGAAAGAAGACCTGCCCGCCGTCTGGGCCGATCTCGGCAAGGCCGGTTTCATCTCCGGTCAGGCCTACGCCAAAGGTCTGCGCACCGTCAAAACCTGCGTCGGCCAGCAATGGTGCCGCTTCGGCACGCAGGACAGCACCGGTCTCGGCATCCGCATCGAAAAATTCATGTGGGGTTCGTGGACGCCGGCCAAGCTGAAGCTCGCCGTTTCCGGCTGTCCGCGCAACTGCGCCGAAGCGACCTGCAAGGATATTGGGGTGATCTGCGTGGATTCAGGCTTCGAAATCCACTTCGCAGGTGCCGCCGGTCTGGATATCAAGGGCACGGAAATTCTTGGTCTCGTGAAGACAGAGGACGAGGCGCTGGAGCATATCGTGGCGCTGACGCAGATGTATCGCGAGCAGGCCCGCTATCTCGAGCGCATCTACAAATGGGCCAAGCGCATCGGTTACGAAGAGGTCCGCCGCCAGATCATGGACGATGCCGAAAAACGCAAGGGCTATTACGAGCGCTTCGTCTTCAGCCAGAAATTCGCGCAGGTCGACCCATGGTCGGAGCGCGTGTCTGGCGAGCACAAGCACGAGTTCAAGCCCATGGCGACCATCGGTTTCAATCAAGCCGCAGAGTGACCGAAAGCCGAAAGGCCATCGGCGCGGAGCGCCGGGTGGGGCGAAATGGAGGAGATTTCGCCCCACCCAAAAGTTTCAAACGGACACAGGATGACGACAATGAATTGGGTCGAAATCGGCAATATCACCGACATTCCGCTGCGCGGCGCACGCTGCGTGAAGACGCCCATGGGCAAGATCGCAGTGTTTCGCACGGCTGAAAATGAGGTCTACGCCATCGAAGACCACTGCCCGCACAAAGGCGGGCCGTTGAGCCAAGGCATCGTGCACGGCGCATCCGTCACCTGCCCGCTGCACAATTGGGTGATTTCGCTGGAAACCGGCAAGGCGCAGGGCGCGGATGAGGGCGCTGTGCGGACAATTCCCGTTCGCAACACGTATGGCAGTCTCTCTATCGCCATCGAAAGCCTGATGATCGCAGCGGAGTAAGCATGGCGAACGAGGTCAAGACAACCTGTCCCTATTGCGGCGTCGGCTGCGGCGTCATCGCGAAAATCGATGATAACGGCAGCGTTTCGGTAAAAGGTGACCCAGATCACCCCGCCAATTTCGGGCGGCTCTGTTCCAAGGGCTCAGCACTGGCCGAAACCATCGATCTGGACGGAAGGCTTCTTTATCCGCAGGTAAACGGTTCCCGCGTCGAGTGGGATGAAGCGCTTGACCTCGTGGCCTCGAAATTCTCGCAAGCCATTGCCGAATATGGCCCGGACTCCGTCGCCTTCTATGTTTCCGGGCAGTTGCTGACGGAGGACTATTACCTCGCCAACAAGCTGATGAAGGGCTTCATCGGTTCAGCCAATATCGACACCAATTCCCGCCTCTGCATGTCGTCTTCTGTTGCTGGGCACCGCCGCGCCTTCGGCTCGGATACAGTACCCGGACTTTATGAGGACCTATTTCTGGCCGACCTCGTCATCCTCACCGGCTCCAACCTCGCATGGTGCCATCCGGTCATCTATCAGCGGCTTGCAGCGGCAAAGGCTGAACGACCGGAAATGCAGGTGGTGGTCATCGACCCGCGCCGCACCATGACCTGCGATATCGCCGATATGCATCTCGCGATCCGCCCAGATGGAGACGTCGCGCTCTTTACTGGCCTGCTTGCCCATCTTGCCAATAGCCTGGCTCTCGACCGGGCCTATATCGAAAACCATACGAGCGGCTTCGAACTTGCGGTCCAGTCTGCCACGGACACAAGTTTAGCGAAGATTGCAGAAGCCACGGGATTGAGCCTTGCCGAACTCACCCGGTTTTACGAGCTTTTCGAGCGCACGGAACGCGTCGTCACCTGCTACAGCCAGGGCGTAAACCAGTCTTCCAGCGGCACGGACAAGGTCAACGCCATCATCAATTGCCATCTCGCGACTGGCCGCATCGGCAAGCCAGGTGCCGGTCCCTTCTCGCTCACGGGTCAGCCCAATGCCATGGGCGGACGTGAAGTCGGTGGGCTGGCGAATATGCTTGCCGCCCATATGGCGATTGAAAGCGAGGAGGATCGCGACCGCGTACAGCGGTTCTGGCAAGCGCCGACCATCGCGAAAAAGCCGGGCTTGAAAGCCGTCGATCTTTTCAAAGCCGCGGCCGACGGTCGGATCAAAGCATTGTGGATCATGGCGACCAACCCGGTGGTCTCCATGCCGGATGCCGAGGCAGTGGAAGCGGCGCTGAAGGCCTGTCCCTTCGTCGTCGTCTCCGATATCATGGCCACAACAGATACTGCACGTCACGCCCATGTTCTCCTCCCATCGGTAGGCTGGGGAGAAAAGGATGGAACGGTAACAAATTCAGAGCGCCGAATTTCTCGCCAGCGCGGCTATCTCCCGGCTCCCGGAGAAGCCGCCGCCGACTGGTGGCAATTCGCCGAAATCGGCAAAAGAATGGGCTTCGTCGATGCCTTCACCTATTCCGGCCCGCATGAGATTTTTGCCGAACACGCTTCTCTTTCCGCTTTCGAAAATGATGGAACGCGGGATTTCGACATCGGCGCCTATGCGGATGTGGCGCAGACGCCCTACAACGAAATGGTCCCATTCAACTGGCCTCAGCCCTCTGGCGAACCCCGCGACACCACCCGTTTCTTCGCCGACGGACGTTTCTTCCATGCGGATGGCAAAGCGCGTTTCATTGCAACAGCCCTCCCCAAAACATCTCGCACAAGCCCCGGCTTCCCGATGGCGCTAAACACCGGTCGCATTCGCGACCAGTGGCACACGATGACGCGCACAGGCAAAAGCGCCCGTCTGTCCTCGCATGTGGCCGAGCCTTTCGTCGAACTTCACCCGCGCGATGCGATGGAGGCGGGGATCAGACACGCCGATCTGGTGGAGGTGGAAAGCCCCTTGGGTAAAGTCATCCTTCGCGCGCTGGTCACTGACCGGCAGGCGCGCGGCAGCGTCTTTGCACCCATGCACTGGAATGACCAGTTCGCCGCGAATGCCCGCATCGACCGGCTCGTTCCTTCGGTTACCGACCCGTTTTCCGGCCAGCCAGCCTCAAAAAATGTCGGCGTCAGCGCGAGACGTTTCAACGCCAAGGCCTATGCTTTCGCGGTCAGCGCTCAAGTGCCGCAGACACCGGATTGCGCCTATTGGGCGCTGGCAAAAGGTGACGGTGGCTACCGGCTGGAACTTGCATTCGACGAAACCCCGGAAAACTGGATCGATTGGGCGCGCGCACTCTTTGGAGCTCCTCCAGACATCGAACCACTGGGTTACGCCGATACGCGCTCCGGCGATGTTCGGCTTGCCTTTTTCGATGGTGACAGATTGCTCGGCGCGCTTTTCATTGCATCCAGCCCCGTGGCCGTTGCCAGAAACTGGGCCATTTCGCAGCTTTCCGTCGAACACGCGGATTTGCGAACCCGCTATGCTCTCGTGGCCGGACGTCCCGGCGCGGATAAGCCGGACCCGGGCGCAACGGTCTGCTCCTGCTTCAGTGTCGGCATCAACCAGATCACGGCGGCCATCCGTGACGGGTGCCACACGGTGGAGGCGGTGGGAAAATGCCTGAATGCCGGAACGAATTGCGGTTCCTGTCGCGCAGAAATCCGCGCCATCATCGACGGCTGTCTCAAGACTGCGGCAGAATAGGCTTTTACGTTTCATGCTTTGCATCCGAACCGAACAATCCGATTATCACGTCGTATCGGGTTCATAAATCGACTTGCCTCCCAATCATAATATGAATTTAATGTGAGCTATTATCAGTTAGCCGCGTCTAAACTGGCGTGGATGCTGAACACGTAAAGGGAAGAGACGTGAAAATAGCGATTGTTGGGTGCGGATCCCGCCACAAGATGTTCCGCGATTCCGTGACGGAAGATTATCCGGACAAGCATGAAATCGTTGCGCTTTGCGACAGCAACGCCCACCGCTTGGGAGAAGCGGCGCGGGCAATTTCCAAGCCGGGCACCAATGGTGTCGCCACTTATCTGGCAGAAAATTTCGACCAGCTGATCGAGGAGCAGCGCCCGGATACTGTCGTGGTAGCGACACCGGATTTTCTTCACTCGGAATACATCGTACGAGCGTTCGAAGCCGGTTGTGACGTCATCTGCGAGAAGCCACTGACCATCGATCTTTCCAGACTGAAGCAGATTGTCGATGCTCAGGCCCGCACGGGCCGCAAGGTCATGGTCACGTTCAATTACCGTTATTCCCCCGCCCGCACGCAGATCAAGGAAATGCTGGCCTCCGGCGTGATAGGCACCATAACCGCCGTCGATTTTCGCTGGCATCTGGATCGCGTCCATGGTGCGGATTACTTTCGCCGCTGGCACCGCCAGAAAGAAAATTCAGGCGGCCTTCTGGTGCACAAATCCACGCATCATTTCGATCTTCTCAACTGGTGGCTCGCCTCCGCCCCGACAGATGTCTATGCCTCAGGCAAGCGCGCCTTCTATCGCCCGGAGACGGCGGTTGAACTGGGGCTGGCCGAGCACGGCCCACGTTGCGCAGACTGTCCGGTGGCGGAGAGATGCGCGTTTCGTCTCGATCTTTCCGCCGATGAACAGCTCCGTGCGCTTTATCTGGACGCGGAAGATGAGGACGGCTATTTCCGCGACCGCTGCGTCTTCGATGCGGAGATCGGCATCGAAGACACGATGCAGGCCCATATTCGCTACGCCTCCGGCGCAACGGCCAATTACACCCTGACCGCCTATTCCCCATGGGAAGGTCTGGAAATTCGCTTTCAGGGCACGAAAGGCGAGATCACCCACAAGCACATCGAAGTCCACGGCGTATTCGGCGGCGTTCGCGACCATGCGGATGAGGAAGCGATTACGACGGAGCTTCATCTCGCAGGCGAGGTTCCGCGAATGATCGACGTCGCGCGCGGAAAAGGCAGCCATGGCGGCGCTGACCCCGTTATGCTGGGTTACATTTTCGACCCGGATTCAATGGAGCCGGACCGTTACAACCGTGCATCCGACCACGTCTCCGGCGCATGGTCCATCCTCACCGGCATCGCGGCCAATGCTTCCATCGAAACAGGTTCGGCGGTGAATATTCAGACCATGTTGAGATCGCGAGACATCAGGATTTAATCGGACGCGCTGACAGTCAGCGATAGCTAGAGCGCTTCCTTGTTAAAGGGAAACAATTATGTTGGTTCAAACGGCTCACCTGCTTGTGCGGGCGGCGCGTGTCGCAGCCATAGCATACGGCCAAGCCGTCCGTGCAAGCAGGTGAGCCGTTTCAACCAACAGAATGTTTCCATTTAACAAGGAAACGCTCTAACAGGCGCGAGACTTAATCTCGCGTCACGCCGCTTCTGCAAAATCATGTCGGGGAAAAACAAGGTCGCTAAAAAGGAAAAAGCCTGCCGCGGGAGGAGGTGCGGCAGGCTTTAAACTTGATCGACAACTGGGAGGAGGAGTGTTGCCGATCCACATCTCGCGACGCTGGGAGGAGGAGTGCGTCGCTTCGATGATTTGAATATAGCGATCCTGACGATTTTTAACAGAGCAACTCTCGCAATGCAGCAATGCAGATTTGCATAGCTTGAAAGAGACTGCCCTGTTTTTCAGCACTCGCGCATTATCGGCGACTCAAACGTCGCGATGTACCTGAAAGCCTGCAAAGGACTGGTTCACCGGCATCATCTCGATGCTATTGATATTCACGTGCTTCGGCTGCGACACGACCCAGTGAATGGTGTTGGCAATGTCTTCCGGAACGATTGGGTTGACGCCTTTGTAGAGATTGTCGGATGCATTCTGATCGCCGCCGGTGCGAACGACGGTAAACTCCGTTTCGCACATGCCCGGTTCGATCGAGGTAATGCGAACGCCTTTTCCGTGCAGATCTGCCCGCAAGCCCAGCGAGAACTGATGGAGAAACGCCTTCGTGCCAGCATAGACATTGCCGCCTGCATAGGGCCAATGTGCCGCAACAGACGAGAGATTGACGACGATACCGCGACGCTCGATGAGCGTTGGAAGCAGATGATGCGTGATGTTCAACAGGCCGGTAATGTTGGTGTTGACCATGGTGTGCCAGTCGCTCAGCGGCACATCGGGTGCGGGCTTGGTGCCAAGCGCAAGGCCTGCATTGTTAACCAGCACATCGATATTCCTGAATTCCGCAGGAAGCGCCGCGAAAGCCGCACGCATGCCGGTTTCATCGGTGATATCGAACACCATGCCGTGGAAGGATGCACCGAGCTCCTCTTTTAAAGCGTCCAGACGCTCCGCACGCCGACCCGTGCCAATCACCTTCCAGCCATGGCTTGCGAAAAGCTTCGCGGTGGAAAATCCAAAGCCGGATGTGGCGCCCGTGATGAGAATCGTACCTGTCATGTCAAATGCTCCGCTCGTATTTCATGTTCAAAGAAGCTTTGCCGCGGCCAAGACCAGGCATTCCCTGAATGCCGTGAGGACCGTATATAGGTCCTGTGGCTGCGCATCGCCAACCACGACACTGCCGCCGCGGCGAAGAATGCCACCATGCAGCATCAGATTGTCGACCATGTCGAAATTTTCCACGGAAAGCCCATCTGGACCGCGATAACGACCATCCTCGCCCAGGGTGACTGCGCCCACATAATGGTCGCGGATGCGCGAAAAGTGGTTCGCGGCGATATTGGTATAGGCAAAAACGGGCTTGCCTAGCGCGCACATAAAGCCAAGTTCGTAGCTCGTGCCGGTATCGGCAGCTATTCCCCGGAAAGGCGTCAGATTGGCAATAACCGCGTCTGCCTCCAGCATCATCTGCTCATCGATGGCGTTGATGTTGCAGCCATGGCCCACCTTGGTATCTGCCGGCGGAATTTGCAAATCCCCCGGAGAGAGCGGGATGAAACCGGCTTCACGAGCGAGTAAGGCCTTGGCATCGAGCATTTCACGGGCGTTCGGGAGAAAAACTTCCGGTCCGGCGAGATAAATTTTCTTTGTCATGAATAATTGGCATTCGGTTAAGAGAATTTCGTGTCCGCCAACGTAGACCGTCATTATCGCGCAAGGCAAGGCCACAGCGTGGCGAAAGCGGTATCGCCGGAAGAGACTTTGCGCTATAGCCGGGGAAGTAAAACGCGTAACCGGAGTACCCGATGGCTGCCAAGATCCGTTATCACGAAGGCGATATTTCCGCGAGCGATGCCGCTCGCTACACGGGCGCCATCGCGGTCGATACGGAGACATTGGGGCTGGTGCCGCGGCGCGACAGGCTTTGCGTGGTCCAGCTTTCTCCCGGTGACGGGACAGCCGATGTCGTGCGCATCGCAGCCGGTCAGAAGGCAGCGCCGAACCTGACCGCCATGTTAGAGGACCCGGCGCGAGAGAAGATTTTCCACTATGGGCGCTTCGATATCGCCGTCCTGTTTTACACTTTCGGCGTTACCACCACGCCCGTCTTCTGCACCAAGATCGCCTCGCGGCTGTGCCGCACCTATACGGATCGCCACGGGCTGAAGGACAATTTGAAGGAGATGCTGGAAATCGATATCTCCAAGGCGCAGCAATCTTCCGACTGGGCGGCGGAAACGCTTTCGCAGGCGCAATTGGAATATGCGGCGTCCGACGTTCTGCATCTACACGCGTTGCGCGACAAGCTTACCCAGCGCCTGATCCGCGATGGTCGCTACGATCACGCGACAGCCTGTTTCGCCTTCCTTCCCACCCGCTCGAAGCTTGATCTTCTTGGCTGGGAAGATACGGATATTTTTGCTCATAGCTAAATTGAGAAGTGCTGCCAGACGCGGAACATGTTTAACAGCCCGCTAAACATGGTTAGCGGTGCGTTAATCTTTAGCCGCCATTCTTGTTGTCGATGATTCTATTGTCGCTGCTGCCTTGTTGCTTGCAGCCACGATCATCCGCCGCATGAGCGGACGAAATAGCACCTGTGTCGTCATGGGCTCTACCTGAGGAACGTGAGCCATTTCAAACCCGATGAAGCGCTGAGATGTGAGCAGCACGCACCGGGTGAAAGGGATCGTTTCATGCTGCCGCCTGTCACTGCCGTCTCAGCGGGGGATTTCTCCTTTTCGGCTGCGGCTCCGCGTTCGGAGCCGACGAACACTGCCGTCACTGTGCCGAGCCTCCCTCAAGTCACACAGGATACATCTGCCTCCTCTCCCGCGGCTGTGGCGCGTGCCCTATCCGGCGAGCTGCAACTTCAGCAGGGCGGCACGATTTTGGCCGAGACGCTCGGCAAGCTGTTGAACATCGCGCGTATGGATGGCGAAACCGCAGACGCCTATGTGGGCCGCCTTGTGGCAACCATGCAGGCGCTGCCCGCCGACCAGTTGGCCTCACTTGAAAAGCAGCTCGGCTCACTTCTCAAGGGGATGACGGTTTCAATTCTGATAGAGGCGCTGAAAAATGCCTCCGGGCCGGATGCCGCCAGACTGGCCGCGCTGTTTGAAATCGCGCGCGCCACACAAACCGGCGATGGCGCGAAACCAGCCCTGCCCGCCTATTTGCAGGACATCCAGCCGGATGAGCCAGCCCTCATTTTCCGCCCCGCCACCGCAGGTCAACCGCAGGCACCAGCATCAAGCCCACTGAGCGTTGCACCAGCTGCCCAGCAAGTTGAGCAAGCACAAGGCAATAGTGTTGCGGCAGCAGCAAAACCGCCCATTACGCCGATTGAGGGTGAAACACACAAGCCAAGCCCGCAGCTGACAACATCGGCAGCTCAACCGAATACCACCGCTCAAAACCTCGCAAAGCCACTTGCACCTGCGCTCCCCGTACAGACGACGAGCTTACCGGAAAAAATGCCGCTGCCGGCTGGCAGTCCAGCTGGTTCCGGCGTGTACAAAGCCGCTGAACCAGCCGCACCTGTACCGACTGCTCCAATTGCGGCGCAGGCAAAGCCAGCTGTCATTGTTCAAAACACCGCATTGCCCGCAGCTGAGATCGATGAGGCCAATCCCATTGCAGCGAAGCTCATCGCGGCGGGCGCGCCACTGGCTGCGGCGAACGCCTTTATCACCGCCGAGCAGTTTCGCGGTGCAAGCCCGCAGGACATGGAAAAGCTGTTGCTGGCCGTTCTGCTTGGCAAGCTGCCGCAAAGCGCAGAGACGCCGCCTACCGCTTCCCCATTGACATCACAGCTTCCGCAACCGGAACCCCATGCCGAGCAGGCGCCCAAGCACAATCCCGCATCTGCCTCTCCGGCTCCGGCAGGCGCCGATGCCGCGCAGGCCGAGACACAAGAGGCGGCATCGGCATTGCGGCAGGACATGCATCTCGCCGCAAGAGCAGCGACGGCGGCGGACGCCAAAACGGCGATCCTCGACCAGCCGCTATTGCAATCAGCCGTCGCATCCCTTGTGACTAAGGAAGCCACGCCACTTCCTTTCGTCAACTACCCAATCGAGAAGGAAGAGGAAGAGTCCGACGCTCCGCACCGTGGCAGATGGCCTTCTTCTGAAAGCGAAGCCGAGGGCGAGCAGGGCTATCCTGAAGATCAGCATGCCGAAGACGAGGCACAACAGGAAGAACGAACCGCTGCCAATGATGCGAATGTCGATCAGTCGCTCTCAGACGGGGCACACGAGGATGGCCGCGTGGGTGACGCCGAATCCTATTATCTGCGAATGAGCAACTTCGCCTGAAGTGTCGCACTTCCACAATATCAAATAAAAAACCCGCCGGATCGCTCCGGCGGGTTCTTCAATTCATAGAGGCTGACGATTACTCTCCGCGGTTCTTCAGAGCCGCGCCAAGGATATCGCCGAGGGAAGCGCCGCTGTCGGACGAACCGAACTGAGCAACAGCTTCCTTCTCTTCTGCGATTTCCAGAGCCTTGATCGAAAGCATGACCTTGCGATCCTTCTTGGAGAAGTTGACGACGCGTGCGTCGACAGTCTGGCCAACCGAGAAGCGCTCAGGACGCTGCTCATCACGGTCGCGAGACAGGTCAGCGCGACGGATGAACGAGGTCAGGTCTTCGTGGTTGACGAGCTTCACTTCGATACCGCCTTCGTTCACGCCGATAACTTCAGCGGAAACAACGGCGTTCTTGCGCAGTTCGCCAGATGTTGCGGCTTCGCCGACAGCATCCTTGCCGAGCTGCTTGATACCGAGCGAGATACGCTCCTTCTCGACGTCAACATCCAGAACGACAGCCTTGACGACATCGCCCTTGTTGTACTCTTCGATGACCTGTTCGCCCGGACGGTTCCAGTCCAGATCGGACAGGTGAACCATGCCGTCGACATCGCCTTCGAGGCCAATGAACAGGCCGAATTCGGTCTTGTTCTTGACTTCGCCTTCAACTTCAGTGCCGGCCGGATGGCTGTAGGCAAATGCCTGCCATGGGTTTTCCAGCGTCTGCTTGAGGCCGAGCGAGATACGGCGCTTGGACGGATCGACTTCGAGAACGACAACGTCGACTTCCTGGCTCGTGGACAGGATCTTGCCGGGATGTACGTTCTTCTTGGTCCAGGACATTTCGGAAATGTGGATCAGGCCTTCGATGCCCGGCTCCAGCTCTACGAATGCACCGTAGTCGGTGATGTTCGTAACGGTACCGGAGATCTTCTTGCCAACCGGGTACTTGGCGGAGATGCCATCCCATGGATCCGACTCGAGCTGCTTCATGCCGAGCGAGATGCGGTGGGTTTCCTGGTTGATGCGGATGATCTGAACCTTGACCTGCTGGCCAATGTTGAGGATTTCCGAAGGATGGTTGACGCGGCGCCATGCCATGTCGGTAACGTGCAGCAGGCCGTCGATGCCGCCGAGGTCAACGAACGCACCGTAATCGGTGATGTTCTTGACGACGCCGTCAACAACCTGACCTTCTTCCAGGTTCTGAACGATTTCAGAACGCTGTTCTGCACGGGACTCTTCCAGAACCGTACGACGGGAAACGACGATGTTGCCACGGCGCTTGTCCATCTTGAGGATTTCGAAGGGCTGCGGGTTGTGCATCAGAGGCGTTACGTCGCGGATCGGGCGGATGTCCACCTGAGAGCGCGGAAGGAAGGCAACAGCGCCGTCCAGATCGACGGTGAAACCACCCTTGACCTGGTTGAAGATAACGCCTTCGACGCGCTCGCCAGCTTCGAACTTGGCTTCGAGCTTGACCCAGCTCTCTTCGCGGCGAGCCTTCTCGCGCGACAGAACGGCTTCGCCCAGAGCGTTTTCGATGCGCTCGACATAGACTTCGACTTCGTCGCCGACTTTCAGCGTGCCGTCCTTGGACTTGGCACCGAATTCCTTCAGCGGAACGCGGCCTTCGACCTTGAGGCCAACGTCAACGATCGCGACATCCTTTTCGATGGCCGTTACGATGCCCTTGGCAACGTAGCCTTCGGCCAGATCGTTGGAAGCAAAGGACTCTTCGAGCAGGGCTGCGAAATCGTCGCGCGTGGGGGTAGCTACTGACATTAAATCTCCTGAAGTGTTCACGAAGGAACACACAAGCGCCGGGGTTTGCGTTGATCACTCCCAAAATCCATGCCCGCCTCATATTTCAGGAGGCTTTCGGCGCAGGGCATGCTTTCGGGATATTCCAAAACGAAAACCGGATCGACCGGTTCCCGAGAATTCTCATTTCTTCAAGGCAGCGTCGATAATGGCTTTCGCTGCCTGAAACGCCGCCTCTATACTCATTTCCGACGTATCAAGCAAGTGCGCGTCTTCTGCTGGTTTCAAAGGACTATCAGCACGACCCATATCGCGCTCATCACGCTTCTTCACATCTGCGAAAACCGCCTCGTAATCCGCCTGCCCGCCACCGGCGATAATCTCATCGAAACGACGTCTCGCGCGAACCTCGGGCGAGGCCGTCACATAGAGCTTCACCGGAGCATCCGGGCACACCACCGTTCCGATATCGCGGCCATCCAGCACCGAACCGGGCTCGCGCTGGGAAAATTTGCGCTGCGCCTCCACCAGTGCCCGTCGCACCGCGGGCATGACAGCGACTTTCGAGGCGGCCTCACCGACCTCATGTCTGGCAAGAACAGTGCGGTCAAGCCCGCCGAGATCGAGGTGACGCGCTGTCGCCTCGGCAATGTCTTCATCATCCAGCGGCTGCCCTGCATCGAGCAAGGCGTTTGCCGTGGCGCGATAGGTCAGGCCGGTATCGAGGTGATGAAAGCCGTAGACTTCGGCAAGTCTCCGCGAAAGCGTGCCTTTTCCTGCGGCTGCCGGACCATCGATGGCGATAATAAATGTCATGGGAACGAAATCTCGAATGGACGTTGCCTTAGGTGCGGGGCATTATCATAAAGAATGCGCGCATTCACCCCGCAGGCGGCAAAAACTTCAACGCCGCCCTTCATTGCAGTTTATCTTTGACAGGCAACACCGCAACGATTAAGGGGACCGGCTAGAAATTTACCGTCTACTGCCGGTTTCACGGCGTTAAGACCGAACTCATTCAAAAATTCGAGGCTTTGACAGTGGCAAAAGCGGAACTTGGAACCAAGCGTACCGACCCGGATACCGGCAAGAAATTCTACGACCTGAACCGCGATCCGGTCGTTTCCCCTTACACCGGCAAATCCTGGCCGCTTTCCTTCTTCGAGGAAACCACGGCTCAGGCCAAGATGGAACAGGCCGAGGAAGAGGACGTCCAGGAAGTCGATACCGAAAACACGGACGTCGAACTCGTTTCGCTGGAAGACGCTGACGGCGACAACAGCGGCGACGACATTCCGGACATGGGCGATGACGACGACGTCGAAATCGACGATGACGACGACACCTTCCTCGAAGCAGACGAAGATGAAGACGACGACGACGTTTCCGGCATCATCGGCGTCGGCGGCGACGACGACGAGTCCTGATTTCGTTACATTTTTTCGCCCGGCCACAAAAAAATGTCGCCGGGCGAATTTTTCGGCTTGCCATCTTCATCCTGCAGAAGTATCAAGCCGCCACCGAACGGAACAACCGCTTCGGTTCCCGGAACCGGATCAAGAAATACCGGAACCCTTTATGGGGCTATAGCTCAGCTGGGAGAGCGCTTGCATGGCATGCAAGAGGTCAGCGGTTCGATCCCGCTTAGCTCCACCAAATCTTCTTCACTCATATTCTTGATGATACATCAATAATTTGATGCTTAGATGACGACCCGTCACAGCGTGTACTTCTGCTTTTAAGGACATGTCGACAGGCGTGCCGTCGCGGAAATCCCCAGGTCCCTCGGAGTGCTGATTCGTCGCTACGCTCGAAACTCCCCGACTTTCCACACCCTCCGGGCCGTTCCGATGCGTCATCTCTTGCATCCTGCGCACAGCAAGGGCAAATAGCGTTCAGCTTCCACGCGCCCGGTCGATTATCGATCACGGCTACAGAACAAAACGGTACTGCAAATCATGAAAGATTTTCCAGAATACCTTCTCAACGGCTACAAGAACTTCATGAATGGCCGCTATGTCGATGAGCGCGAAAGATATCGCGTTCTGGCGGAGACGGGCCAGAAGCCGCAAACGCTTTTCATTGCCTGTTGTGATTCCCGCTCCGCGCCGGAGACGATCTTCGATTGCGGTCCGGGTGAGCTTTTCGTGGTGAGAAACGTGGCCAACATGGTGCCGCCTTTCGAGCCGGATGGACAGTTCCACGCCACCTCAGCGGCTATTGAATATGCCGTTCAGGTTCTGAAGGTGAAGGACATCGTGGTCATGGGCCATGGCCGCTGTGGCGGTATTCAGGCAGCGCTCGATCCGAATTTCGAATCGCTCTCTCCGGGCGATTTCATCGGTCGCTGGATGAACCTCGTAAAGTCGGCCGCGGAACAAATCCAGAGCAATGATGTGATGACGGCTGGAGAGCGCCAGACCGCGCTGGAGCGCGTTTCCATCCGCAACTCCATCAACAACCTGCGCGGCTTCCCCTTCGTCAAGGCGCAGGAGGCCGCAGGCAAGGTCAAGCTGCACGGCGCGTGGTTCGATATTTCGACCGGCGAATTGTGGGTGATGGACAAGTCCGGCGATTTCCGCCGCCCCACAGTGTAAGCTTACGCATCATCGGTAGATGAAAAAGACAAAGCCCGAAGATCGGTTTCGATCTTCGGGCTTTTGCTTGAATTAGAGCGTAATGCGCCGTGACGGCACGCCGAGCTTATTGGCCGTCGATTGCCTTGCCGATGTAAGCGATGGACTGCTGGTAGACGCTTGCCGCGTTCCAGCCCTGAATGGCTGAAAAATTCGTCTGGCCCTGCTGGTAGCCTGCACCGCGCTGCCAGCCGTGACCGACGAGGAAGTTCGCCGTCGAAGCAAGTGCATCGGCGCGCGAACCGACGAGATCGATACGTCCATCGCGGTCGAAGTCCACACCGTAACGAACTACGTTGAGAGGCAGGAACTGCGTCTGGCCGATTTCGCCATGGGCAGCACCCTTGGCGTTGACGTTGAGCGAGCCGTTACCGACGAGCTTCAGAGCGGCATAGAGCTGCTCGGTGAAATAATCCGAACGACGGCAATCGTAAGACAGCGTTGCGACGGCGGAGAGCGTATGCTGGTTGCCCATGAAGCCGCCAAAGCCGGTTTCCATGCCCCAGATCGCAAGCAGCGGACCGGCAGGAACACCGTAAGCGCGTTCGATATTGGCAAACAGCGCGGCGTTGTTCTTCTTCATTGCCTTGCCGCGCGAAATGATGGCCTGGCCACCGCGCTTCTGCATGAACTGGTCGAAGGAGAGCTTGAAGCTGTGCTGACCACGGTCGGCGCGAATGGTTGCCTGATTATAGGAGACACCAGAGAAGGCACGATCCAGAACCGAAGCGCTGACGCCGCGACCGACGGCCTCCTGCTTGAACGACTGCAACCAGTTGCCAAAACCTGCCGAGGTATTGCCGCACTGGGCTGCCATAACCGGCGCTGCCGCCAGAAATGCACTCGCTGCCGCGCCGATGGATAATGCCTTTATTGCCCGCATCAGAGTCTGCCTTTGATATATTGAGGGGGTTTGCCCTAGCCCTATTCGCCTTGTCAGCGAGAATTGAAGAGGCTCAAATTGCCTATCGTCTCTATAACCAGCAAATAAACTGGCCGTGATAAGCATCAAAATTATAAACCCGTCCATTCTCGAATGTAACGGACGGGTTATAGTTAAGTTTTGTTAAAAAAGCGTATCAGGCAGCAGCCTTGCGCGGCTTGATGAGGCCACGATTGACGAGCAGCTCTGCAATCTGGATGGCGTTCAGCGCGGCACCCTTGCGCAGGTTGTCGGAAACCACCCAGATGTTGAGACCGTTTTCGACAGTCGCGTCTTCGCGGATACGCGAAATATAGGTCGCATCTTCACCAGCGGATTCGACCGGCGTGATGTAGCCACCGTTTTCATGCTTGTCGATGACGAGGCAGCCCGGTGCTTCGCGAAGGATATCGCGCGCCTGATCCGCGGTGATCTCGTTTTCGAACTCGATGTTGACGGATTCAGAGTGGCCGATGAAAACCGGAACGCGAACAGCCGTGCAGGTTACCTTGATCTTCGGGTCCAGCATCTTCTTGGTTTCTGCCAGAACCTTCCACTCTTCCTTCGTGTAGCCGTCTTCCATGAACACGTCGATGTGCGGAATGACGTTGAAGGCGATGCGCTTGGTGAACTTCTTGGATTCGACCGGGTCAGCCACGAAGACGGCGCGGGTCTGCTGGAACAGCTCGTCCATGCCTTCCTTGCCGGCACCGGACACGGACTGGTAGGTGGAAACGACGACGCGCTTGATCTTGGCGGCATCATGCAGCGGCTTGAGCGCTACAACGAGCTGCGCCGTGGAGCAATTCGGGTTGGCAATGATGTTCTTCTTGGTGAAGCCTTCGACGGCATCAGCATTGACTTCCGGCACGATCAGCGGAACGTCCTGATCGTAGCGCCATGCAGACGAGTTATCGATGACGACGCAGCCCTGCGCGCCGATCTTCGGGGACCACTTCTTGGAGACATCGCCACCAGCCGACATCAGGCAGATATCGGTATCGGAGAAATCGTAATTCTCCATGTTGGAGACCTTCAGCGTGCGGTCGCCGTAAGAAACTTCCGTGCCCTGGCTGCGGGCAGAGGCCAGCGCTACGACTTCGTCGGCGGGAAAGCCGCGTTCAGCCAGAATGTTCAGCATTTCGCGACCGACATTACCGGTGGCGCCTGCGATTGCTACTTTGAAACCCATGATCAAGCTCTCTTTCTGCCTCTCCTCTTTTTGGTGAGGGGAACCCGCAAGACTGCGGCTTCCTTCTTCCCCGACCATACCGGGGAGAGAGCGGCGGGCCAGAGACGTTAGACGGTTTTAATCGTCGTTTTGGCCGTAATTCGGGTAAAATGAGAAAAGCACGATGGCTCACCGGCACGCTCTGCCGGATTATGCATGACAACCATGTCCTGGACATGTCCGATCAAGATCGTGCTCCTTTTCAGGCGAAAGCTATTATGGTGTTTGGCTTTTCTGTCAAGCGCAAAGGCGAGGGAAATCCGTACTGCTTCCCCCGAATGTCGCGCGCGCGTGAAATTTCCGGCATCGAAAACATTAGACTAAAGTCATAAGCCGAAAGCATCGCTCTTCCTTTCGTTAATTTTCTGTCACTCTGCCATCAGGTGCATCGCGCCTTTTTGCATGGTCCGGGGGGAGCTGGGCCGTTGCGATGTGTCATCTCGATATCTGTGGAGGACAGACAATGGCAAACATAGCAGCGACGGGAGCGGAAAAAGCCCGCCCCATGACGGGGGAGGAGAAGAAGGTCATCTTCGCGTCTTCCCTCGGTACGGTTTTCGAGTGGTACGATTTCTATCTCTACGGTTCGCTGGCCATCTATATCGGCGCGAACTTCTTCAGCCAGTATCCTGAAACGACGCGAAACATCTTCGCGCTTCTCGCTTTTGCAGCGGGCTTCCTCGTTCGCCCGTTCGGCGCGCTGGTTTTCGGTCGTCTCGGCGATATCGTCGGTCGTAAATATACCTTCCTCGTCACCATTCTGATCATGGGCTTTTCGACCTTCGTGGTCGGCATTCTGCCCGGTGCCCAGCAGATCGGCATCGCGGCCCCGATCATCCTCATCATCCTGCGCATGCTTCAGGGCCTTGCACTCGGTGGTGAATATGGCGGTGCGGCAACCTATGTAGCCGAACATGCCCCGAATGGCCGTCGCGGTTATTACACCTCATGGATCCAGACCACGGCAACGCTCGGTCTGTTCCTGTCGCTCGTCGTCATTCTCGGTGTTCAGTTTGCCGTCGGCAAGGAAGCATTCGCTGCCTGGGGCTGGCGCATTCCGTTCCTGCTGTCCGTGATTCTGCTCGGCGTTTCCGTCTGGATTCGTCTGAAGATGAACGAATCCCCTGCCTTCAAGAAGATGAAGGAAGAAGGCAAAACCTCCAAGGCGCCGCTCAGCGAAGCTTTCGGCCAGTGGAAAAATGCCAAGATCGCGATCATCGCGCTCGTCGGCGCCGTCATTGGTCAGGCTGTCGTCTGGTACACGGGCCAGTTCTACGCGCTGTTCTTCCTGCAGAGCATTCTGAAGGTGGATGGTCAGTCGGCCAACATCATGGTTGCCTGCGCGCTTCTGCTCGGCACCGGCTTCTTTCTTCTCTTCGGCTGGCTCTCCGATAAGGTCGGTCGCAAGCCGATCATCATGGCCGGCCTCGTACTAGCGATGCTGACCTATTTCCCGCTGTTCAAGGCGCTGACATGGGCAGGTAACCCTGCTCTTGCGCAGGCTCAGGCTTCGGTTCGTGCGACCGTGACTGCGGCACCGGGCGATTGCAAATTCCAGTTCAACCCGACAGGCACGGCGAAATTCACTACGTCCTGCGATATCGCTACATCCTTCCTGACCAGAAACTCCGTTCCTTACGACGTCGTCGAAGGCCCGGCAGGACAGCCAGCAACGGTGAAAATCGGTAACGACACCGTCACCAGCTATGACGCTACGACCGCAGGCGCGGACGCAGCCGCCAAGGATCGCGCTTTCCAGAAGCAGATCAACATTGCCCTGCATGATGGGGGTTATCCGCTGGTGCGCGGTGCGGCCCAGGTGCCTGCCGCGAAACTCGATGCGTTCGTCGCGGCTAACCCGGAACTTGGCCTCAATGCCGATGCGGTTCGTGCCACGCCAGCCAAGACAGTTCCGGTGGACAAGCTGGTGGCAGACAAGCTGCTGACACCTGCCGAGGCCAATGGCGCAACGGAAATGGCAGTCTACACGGTTGCAGGCGGCGGCACCTTCGCCATGGTTGCCGACCCGGCAGCCGTGAACTGGATCGTCATCATCGCCGTGCTCACCGTTCTCGTCATCTATGTGACGATGGTCTACGGCCCGATAGCAGCGCTTCTGGTCGAATTGTTCCCGACCCGTATCCGCTACTCCGGCATGTCCCTGCCCTACCACATCGGTAACGGCTGGTTCGGCGGCCTTCTGCCTGCAACGGCCTTCGCGATGAGCGCCGCCAAGGGCGATATCTATTACGGCCTCTGGTACCCGATCATCTTCGCAGGCATCACGCTGGTCATCGGCCTGCTGTTCCTGCCGGAAACGAAGGACCGGGACATCCATAAGATGGACTGAGGTTCGACACTATAAAAATGAAAAACCCGGCGAGATGATCGCCGGGTTTTTTGTTACGTTTCTAGACAAAGGTCAGAAGCGAAGTCGCTTGAGCTCCTTATTCACCAGATCGCGCCACGCTCTGTTCTGAACAAGGGCAGGAAGAAACAGCCCATCGACTTCAAAGAATGCCGCCGAAGGATCTTTCGAATCCACCCTGCCTGCCGCCGCCAGTATTTCATCCCGGCGTGGGTCGTTTAAATCGCCCCGCTTATGAATAGAGGCGATCCAGAGTGCGACAGCGTAGGCGAATTCCGCCGCATCCCCTCCCGCTTCCAGCGTTTCCGCAGTCGCAGCCAGAATGCGCTGGGGCACCTTCTGGCTGGTGTCCATGGCGATTTGTACCGTGCGATGCGCAATGGTCGGGTTGGCGAAACGCTCGATCAACTCATCCATATAGGCTGGCAAGTCGATGCCCGGAACTGGATCGAGCGTCTTCACCGCCGCCTGCATGTGGCGCTTCACCTTGGCGACGAAATCCGGGACGGCCATGACATCGCGGACGAACTCCAGATCGTGCAGAATGCCGAGATGGGCGATCATCGTGTGCGGACCGTTGAGAAGCCGCAGCTTCATCTTCTCATAGGGCTCGACGGCCTCCGCAAAAACCGCACCGCCCGCTTCCCATGCTGGACGACCGGACACGAAATCGTCCTCGATCACCCACTGCATGAAGGGTTCCGTTTCGATGGACAAAGTATCGTCCACACCAAGCAGAGCCTTGGCGCGCGCGCGGCTCTCATTCGCCGCAGCCGGTACGATACGGTCCACCATGCTGCATGGGAATTTTCCGTTCTCGGCAATCCAATGCGCAAGGTCCGGGTCGCGCCGCTCTGCCATCTCAAGCACCAGCCTGCGCACCACATGGCCGTTTGACGGCAGATTATCGCAGCATAGAACCGTGTAAGGCGGCAGACCGTTCTCACGACGCCGCGCCAGACCTTCTACCAGAAAACCCACGGCACCTACGGGCGCATGCGGATTTGCAAGGTCGGCGGCAATGGATGGATGTTTGAGATCGAGGCCGCCCGTTACGGGGTCGAGCCCGTAGGCTTTTTCGCTGACCGTCAGCGTCACGATACGGATATCTTCGCGCCCAAGATAATCCAGAACATCTGCGCCACGCTCTGCTGCGCAAAGCCAATCGACGGTTGAGCCAATGACTTCCGCCGTATCCCCATCGGCGCTTCTGACGATGACGGAATAGAGCCCGTCCTGTTCGGCAAGCGCCTGCACCGGCTCCGGCGAGCGGAGATTGACCGCGACGATGCCCCAAGCGCCGAAGTTCTGCGACAGTGCCCGCTGCGTATAGACCGCCTGATGCGCGCGGTGAAACGCACCGAGCCCCATATGCAGGATGCCGGGCTTCAGCTGGCTCCGTTCATAGCTTGGGCGCGCAACATGGTCAGGCAGCACGGTGGAGGAAGACAATCTGCTCATAATCAAACACGTCCATATTGCGGATGAAGAAGTGCGCGTTCGATACCGCGAAGCTCGGCCAGGCCCTTGAGACGTCCGATAGCCGGGTAACCCGGCTGCGCTCCGCGTGTAATATCGTCAAGAATTTCCTGTCCGTGATCGGGACGCATGGGTATCTGGTGATCGGAGAGGCCAGCCTCCTTACGGCGCTTTTCCTCTGCCAGAAGCGCCGCAATAACAGCGACCATATCCGTACCGCCCTCCAAATGCTCGTCCTCGAAGAAGGAGCACGGCACCGTGTCCGTGTCACGCGTGACATTGCGCAGGTGAACGAAATGAATGCGTTCGGCAAAACGCTTGGCGATGAAAGGCAGGTCATTATCCTGTCGCGCGCCGAGCGAGCCGGTGCACAGCGTTACGCCATTGGCGCGGCTATCGACCTGGCTCAGCATATGCGCATAGTCCTCTTCCGTGGAGAGAATGCGCGGCAGGCCGAGCAGCGGCCAGGGCGGATCGTCTCCATGGGCGCAGAGATTGATGCCCACCTCTTCCGCCACCGGCACGACTTCGCTCAGAAAATCCACGAGGTTCTGCTGAAGTCTGGCGCGGTCGATGCCGTGATAGGTTCGGAGCTTTTCCAGTAGTTGATCGAGCGTATATCCATCGGCGGAGCCCGGCAGGCCAGCGCCGATATTCCGGCCAAGTGCCGCAATCTTCGCATCCGGCATTTCGGCAAAACGCCTCGCGGCCTCCTCCACCAGCCATTCGGGATAATCCGATGCTGCATCGGGCCGTTTCAGGATGTGAATATCGAAAGCCACAAAGTCCGTCAGATCGAAGCGCATGGCTTTTGCGCCATGGCGGGTTTCCCAGCGCAGATCGGTGCGCGTCCAATCCAGCACCGGCATGAAATTGTAGCAGACGGTGCGAATACCGCTGGCGGAGAGGCGGCGCAGCGTCTCTTTCCAGTTGGTGATGTGCTGTTTCCAGTCCCCAGTCTGCGTCTTGATGTCCTCCGACATCCACGCGCTCTCCACCACATCCCAGTAGAGGCCGCCCGCCTCGATTTCCTCATGCCGTTTCTGGATTTCATCGACCGGCCAGACATCGCCTGTCGGGATATGGTGCAGCGCGCTGACGATGCCAACCGCACCAGCCTGCGCCGCATCCCGAACCGTTACCCTGTCCACCGGCCCGAACCAGCGCCATGTATGTCTCATGCTTTTATCCTCTGAAAATCAATTCTGATCGCCGAAGGTGATCTGCACCTTGCAGGCCACGGAGCGATCTCCGGCCTGCTCGAAGGCTGCGACTGCATCTTCAAGCGGGAAATGGTGGGAGATAATCGGGCGCACATCGATGGCCCGCGATGAAATCAGCGAAACGGCCTCGCCAAATTCCGTGTCGAAACGCTGCGAACCGCGCCAGATGATTTCTTTGCCGACCAGCATATTGAGCGGAATGGTCATATCGCCTGTCACGCCCACCTGTACCACGGTTCCGCGCGGCTTGACGGCAGCGAAGGCCGCACGAAGCGCCGGGCCTGCCGCCGAGCAATCGAACACCACATCGAAAGTGCCTTTGGCTTGCTGATAGGGCGCGAGCCCCTGCACATCGGTCGCGACATTGATCGTCCTGGCTGCGCCCATGGCAGGGGCGCGTGCCAATGCGGCATCCGCCAGGTCGGTCACGACGATTTCTCCGGCACCTGCTTGACGCGCGGCAGCGACGGTCAAAAGTCCGATTGGGCCCGCCCCCGTCACCAGCACGCTTTTGCCGTCGAGATCGCCAGCCTGAGCAACCGCGTGAAGGCACACCGCCAACGGCTCCGCGCAGGCAGCCTCATGAGGTGTTACACCTTCTGCAAAGCTGAAGCATTGCTTCGCAGGAACGACGAGATGATCGCGAAACATGCCCTGTTCGTGCGGCAGGCGCATCGCGCTTCCCATGAAACGCATGTCGAGGCAATGGATCGGCTGGCCGATCTGGCAGTAATGGCACTTTCCGCAGGGCTGCGAAGGATTGACGGCGACGAGCGCCCCAAGCGTCAACCCACTCACCCCTGCCCCCAGCTTCTCCACATAACCGGATGCCTCATGGCCAGAGATGATCGGCTCGCGCACCTGAACTGGCCCGAAACCGCCGTCCTGATAATAATGCAGGTCCGAGCCGCAAATGCCGCCGGATGCCATGCGCAGCAAAACCTCGCCTTCATCCGGCTCCGAGTAATTCTGGCTTTCGACCTTGAGGTCCCGTTTGCCGTAAAGACGCGCGACGCGTGTCAGCATTTTCAAATCGGCTTTCTGTTTTATTGAGATCAAGTAGGTCCGCGCGACATCCGCCGCGCGGACTGGTGTGGCTTAGCGGATCAGTCCCATTTGTGCGGGAAGCCACATGGTCAGCGCCGGAATGAAGGTGATCAGAATGAGCGCGATGAACAGGGGTATCATCCATGGCAGGATTGCGAGTGTCGTTCGTTCCACCGACATTTTCGAAATGCGGGAGAGGACGAAGAGCACCATGCCGACCGGCGGCGTCAGAAGCCCGATCATCAGGTTCAGCGTCACGATGATACCGAGATGGACCGGATCGATGCCATAACGCGCGGCGACCGGCATCAGGATAGGCACAAGAATGCTGATGGCCGCAATCGTATCCAGAAACGCACCGACGATCAGCAGCAGGACATTGACGAGGATGAGGAAGGTCCACCAATTGTCGGTCAGGCTAAAGATGAAGTCGGAGAAGAGCTGCGCCGCCTGACTGACCGTCAGCAACCAGGCGAAAATCGATGCTGCCGTTACGATGAACAGCACCGAGGCCGTCGTTTCAATCGTGTCGAAGGACGCTTTGGCCAGCGTCTTCATCGTCATGGTGCGGTAGCGCACAAGACCGAGGAACATCGACCACATAACGGCAGCGACAGCCGCCTCGGTCGGTGTAAACCAGCCCATCGTCATGCCGCCAATCAACAGGACGGGCGTCATAAGCGCCATCACTGCCGAGAAATCGAAGTACCAATCCAGAGCGACGAGCGCGACGAGGCCGATGAGAACGGCGACATTGATTGACAGTCCTGCCAGCACGAGCAGATAAACGGCAGCGGGAAAGCAGAGGACGATAACCACTTCTAGCGAAGCGCCCATCAGTTGCTTCAGCTCGAAAGGCGTGTCCGAACCCCAGCCTTTTCGGCGTGCAAAGACGTAGACCGTCATCATCATCAGCACTGTCATGACGACGCCTGGAATGATGCCCGCCATGAACAGTGCGCCGATGGAGGCATTGGCCATCATGCCGTAAATCACGAATGGCAGGGACGGCGGAAAGATTGGGCCAAGCGTGGCAGATGCGGCGGTGACGCCGACTGCGGCCTCCACCGGGTAACCATGGTCCTTCATCGCCTTGATTTCGATGGTGCCGATACCGGCGGCATCGGCTAGTGCGGTGCCGGACATGCCGGAAAAGACGACGGAGCCGATGATGTTGACCTGCGCCAGACCACCCCTCATCCAGCCGACGAGGGAGAGCGCGAAATGGTAGATACGCCCCGTCACCCCGGCAATATTCATGAGATTGCCAGCGAGAATGAAGAAGGGAACGGCAATCAGCGGAAAGCTTTCCACACCGGCAATCATGCGCTGTGCAGCAATGATATCAGGCGCGACGCCGTAAAGAACGAGGTAAAGAAGCGAAGAGACCGCCATGGAAACGGCAACAGGCGTGCCGATAATCATGAGCAGCAGAAACGAACCGATCAAAAGCAGCATGCTCAAATTCCCTGTGTATTGATGGCTTCGCTCGCCTGTTCACGCACCGTCTGCTTGCCCGTCATGTCCTTGATGAAGTTCTGCACTGCACGAAGGAACATCAGGACGAAACCAGCAAACACGGTGTAGAACACGATGCCGCGTGGAAGATCGACGGTGACCATGCGCTCATCGCCGACGATTTCGAGATACCGCCACATTAGCCAAGTGATGTAGGCAAAGAAGCTGATGTTGATGAGGTCCACGATCATTTCCAGCACGCGGCCTACGCGTTTTGAGAGGAAGCGATAGATCAGGTCCACCTGAATGTGGCGCATCTGGCGCACGCACATGACGGAGCCCAGAAACACCACCACGACGAGGCAGTTCGCCGCAATTTCTTCTGTCCAGGCCAGACTGTTATTAAGGGCATAGCGGGTGAAGAATTGGAGAAAAACGCTCGCCGCCATTCCCCAGAACACCAGCAACGTCAGCCAGTCCTCGAAGGAATAATTGGAAAGATCGACCTCTACGACCTCATCCTCGAAGGCATGCGCCATCTCATCCACGCTGATGGGCGCGTTCTTTTGGTCTGTCATGCAGATAGCTCCAGTAAACAGGGCAGAGTAACCCGGCGCCATCCCGGCGCCGGGTGGATGCGGGATGGTTACTGGATAGCGCGGATCGCTTCCCAATCGGCCTTGTCGTAGCCGAAGTCCTCGAACTTCACCTTCTCGAGCACGTTCTTTTCGAAGTCCGCCTTGTCGACTTCCGTCACCGTCAGGCCACGCTTCTTGAAGTCCTCGACCAGCGCCTTTTCGCGCTCCTCGATGATCTTGGTGGTTTTGGTTGCCGCTTCCTGCATCACCTCCACGAAGATTTTCTTGTCTTCGTCAGACAGGCTCGCCCAGCGCGACTTGGAAATCACCGTGTTGAGATGGTCCACGATATGGCCGGTCAGGACGATGTTCTTCTGCACTTCGAAGAACTTCTTCGCCTCGATGGTCGTCAGCGGGTTTTCCTGCGCGTCCACGGTGCCGTTCTGAAGCGCGAGATAGACTTCCGCAAATGCAATCGGCGTCGTGTTCGCGCCGCAGGCGCGGGGCATCGCAAGATAGGCCGGAACATCCGGCACGCGCATCTTCACGCCCGCCAGATCGCTGCATTTTTCAATCGGCTTGTTGGATGTCGTGTGGCGTGTTCCGTAATAGCTGACGGCGGTGATGACATTGCCGGTCTTGTCTTCATACCCCTTGGCCAAACGCTTGAAGACATCGCTCTTGGTATAGGCGATCAGGTGTTCAGGATTGCGGAAGATATAGGGGAAATAGGTCACGCCAATCGGCTTGGAATCGCGCGCGGCGAAGCTGGAGCCGGAAATGATCATATCGACAGTGCCGAGTTTCAGTCCCTGATTGATATCGGCTTCCTTACCAAGCTGCGAAGCCGGGAACACGTCGATCTTGTAGCGGCCCTCGGTCCGCTTTTCGATTTCCTTTGCCGCCCAGACGGATTCTGTATGGAATGGCTCGGTCGTCTCGTAAACATGCGCCCATTTCAGCGCCGTCTGTGCCTGTGCGGAAAGCGCCGAGGCCACGATCATGGCCGTTGCGCCGAGCAGGCTGGTCAATCTGAACGTCATTTCTTATCTCCTCCCGAAATAGTGTCAGATTTTCATTCTCATCACCGCTCGTGGCTCAAGCGGCGCAGTCCCTCCCTCAAGCCTCCTCTCCGAAGCTTTCAGAAAATCTCTTTTGCGAAAGCGTCAGATGCCGCCGCATGGCCTCCCTTGCCGCTGCGGGATCGTTCTTAGCAATCGCATTGCGAATGGCGGTGTGCTCCTCCAGAGCAAGACGCCATGTGTGCGGTCCCTCGAAATGGCTGGCCAGACGCTCGAAATAAGGCGTCATGCGCCGGTCGAAGATGTGGCCGGTAAAGCGATGCAGCGTGGCGTTGCCGATGATATCGGTAATCGCCGTGTGAAAGGCGCGGTCATGCACCAGCATTTTCACCGCATCACCGATGGCCGCTTCCATACGGCCCAGATTCTCATCCAGCAGCACGATATGTTCAGGCTTTGCCAACCGCGCCGCTTCCTCTGCAATGGCGCTTTCGATGATGCTGCGGGCCTGAAGGATTTCGAACGGGCCATCGCTATCATCCACCGGAAGGATCGACGGCGACTTCGGGCGCTGGCTGACATAGACGCCGGAACCCATCCTGATCTGAATGTAGCCTTCCACTTCCAGCACGATCAGGGCTTCCCGAACGGTGGGGCGCGACACGGCAAAGCGCTCGGCAAGATCCCGTTCCGCCGGAAGCTTCGCGCCATCGCGCAGCTCACCCGTTTCGATCAATGCCCGGATCTGATCCGCAACCTGCCTGTGAAGGCGTCGCGGCTCCAATGCCACAAACATCAAGTTCCTCCCAAGATGCCGCATATTATTGGTAAAGTGGTCTTACCAGTTACTTTAGTAACGCTGATTATTTCTTGATGTCAATCGTGCACTCGGATTTGAGTGCAATTTCGTCTAGCGTCTCAGGCAAATGGCGCGGAAACTCCGAAACGCTCTGAAAGCGCGGCAAATGCCTCCCGTGTTGCCGGATCGAGTGAAACACCATTGCGCTCCCGCTCTGCGGCAACTTCCCACTCACGATCCCCGGGGGCCATAACGCGCGCATTTTCTCGCGGCGGAGAATCGCGCAGGACTTGCAGGTATCGCTTCATGCCAGCATCAAAGGCCCGCTTTTCCAGAAAGGCTTCGGGCTTCAAGGCCATAACGAAAGCGCCCATTCCTCGCGGCGTGGAAAAATCCGGCCCGCCCATGGGCGCGATATCGAAGCTGAGCTTCATGCCCGTCAGCACCGCGCTGAAGATTTCCGCAACGCCAGCAAGCGCCGCACCCTTGAAACCGAACTCGCCACCAAGCGGCGCCAGCATAGCGGCAGCGTCCGCATCACGCGTGTCCAGACCCGCCTCGTCGGAAGCCGTGGCCTGCGGCAGCGGCACTCCAAGGCTGCGATAAAGCAGGACGCGGTTATAGGGAATAGAACTTGTCGCCATATCCAGCAGCCATGGATCATCCCCATCCACTGGCACGCCGATGGCAATCGGGTTGGTGCCATGAAAGCGCATCGCGCCATCATGCAGGCGCACGAAGCTATCGGAATTACAGAATGTTATGCCGATGAAGCCCTGCTTTGCCGCTTCCAGAGAATAGGCTCCTGCCGGGCCGAAATGCGATGTATTGCGAATGGCGACGGCACCTATGCCGAAGGTTCCGGCAAGCTGCGTGGCATGGGACATAGCCGTATAGGCAGCAAGCGCGCCATGGGCGTTATCCGCATCCAGCGTTTCGATTGCACCGAACCCCGCGACTTTTCTGAGGTTCGGCGCGCGGTTTATGCGACCGCCCTGCATGGCTGTGACGTAATGATCCAGAAGACGAACGCCGTGGCTATCCACGCCGTAGCGCGTGCCATGCATCATGGCACGGGTCGCAGCATCTCCCGTTGCCGCGTCCGCACCACAGGCTGCGAATACGGCACGGCAAAACCGGTCAAGCGTGGTGAGAGGCACATTCGCATGTGCTTCATCCTGCAACATTCCGGCTCCTCCCTCCAAAAATGTCTTATGCATACACTAGACATCATTTTGCGGACGTGCAATCCCTGTCTCGACGAATAAGAGACATCCGTTCGAAACCGAACCTCGTGGGACATGGCATGAAGAGCGCAACGACCGGCATTGCTCCGCGTCTTTACAGGCGGGCCTGCGAAATTCTCGCCGCGGACATTGCCAATGGCGTCATTGCTCAGGGCGCACGCCTGACCGAAACCACGGTCGCCACGCGCTTCGGCATAAGCCGCGCTCCCGCACGCCAGGCGCTTGCAGAACTGGAGCGGCTCCACCTCGTGCGCAAATCAGAAACGCGCGGCTATGATGTGATTGGCAAAAGCAGATCGACGCTGGACGGCTTGAATGATGAGGGCCCCACAAGCATCGCCGAAACCCCGTATATTCAATCCCAATCCAGCTGGGAGCTGATCTACGACAATATCGAAATCGAGATCGTTTCGCGCACATCGCTTGCCAGCTGGCGGATCAACGAGGCGGTTCTTGCCAAGCACTATGGCGTCAGCCGCACGGTGGCGCGCGATGTGGTTGCCCGCCTTCAGCAACGCGGCATAGTGCGCAAGGATGATAGCGGACGCTGGTACGCTCCTGCTCTGACGGCAAGGCACATCGAAGAACTTTACGAGCTTCGCTGGCTGCTGGAGCCCGCAGCACTGGAAAAGGCGGCTCCAAATCTTCCCCCTGGGCTTCTGCAATCTCTGCGCAAGAACGTGGAGGACGCCATTCAAACCGTCGATACCATAGACGGGGAAACGCTGGATGCGCTGGAGCAGCAGCTGCATGTGCAGCTTCTGGGCTATTGCGGAAACGAGTCGCTGATGCGCGCCATCAGCCTGCCGCAGGCGCTGCTTGTCGCGCATCATTTTCTCTACCACTGGACCATGGGCCTGTTCGCCACCGAGCCATTTCTCCCGGAGCATCTGGCGATTTTCGATTGCCTTCTGGCAGGCGATATCGAAGGCGCGAAGGCCGAGCTGGTTCGCCATCTGCAGATTTCCAGAAGCCGCGCAATGATGCGCATTCAGGCGGTGGCAGAGGTCATTTCACCCGATGAACTGCCCTACCTCGAGAGGCTGGAGGGCTGACGAGGGGTCAGGAAAATCGATAATCGGAGGAGGATTATCCATCATGAAAATCGCATCTGTTCACCCATTCATTCTGCATCTGCCGCTGACATCGGACTCGATCTCCGATTCCACCCACAGCATCACCCATTGGGGCGTCGTCGGCACAAAAATCGTGACCACGGATGGGCTGGAAGGTTACGGCTTTACCGGAACGCACGCCCACCTTGCATCCGATAGGCTGATCACCGCCTGCATTCGCGATTGCTATGCACCGCTTCTGATCGGCGAGGATGCGAATGATCATACGCGGCTCTGGACAAAGCTTGCCCGTTATCCTTCGCTTCAATGGGTCGGGCGCGCAGGAATCACCCATCTGGCCCTCGCTGCCGTGGATGTCGCGCTTTGGGACTTGAAGGCGAAGAAGGCCGGATTGCCGCTCTGGAGCTATCTCGGCGGCGCGCGCACCGACAGGCTGGAAGCTTACAACACCGATATTGGCTGGCTGTCTTTTTCCAAACAGGCTCTGCTCGATGGCGCAGCTAAAGCCATCGAGGAGGATGGCTTTAGCCGGGTAAAGATCAAAGTCGGCCACGACGATCCGAATATCGACATCGAGCGCCTGAGCGCGACGCGCGAGCGCCTCGGCTCATCCATCCGCATCGCAATCGATGGCAATGGCAAGTGGGATTTGCCGACATGCCAGCGCTTCTGCGCTCTCGCCCGCGATCTCGATATATACTGGTTCGAAGAGCCGTTATGGTATGATGATGTCGCAAGCCACGCGACCCTTGCCCGCAACACATCGATCCCGATTGCGCTCGGCGAACAACTCTACACGCTCGATGCCTTCCGCTCCTTCATCTCCGCCGGAGCAGTGGCCTATGTGCAGCCCGACGTGACGCGGCTTGGCGGGATTACCGAATATATTCAGGTAGCCGATCTTGCGCTTGCACACCGGCTACCCGTCGTGCCCCATGCAGGCGAAATGAGCCAGGTGCATGTGCACCTAAGCTACTGGCATCCCGCCTCCACCATTCTCGAATATATCCCTTGGATCAAGGATCACTTCGAAGAACCGGCGGATGTGGAGGACGGCGTCTATAAGCGCCCACAGAAACCGGGCGCCGGAACGACAGTGCTTGAGGAAAGCTTCGCCCGCTTCGGCAAAAGCATCGATTGAGGATTAAAGCTTGCGGTAGCTACGCTTGAAGTAGATCAGCGCTTCTTCGCCTTCTCCAATAACAGTATCCACCACGTCGCAGATGATGATGTCGTGGGTGCTGCCATCATGGATGGTGCGCACGCGGCAATCGAAAGAGGCGAGCGCACCTTTCAGAACCGGTGCGCCGGTTTCCAGCGTCGACCATTCCGCAGCGGCAAAGCGCTCTTCGATAGGCGTCTTGCCACCAAAAAGCTGGCTGAGTTTTTCCTGGTCTCCGCCAAGCGTATTGACGCAGATGACGCCGTTTTCGAACAGAAAACGGTGAGCCGATGAACTACGGTTGATGCAGACGAGAAGTGTCGGCGGATTGTCCGAAACGCTGCAAACAGCCGTTGCGGCAAAGCCTGCCCTTCCGGCAGCACCATCCGTGGTGACGATATTGACCGCACCGGCAAGCTGCGACATCGCGTTTCTGTAGTCGAGGCTGCGTGTCTCCGCAGTCTTGATCTCCATTGCGGCTTCCTTTTCAAGACACATCATGTGCATCTAACTCTGCCTTTCCTAACAAGTCATCAAGCAAGCGCCCGGTTGCCTGCAACGAGAAACGCTTCCACCACGTCGTTGAACTGATCTGCATAGGTAATGTTCATTGCATGTGCGCCGAATTCGAAGACCGAAAGCTCTGCATTTCCCAATCCTTCGGCAAGGCGGATCGATCGCGTATAGGGCACCAGAAGATCGTCCTTCGCCGCGATTACCAGCGTTTCAGCTTTAATCTTTGCGAGATCAGCATCCACATCGAATGCCCTGAGCGCTGCGATGCGTCGCAACACATTCGTCTTCCCCTGAAAATGCGCCACACCATGCGCATCGTCCTTCGCAAGGCGTTCAGCATTTTCAGACATCCAGACAGCCGGGTAAAGAAAAAGCGGCTGCGCCTTGACGAAAGCCTGGACGCCCGAATTTTCAAGCAAGGCAATGCGCGCATCGAAGCACCGACCCGAATGCGGATCGGCCCTGCTCCAGGCGTTGATCAGCACGAGGCGGTCGATCAGCTCCGGTCGGCGCAATGCGATATCGAGGCCGATCAAGCCACCAAGCGCGTGGCCCATGAGGTGAAAACGGCTGACGCCAAGCGCCTCGGCGATGCGGATGACATCATCCGCCATGGCGGAGATCCCGCCATGTTCCGGCACCTCGCCCCCGGTTCTGCCCGTGCCCTGATGATCATAGGTCACCACCCGAAAATGCTTCTCGAGCATTTCCATTTGCGGTGCCCAATAGGCGCCGGAACCGCCAAGACCGGACGACAGGATAATCGTCTCGGCCCCGGCATCGCTTCTGCCAGTCACATCGAAATAGACCATGATCGCGCTCGATCACGCGCCGATATGGGCGACGGTGGCTATTTCCACCAGCGCATCCGGCTTTACCAGCCCGCACTGAATGCAATAGCGCGCGGGCTTGTCACCCGGAAAATACTCGGCATAGACCGTGTTGATCGCCTGATAGTTCGCCCAGTCGGTAATGAAGATGTGGTTCATCGTCACATCATCCATGGTGCCACCGGCCTTTTCGATCACGGATTTGATCGTATCCAACACGTGCCGGGTTTGCGCTGCCGCGTCACCCACATGCACCACGTCATTGTTCTTGTCGAAGGGCAGCGTGCCGGACACATAGACCACGCCGTCTGCCAGCGTGCCGGGCGAGAAAGGAGCGATGGGTTTGGCTGTGCCTTCAGGCACGATAATCGTCTTAGGCATTGTCGTTCTCCTCTGTAAAAATTGCTAGTCTTCAACCGGCGCAGCCTGAGAGATGACGGCACAGAAATCATTGACCGTCGCCACCCAGCCGAAGAACTTTTCGACATTGTAGACGGTGGCCTGCTGAATGAATTCCGGCCCCAGATGATGCGTCGCGTCTTCCAGCATCACGCCAAAATATTCGAGGTGAAAGGCATCGCGCAGCGAGCTTTCGACGCAGACATTGGTGGCAATGCCGACGAAGACCAGATTGCGGATGCCCCGCGCGCGCAAAACGCTATCCATATTGGTGTTGAAAAAGCCGCTATAGCGGGTCTTTGGCACCAGAATATCGCCCGGCTGTGGCTGCAACTCATCCACGATGGCATAATCCCATGTCCCCTTCGCCAGAAGCTTGCCCTGATGCTCCGGGTTGGCGCGCATATGCTTCAGCGCGTTGGATTTATGCCAGTTCGGCGAACCCGGACCACCTGCCTCGACATAGTCCTTATCCCAGCCATTCTGGAAATAGACGACGAGAACGCCTGCGGCTCGCGCCGCATCCAGCGTCTTTTTGATGTTGGAAATGGTGGATTTCGCGCCCGAAATATCGAACCCCGCCAGATCGACATATCCGCCTTCGGTGGAATAGGCGTTCTGCATATCCACCACCACGACTGCGGTCTCGGATGGTTTCAGCGAAATCGGTTCGGGGCGGGCGGGGAGTGTTACGCTTTCCGAACGGCTCTTGGGAGCCGTGTAACCTGCAACGATGGTATCGCTCATTCCGCAGCCTCCAGCGCCGGCTTTATGTGAGCGCGGCTTTTCATCAGCGGCTGAACGAACTTGCCGAACTTTTCCACACCCTCAAGGAAATCATCGAAGGTGAGCATTGCGCCGCCGGTTCCCGGCACCTCCGCCATCTCATCCAGCATCGCCGCCACTTCCTCATAGGAACCGATCAGCGTACCCATGTTAATGTTGACCGCGGAAACCGGATTGGACATGTGGCGGACATTGGTATCGGAGCCCGATTTCGTATCGACAGCGCTTTGCAGGCCGAGCCACTTGATGGCCTCCTGATCGGCACCGGCCTTGTAATGCTCCCATTTGGCCCACGCGTCTTCGGCTTTCTCCTCGGCAATCACCATTGTCAGCACGAAGGATTTCACATCGCGCCCGGTCTTTTCGGTTGCCGCCAAAAGCCGCTCATTCGTTGGTGCGAATGCCTTTGGCGTGTTGACGCCCACGCCGAAGCAGAAACTGTAATCGGCAAATTTCGCCGAAAACGCCATGCCCTTGTCGGATGAACCAGCGCAGATAAGCTTCACATGCCCTTCCGGCACAGGCTTCATGCGGCAGTCATCCATGGTGAAATATTTGCCCTTCAGGTCAGACTGACCCTCGGTCAGCAATTCCTGCAAAACCGTCGTATATTCCCCGAGATATTCGTAACGGTCGCCGAAATAATCATCTCCCGGCCACAGTCCCATCTGGCTGTATTCCGGTCGCTGCCATCCCGTTACCAGATTAACGCCGAAGCGGCCGCCGGAGATGCTGTCGATTGTCGTTGCCATGCGCGCGACAATGGCCGGAGGCATAACAATGGTTGCCGCCGTGGCGAAGAGCTTTATCTTGGACGTGACCGCCGCAAGACCGGCCATGAGGGTGAAGGACTCCAGATTATAATCCCAGAACTCCGTCTTGCCCCCGAAGCCCCGCAGCTTGATCATGGACAGCGCAAAATCGAAACCGTATTTCTCGGCCTTCAGCGTGATTTCCTTGTTCAGCTGAAAGCTCGGCTTGTATTGGGGCGAGTTTTCCGAAAGCAGCCAGCCATTGTTTCCGATTGGAATGAAAACACCAATTTCCATTTCATCCTCCAGTTCTGTTCCCTTGGTTGAACCTTTTGAGGGAATGGAAGCAGCTTTCGTGCCACTCTGAAAATGCAAATGAAATCAATAGGTCTGGTATATCGGCGCTTCAATTATTTTATCAAACGATAAAAATTTTATCGTTTGATAAAATTTTGCTTCTTTTCTCGGCAGTCCTAGTGAGATGTTTATATGCAGCCTTTGCCCTTCGCGCCTGTGCGGCTAAGGTCTGTTGGAATCGCATATGAGGAGGAGACATGTCCGTTCAACTATTCAATTTTATCCGGCAAGACCGCACTGATCACCGGGTCTTCTCAAGGCATCGGCTTTGCATTGGCGCGCGGGCTTGCAGCCGCAGGCGCAAAGGTCGTGCTGAACGGAAGAGACAAGGCCAAGCTTGAGGCCGCTACGAAGGAAATCGACGGCGCGACGTTTCTGGCCTTCGATGCAACGGATTATGACGGTGTGAAAGCAGCTGTCGATGGTTTTGAAAGCGAGCATGGCCCGATCGACGTTCTGGTCAACAATGCCGGTATGCAGCACCGGGCGCCGCTGGAGGAATTTCCTGCGCAGGCCTTCGAGACACTTCTGAGAGCCAATATTTCGACCGTCTTCAATGTCGGTCAGGCGGTCGCACGTCACATGATACAGCGCGGAAAGGGAAAGATCGTCAACATTGCCAGCGTGCAATCCGCACTCGCCCGGCCCGGAATCGCGCCCTACACAACCACCAAAGGCGCGGTTGCCAATCTGACCAAGGGCATGGCCACCGACTGGGCCAGGCATGGCCTGCAATGCAATGCCATCGCGCCCGGTTATTTCGATACGCCTTTGAATGCCGCTCTTGTTGCCGACCCGAATTTTACCGATTGGCTGCAAAAGCGCACACCCGCCGGGCGCTGGGGCAATGTGGAAGAACTCGTCGGTGCCTGCATCTTTCTTGCGTCCGACGCGTCCTCCTTCGTCAACGGTCACGTGCTTTATGTGGATGGCGGCATCACCGTGTCGCTCTAAGGCGCCCCACCGCGTCGTCCCACGAGACGCGGTGAGTTTTGAAATGCCATCAGTCCATCTGGACGTTCGCGTCCTTTACCACCGGAGCCCATTTGGCGATTTCTTCCGACACATGGGTTTTCAGTTCTTCCGGCGAAGATGCCACGATCTTTGCGCTAAACTCCGCCATGCGTCCGGCAACACCCGGATCGGCAAGTGCCTTCTTTGCCGCCTCGTTGAGCTTGTTGACTGCTTCATCCGGCGTCCCCGCCGGTGCAAAAAGAGCGTTCCAGGTGTAGGTTTCATAGCCTGGTACCGTTTCGGCAATGGTCGGAACATCCGGGAAGGAGGAAGCGCGCTCCGCCGTCGTGACGCCCAACGCCTTCAATGTGCCCGACTTGATGTGACCGGAAGAGGACGGCAAGTTATCGAACATGATCGATATCTGGTTGCCCAGAAGATCATTTAAGGCAGGGCCCGAACCTTTGTAGGGCACATGCTGCATGTCGACACCCGCCATGCTTTTGAACAACTCTCCCGAAAGGTGAAGCGGCGTGCCGTTGCCGGATGAGGCATAGGCATGTTTCTCCGGCTCGGCCTTCAAAAGTGCGACAAGCTCCGCGACATTATTCACCGGAAGCTGCGGGTTTACGACCAGTACATTGGGCACCACCACGAGCAGCGAAACCGGTGCGAAATCCTTTTCCGGATCATAAGGCTTGGTCTTGAGGATCAAGGGGTTGAGCGCGTGTGTCGCGACCGTACCCATCAAGATCGTGTAGCCATCTGGCTCGGCGCGTGCCACGCGGTCTGCCCCCAGATTGCCGCCTGCGCCTGCAATATTTTCGACAACGATCTGTTGACCCAGCCCCTCGCCCATTTTCTGCGCAATCACGCGCGCAACGACATCCGTGGAGCCGCCAGCGGCAAACGGCACGACAAGTGTAATCGGTCGCTCAGGATAGGTCTGGGCGCTGGCAACTCCATTCATGGACAGGATAGCTGCAGCCGACGCTGCCAGCATGAGTGCTGCGCGGCGTTTGAAAAGTCGCATAGTCATAAAACCTCCTCCGGGCGGCCTCCGTGCCGCTTGCGGCATAGTACCGAAACCCGGATGGAGAGCAACCTGGACATGGTATTTCAGCTTGAAACAGACCCTTTCAGCAAAATGACACGCTCAGGTAGCTTTGATGCGATGTTTAGTTTTCGTTAATAAAAAACCCGCCTCGTGAGGCGGGTCTCATTTCTTATAAAGCCAATGAAACTGGCTTAAGCGCGCAGAACGCCACCGGTCGTTTTCTCGACATTGCCAACGATCTTCGCCGTCAGCGCTTCGAAATCCTCGTCCGTCAACGTTTTATCGAGCGGCTGGATTTGGACCTCGATGGCAACCGACTTCTTGTTTTCACCCAGCGATACACCTTCGAAGACGTCGAAGACATTAACGCCCGTGACCAGCTTTCGGTCGGCACTCGTCGCGGCCTTGATGATCGCGCCCGCTTCAACAGACTTGTCGACCACGAATGCGAAATCGCGCTTCACCGCCTGGAAAGGCGAAAGCTCAAGCGCTGGCTTGGTGCGTGTTGCCTTCTTCTTCGGTTCCGCCATGGCGTCGAGATAGATTTCGAAGCCGCAATAAGCACCGGAAACGTCGAGTTCACCAAGCGTCTTCGGATGAAACTCGCCGAAATAGCCGAGGATGACCTTCGGTCCCATCTTGATCGTGCCGGAGCGTCCAGGATGGTACCAGCCAGGGGCACCGGCTTCGATTTGGACGTTCGCCATCGGCAGGCCGCAGGCTTCGATCACGGCCAGAGCATCGGCCTTGGCATCATAGACATCGACCGCCTTGCCGCCACCCTTGGCAGCATTGGACCACATGCGACCGGAACCGGCAAGCGATGCCGTTCCACGGCGAACGCCACCAGCCACGCGACGCTGCGCTTCCGGGGTGTCACCTTCATAGGTTCCGGAAACCTCGAAGATCGCGACATCGCCGTAGCCCTTGTCGGCATTGCGCTGCGCCGCCGTCAAAAGGCCCGGCAGAAGCGAAGGCCGCATATCGGACATGTCGGCAGCGATGGGGTTCGCAAGCTTCAGCGCGGACGAACCACCGCCGAAAAGCTTGGCCTGCGCTTCGGGAATGAATGACCAGGTTACGGCTTCCAGCATACCACGGCTTGCGAGCGCGCGGCGCGCAATGCGCGTACGAATTTGCAGCGTCGTCAGAATACGACCATTGACGGCACCGAAGCTTTCCAGCGGTTCCGGCTTGATATTATCGACGCCATGGATGCGCATGACTTCTTCCACGAGATCGGCTTTGCCATCCACATCAGGACGCCACGATGGAACCGAGACGGAGACGCGTTCGCCCGAACCTTCCACGCCAAAGCCGAGACTCTTGAGGATGGAAAGGCTTTCCTCAGCGGAAATATCGATACCTGTCAGGCGCTTCACTTCGGACAGCGGGAAATCGATCCATTTCGGTTCGAAGCCCTTGTAACCGACAACCTTCGCTTCACCGGCAACACCGCCGCAAAGCTCCAGCACCAGTTCCGTCGTGCGCTGGAGGCCCGGCACCATATAGTCTGGATCGACGCCGCGCTCAAAGCGGTAGCGCGCATCTGTGATGATACCGAGCGAACGGCCGGTCTTGGCAATGTTGATCGGGTCCCACAAAGCGGATTCGATCAGCACATCGACCGTGCTTTCGTCGCAGCCGGAATGCTCGCCGCCCATGACGCCGCCAATGGATTCGACGCCGTTGTCGTCGGAAATGACAACGTTGTTCGGGCCGAGCTTGTACTCACGCTGGTCGAGCGCCAGAACGGTTTCACCGTCCTGCGCACGGCGAACCGTGAGATCGCCCTTGACCTTTGCCGCGTCGAAGACGTGCATCGGGCGACCCTGATCGAAGGTCATGTAATTGGTGATGTCCACCAGCGCATTGATGGGGCGAAGGCCGATGGCCATCAGGCGCTGCTGCATCCACTTCGGGCTCGGGCCGTTTTTCACGCCGCGCACGATGCGCAGCGAAAAGCCGGGGCAGAGCGCCGGATCGTCCAATTCCAGCTTCACGTCGACAGGCGTTGCGCCTTCGACCTTGAAGCTCGGCGCAGCCTTGGTCTTCAGCTTGCCGAGACCGGAGGCAGCGAGATCGCGGGCGATGCCATAGATCGAGGTGCAGTCGGGACGGTTCGGCGTCAGGTTGATCTCGATGACAGGATCATCCAGACCGGCATAGGATGCGAAGGACGTACCGACAGGAGCATCTTCCGGCAGGTCGATGATACCGTCATGGCTGTCGGAAATGTTCAGCTCCTTCTCGGAGCACATCATGCCATGGCTTTCGACACCGCGGATTTTGCCGACCGACAGCGTGACATCGATGCCCGGAACATAGGTGCCCGGACGCGCCAGCGCGCCGACGAGACCGGCGCGTGCATTCGGCGCACCACAGACGATCTGCACCGGCTTGCCGTCACCTGCATCAACGGACAGAACCTTCAGGCGGTCCGCCTCGGGATGCTTTTCAGCCGACAGGACCTTGGCGATAACGAACGGCTTGTACGCCGCCTTGTCATCTACATCTTCGACTTCGAGACCAATCGCGGTCAGGCGCTCGCAAATCTGGTCCAGAGACGCATCCGTATCGAGATGCTCTTTCAGCCAGGAGAGTGTGAATTTCATTTGTGTCTATTCCTAACGGTATTTTCTCTTCTGGACCGGCGATCTCAAGTAAATGCGATCCTACAGGTCACGCAGCTTTTGACGGCGCCTTGGCACCTGGTGCTTTCCAACCAAGAAGCATCGATTTCACGGAAACGCCATCATCCATGTCTGGCCACCAAACGCCCGAAAACTGCAACTCGACATTCGTTCGTTGCTCCGGTGCAGCGTTGCTCAAAAACGGATACCACCAAAGCGGGGCACGGATTTGCCGCCCGTCTGCCAAGGTCACATAGACGAAGTAAGCGTCGCACTCGGCAGCGACGGGTGACATTTCCTCGGTTTCAAATTCCAAAGAACTCATTCCACTTCTCCATCCAATCGGCGCGGCTTTCATCTATCTTAGCCAGAAACTCCGCAACTTCGCGGTTATTATACCCGTGATTATAGGCGATTTCCATGTTGATGAGCCACACTTTAGCCGACCGCTTATCCTTGACGATGTGGACATGGGGTGGCTCCCCTCCATCTGAAGAGTAGAACCGGAACTTGTACCCTTGCCAGATCAATAAGGTCGGCATGTTTAGCTGCTCAGACCGCCAAACAAAGTCGGCATGTCCAGCGGACGGAAGCCGTAATGGTTCATCCATCGGACATCGGCGTTGAAGAAATCGCGCAGGTCCGGCATGCCGTATTTCAGCATGGCGATGCGGTCGAGGCCCATGCCCCAGGCAAAGCCCTGATATTCATCCGGGTCCAGCCCGCCAGCGCGCAGCACATTTGGGTGCACCATGCCGCAGCCGAGGATTTCCATCCAGTCCTTGCCTTCGCCGAACTTCACGATCGGGCCGGAGCGGTCGCACTGGATATCCACCTCGAAGCTTGGCTCCGTGAAGGGGAAGAAGGACGGGCGGAAGCGCATGACGACACTGTCGACCTCGAAGAAGGTCTTGCAGAACTCTTCCAGGATCCAGCGCAGATTGCCGACATGCGCCTTCTTGTCGATGACGAGGCCTTCGACCTGATGGAACATGGGCGAATGCGTCGCGTCGCTATCCTGACGATAGGTCTTGCCGGGAATGACGATGCGGATCGGTGGCTTCTGCGCTTCCATCGTGCGGATCTGAACCGGCGACGTGTGGGTGCGCAGAACCTTCCGCTCACCCTTTTCATCCGGCTGGAAGAAGAACGTGTCGTGCATTTCACGCGCCGGATGTCCCTCGGGGAAATTCAGTGCGGTGAAGTTATAGTAATCGGTTTCGATATCCGGGCCTTCGGCAATGGAGAAGCCCATATCGGCGAAGATCGCGGTGATCTCGTCGACGATCTGGCTGATCGGATGGATGCGACCGCGCTCTGCCGGAGACTGGCGAACGGGCAGGCTGACATCGAGCGTCTCGGCCTTCAAACGCGCGTCGATAGCGGCGTCCTTGAGCTCCGTCTTGCGCGCCGTGATGACGTCCGTCACCTCGTTCTTCAACTGGTTGATCGCCGCACCACGCGTCTGGCGTTCTTCCGGCGTCATGGTGCCGAGCGTCTTCAGAAGTTCGGAAACGGAGCCCTTCTTGCCCAGCGCAGATACACGCACGGCCTCGATAGCGGCCTCATCTCCGGCTGCGGCGATGTCCGACATCAGTTGCGATTTCAAAGTGTCCAGTTCAGTCATCTTTTCCTGCCTCGCCGGGTGTCTTACCAGCGGCTTCGGTTTTAACAGCATTCTTTAGAAAGTCGGTCGCCAAGATAAAGCGTCGCAGATCACTACCCATCTGCACGCGCCCAATCAACCGGGCGAGCGGCAAAAATCGGCCAAGGACATGCACCAATCGACGCAATTCCGCGATTGCCGCTGCCGGAGCACGAGAAGCCCATGCATTATAGGCGGCAGGAAGTGTCATTTCGGCATCCTTGGCAAGCGTCGTCAGCGGCAGGAACAGCAGCCAGATATCCCGTGCCTGCGCTGTGGCCAGCGGCATGACGGACTGCGGCTCTTCCTCGAAATCCATGAAGCCGATCTGGCCATCCCGTATGAAGAAGTCCCTCACATGCGGCCTGCCATGACACAGACCTGCGGCGTGGAGGCTTCCAATCGCTGCGGCGGCATCGACGAGAAGAGGATCGTGGGCATTGCTTTCCTGCCCCTTAAACATCTTCAAAGTCCGCTGAACAGTAGGACCGACATCGGAAAGCACGATTGCGGTTTCTGAAGCGTAGATGATTTCGGGAACGGCAAATCCCGCCTGAGCGAATTCGATCATCCTGCGCTTTTCGCGCGCCATCATTTCGTTCGGCTTGAGAATGGGGGAGGGTTTGAGAAACTTGTATGGAAGCAGAGAGGCCAGGAAGGCCTGCAACTTCACCCACCACGGCGCTTTTTCCGTTCCCTGCCGCTTGATCCAGACCGAACCGACGGAAAGCTGCAATTGCTGAATGCGACGGTCGCTCGTCAGAAGGGTCTGCATGAGCGCAGCAATATCCGCGTCCTCAAGATGGACGTGGAAGCCTTTCTCCCTCTCTGTCGGATCGGCGGATTGCAGCATTCTCTTCCTGTCGGGTAGCGCATTGTGCGCCTCAAATGGCACGCGATGCTCTGGGTGCCATCAAAAGCAAAACCCGCACCGGTTGCCCGGCGCGGGTTTCAAATGAACAACAATTTGTCCGCGCCGTAATTACTTTACAGCGGATTCAAACTCGTTGGCCGTACCTGCATCCTTGAGGTACTCAAGAGCCTTCTTCGCGGCGTCTACGAGAGCGCCGAAAGCTGCCGGCTCATGGATAGCCATGTCGGACAGAACCTTACGGTCGACTTCGATGCCAGCCTTGTTCAGGCCGTCGATGAAGCGGCCATAGGTCAGGCCGAATTCGCGAACAGCAGCGTTGATACGCTGGATCCACAGAGCGCGGAAGTTGCGCTTGTTGACCTTGCGGTCGCGGTAAGCGTACTGCTTGGAACGATCCACCGCTGCCTTAGCTGCGCGGATGGTGTTCTTGCGACGGCCGTAGAAGCCCTTGGCTGCCTTGAGTGTCTTGGTGTGCTTGGCGCGGGAAGTTACGCCACGTTTTACGCGTGCCATGTCATGATCTCCTTAAAGTGTCCAAAAATGCGGAAAAGTCTTAGAGACCGTTCGGCAGGTAGTTCTTGACGACCTTTTTGCCGTCAGCTTCGGCCAGAACCATGGTTCCGCGCGCGTCGCGAATGAACTTGTTGGAACGCTTGATCATGCCGTGGCGCTTACCGGCGGCAGCTGCGAGAACCTTGCCGGTGCCAGTGATCTTGAACCGCTTCTTTGCAGCGGATTTCGTCTTCATCTTGGGCATTTTGCTACTCCGTTATTTTGTATCGAAACAGGCAGACGAAGCCTGTTTCAAGCTATTCAGGAACGGCCACGGCATGCCCTGCCGGACCGTTCGGACGCGCGCTTATAACCGCAGTTGATAAAAAGCGCAACGGGGAAGAAAAACTTCCCCTGCGAGAATGGGAAACCCCAGCTGGAAACGCGCATAAGCGCGCCCCCGCTTATGCCTTGGGTGCAAGCACCATCATCATCTGACGGCCTTCGAGCTTGGGCTCGGCTTCAACCTTGGCAATGGCCAGGGTGTCTTCCTTAACCTGCAGAAGAAGCTTCATGCCGAGTTCCTGGTGGGCCATTTCACGGCCACGGAACTTCAGCGTCACCTTTACCTTGTCGCCCTCATCGAAGAAACGGTTCATCGCCTTCATCTTCACCTCATAGTCATGGGTGTCGATGTTCGGACGCATCTTGATTTCTTTGACTTCGACGATCTTCTGCTTCTTGCGCGCTTCGGCCGCTTTTTTCTGGGTCGAGTATTTCAGCTTACCGAGATCGAGAATCTTGCAAACAGGCGGTTCTGCGTTCGGCGAAATCTCGACAAGATCAAGACCGGCCTCTTCCGCCATCTTTAGCGCCTGATCCGTCGGCATCACGCCGAGGTTCTGGCCTTCTTCATCAATCAGCTGAACTTTGGGAATTCTGATTTCCCTGTTTGAGCGCGGGCCTTCCTTAACGGGGGCATCGGCTTTGAACGGTCTGCGAATGGTCGTATTCTCCTGATCTGTTTCGGGATCGCGTCGGCAAAAACAGCTTGTCGGTGCAAATGGCGGAAATGTCGTGAATGCCGCCGCGAAGTCAATAGCACGTCCCAGCAAAAAAATCACCTCCTGTCGTGGTTTTTACGAATCTGTTCTACAGAGGGGAGAAAAAGCAGGAGAATGACATGACTAAGGCTGAGCAAAACATAGAGTATATAGCGGTCGGCACCGGCGAAGCCGCCCGTGAAATCGCCATCCTGTCACGCCCTGCGAAATTGCAGGATGACCGGCCCGCACTCGTCTGGCTTGGCGGTTATCGTTCGGACATGACAGGCACCAAGGCTGTCGAACTCGACCGTTTTGCCGATGAGGTCGGCCTCTCCTGCATTCGGCTGGATTACTCCGGCCACGGAGCATCGAAGGGCGATTTCGCCAAAGGCACGATTTCGCGCTGGCTGGAAGAAGCGCTTGCAGTCCTGAAATACAAGGCGCCGAAACGGGTGATCCTGATCGGCTCTTCCATGGGCGGGTGGATTGCGCTGAGACTGATCGAGGAGTTGCGCGCACAGGAAAACGGTCCTTCCGTTACCGGTCTCGTCCTGATTGCGCCCGCACCGGACTTTACCGCCGAACTGATCGAGCCGAACCTTTCCGACGCGGAAAAGACGTCGCTCATCGAACGCGGTTATTTCGAGGAGCCGTCCGAATATAGCCCCGAGCCGAACATCTTCACCCGAGACCTTCTGGAAGACGGTCGACAGAACCTCGTACTTAAAGGCGTGATCGAAACCGGTTGCCCGGTGCATATCCTTCAGGGAATGCGTGACGAAGATGTGCCATATCAGCACGCTCTGAGACTGGTGGAGCACCTGCCCGCTGACGATGTCGTCCTCAGCCTCATCCGCGATGGCGACCACCGCCTCTCGCGCCCACAGGATATAGATCGTATACTATCTGCGGTCAGAGGCCTTATTTCATAGGCAAATCGGCAACGCTCTTAACCATATTATTCATCTTGCATTCATCGAACCAGAGTTCCGATTGACACCCGACCCCTCTTTCTCTTAACACTTCGTTAAGACTTTTAGGGACGGGTTTCATGATGAACGCACCGCGGGCGCGTGCTCTGCTTGTAGCAGTTGCGGCCGGACTACTTTCTGCGGCCTCCGTGCAGGCAGAGAATAAGGGTAGCCCAGCCATGGTTACCGGAGGCATCACCTCTCAGCCTATTGGCCATTACGAGTTTTGCCAGCGTTACGCGTCCGAATGCGACATTCGCAGCAAATTGACACCCCCGCCGCGCGTCACGGAATATGGCTGGACGGTGGTCCGCGATATCAATACCGAGGTCAACACCACGATCGTCGCCATGACGGACCAGGAAGTCTATGGCAAGGACGAGTATTGGGAATATCCGAAAACCGCTGGTGACTGCGAAGACTTCGTTCTGCTGAAGCGCAAGAAGCTGATCGAAAAGGGCTTTGCCGTTTCCGACCTGCTGATCACCGTTGTCCGCAAGCCAGATGGCGAGGGCCATGCGGTTCTGACGCTGCGCACCAGCGATGGCGACTTCATCCTCGACAATCTGTCGAACGACGTGAAGCTCTGGACCGACACCAACTATACCTATCTGAAGCGTCAGGCGTCCTTCAACTCGGGTCGCTGGGTTTCCATCGAGGACGGTCGCGACGTTCTGGTTGGCGCGCTGCGCTGATCATTCCAAGGCATGATGGACGGCTTGCCGTCCATCTTAATTGTCGGTCAGTCTTTCCTGTTTGCCAGAAGGCCGGATGCGAGATGCCTGAAAGCATCTGCGGCTTTTGAGAATGCCGCTTTCGGCTCCTCCGCTGCTGCGATCCAAAGTGCTGCATTCAGCACCGCGCCGTTCAAAAGCCATGTCGCAGCTTTGGCGTCCATCGGCTTCAACGTACCGTCATCGATCAGGTCCTGCATTGTCTTCTCGATGCGCCTCAGGCACGCCGTCTGGTTCGGCCACTTCGCCGGGTCGCCAAGCACAGCCGGTCCATCCAGCAGCATGATGCGCTGAATCTCCGGTTCGAGCGCCATTTCGATATAGGCCATGCTTTCCGCCATCAGCCCGGCCCAAGGCGTATCGGCAGCATCTTGAACGACGCGCATTCGCTCTAGCATTTCGCCGTCGATCTGGTCGATGACTGCCTGTAAGAGACCCTTCTTATCCCCGAAATTGTGATAGAGCGCACCACGCGTCAGGCCCGCTTCGGCTGTCAGATCGTCCATTGACGAGGCAGCGTAACCTTTTGTCGCGAAAGCTTTTCGTCCGGCCAGTATAAGCTTCGCGCGCGTTTCTTCCACCATCTGCGCGCGTGTTTTCGCGACCATCTTCATCACTCCGAGATTAACATACGCTGCGTATGCTTATTGACATACGCAGCGTATGAACCATATTTGGCATACGGAACGTATATAAAACGTCCGGAACGCAAAGCAATAGGAATGGAGTTCGGCAAGCATTGGCCGAAGCGATGACCTGTTGCCGTCATTCAAGGAGACATGACATGACCAAGCGCGACGCAGTCTTTCCACCGGGCCGACATGCCCTTTATGACAATCACAAATACTCCGCCGCCATCCGCTCGGGCGACTTGCTGTTCGTTTCCGGCCAGGTCGGCAGCCGTGAAGACGGCTCGCCAGAACCGGAATTCGACGCGCAGGTGGCGCGCGCATTCGAAAATCTGAAGGCCGTCCTCGGTGCAGCAGGCGCAACGCTGGATGACGTCATCGACGTTACGACCTTCCACACCGATCCCGAAAAGCAGTTCGAAACCATCCTCGCCGTGAAGGACAGGAATTTCGATACAAAGCCCTATCCAAGCTGGACCGCCGTCGGCGTCAACTGGCTCGCAGGCTTCGATTTCGAGATCAAGGTCATCGCACGTCTTCCGCAGGCATAAATGCGATACAGTTTGAAGGCTCGTTGTCGTGACGAGCCTTCAAGAAACCGGCAATCTAAACACGCGAAAATACCCGATTTCCACTTGCCGACGCAGCCATTTGGTCCCTGATAAAGCAACATTTTCAACAGGCATTCGGGCGCTGAACCAAAATCAATTGTGCGCGTTACTTCGCCACCCATACGGAGTGGCAGGCATGATGATTTCTTATGTTCAACAGCTTGCCACGCGCTGCGCGCGCGTGTGCGGCATCGCAATTTCCAGCTTCTTAACATTACAGGCAAGCACGGCTTCCGCAGAGGACGCCGCCGCTGTGCCGGTGACCGCTTATATAGCCCGAACGGAAGTTCTGAACCGCGTAATCAACGGCATCGGCACCGTTGCCGCGCTTCAAAGCGTGACGGTACGACCGCGAATAGATGGTCAAGTGACGGAGATCAGCTTCGCCGAAGGGCAGATGGTCAAACAGGGCGATGTCCTGTTGAAGCTCGATGATCGCGAACTGGTGGCAGCACTTTCTTCCGCGAAAGCCAAGAAGGCACAGGATGAGGCCCAGCTGACCAGTGCGCGCACGGACGCGCAGCGTTACGGAGCGCTTGCGGAAAAAGGCGTCGCTTCCGCCTCCACGCTGGAGCAGAAAATTGCCTCAAGCCAGCAATATGCCGCTGCCGTTCAATATGACGACGCGATGATCAAGAGCGCCGAGACCCAGCTGGGCTTTGCCACAGTCGTCGCCCCGCTTTCAGGCCGTACCGGCTTCAAGCAGGTGGATGTGGGAAGCGTCATCAGCGCCAGCTCCACGGATGGCATCGTCACCATTACCCAGATCAATCCCATCGCCATCTCCTTCGTTGCGCCCGGCGACAGGTTCGGTGAAATCCGTGAAGCACTCAAAAAGGGCATCGCCGATGTGACGTTGATCACCACCGATGGCAGCAAGACGCTGGCCAAGGGCAAGCTGACGACGATGGACAATGTGGTCGATGCCTCCAACGGCTCGATTCACCTCAAAGCCACTGTCGATAACGCCGCCGAGAACCTCTGGCCGGGACTGCCCGTCGCCACCATTCTCACCGTCGAGCAGAAGTCCGGCGTCGTGGTTCCAGACAAGGCGCTGGCTCGCGGGCGTGACGGGCTTTATGCCTATGTCGTCGGCGCTGGCGACAAGGTGGAAAAGCGCAGCGTGAAAACGGCTTTCGTTACCGATGCACGCGCAATGGTGACGGAAGGCATCAAGGATGGCGAAAAGGTCGTCATGGACGGTCAGTCGAGGATAGGCGATGGTTCGCAGGTTTCCGTCACGCCATGGACGGGCTCTCCCACCGGTGAGCTTGCCGAGAAAGGGACGCCATGATGGAAGGTCCCGCACAGCAGGAAACCCAAAAACGCGGCTTTTTCGATTTCTTCATTCTGCATCCGGTCGCGACCGGGCTGATCATGAGCGGTATCTTTCTGGTCGGCGCAATCTGTTACCCCTTCATGCCGGTTTCGGCGCTGCCGCAGATCGATTTTCCGACGATCCAGATTGCCGCAAACCTTCCCGGCGCTTCGCCCGCAACAATGGCGTCCAGCGTGGCCCAGCCAATCGAGGAAGCGCTATCGCGCGTCAGCGGCATCACGGAGATGACGTCCAACAGTTCGCTTGGCACGACGAACATCACCGTTCAATTCGGATTGGATGAGGACATCCAGACGGCGGCAAGCGATGTGCAGACGGCGATCAGCGAGGCGGCGGGCCAGCTTCCGAAAGACATGACCTCTCTTCCGACCGTGCGCAAGGCCAACCCCGCCGATGCGCCGATCATGCAGCTTTCCGCCAGCTCCGATGTGCTGACGCTGCCGCAACTCGATGAATATATAGAGCGCAATGTCGCCTCCAAGATCGGACAGGTCTCTGGCGTTGCCTTCGTCAATATCGGCGGCAAGCAGAAGCCCGCAATCCGCATCGCGGTCGATCCGGGACGGCTGGCGCAGGCCGATGTGACGCTTGAAGATGTCAGAACCGCCATCGGCAATCTCAGTCTCAGCGCGCCGAAGGGCAATATAGACGACCCCACACGTACCTTCCCGATCTACACCAACGACCAGATCGGCAGCAGCCAGGAATGGAACGACGCCGTTATTGCCTACCGCAATGGCGGACCCGTGCGCATTCGCGATATCGGCCAGGCGACCGATGGCGCGGAAGACAACAAGATGGCGCATTGGACGAATGGCGAGCGCGGCATCGCGCTCGATGTGTTCCGCCAGCCGGGCGCTAACGTCATCGCGGTCGTGAACGCGGTGAAGGAACAGCTTCCCGCACTTCAGGCGTCGCTACCGAAATCCATCAAGCTCGAACTCGTCACCGACCGCACCACGACGATCCGCGCGTCCGTCAATGATGTGCAATTCACCCTGATGCTGACAATCGGGCTCGTCGTTGCGGTCATCTTTCTCTTTCTCAGAAATCTGCGCGCGACGATCATTCCCGTCCTTACGCTCCCAATCGCGCTTGCTGGCTCGCTTGCGCCCATGTGGCTGCTGGGTTTCAGCCTTGATAATCTTTCGCTCATGGCGCTGGTCGTCGCTGTTGGTTTCGTTGTGGATGACGCCATTGTCATGCTGGAAAACATCACGCGCCATATAGAAGAAGGCGTCCCTCCGCAGCAGGCGGCGCTGACTGGCGCGCGAGAGATCGGCTTCACCATAGTCTCGATCAGCCTTTCTCTTATTGCCGTGCTGATCCCAATCCTGCTGATGGGCGGCATCGTCGGGCGCCTGTTCCGCGAATTTGCCGTGACCCTGACGGTCGCGATCCTCATTTCCGCCGTGGTTTCGCTGACACTGACACCGATGCTGGCGGCAAAGTTCATCCGCCCCATTCCAGAAAACGAGCGCGGACGCTTTTACAAGGCCGGGGAAGTTTTCTTCAACAAGCTTTCCAGCCTCTATATCGACAGTCTGAAACCGGTCATCCACCATCGCTACATCACACTGACCGTATTCATCGCAACCATCGCGGCCACGGCCTATCTCTTCGTCATCGCGCCGAAAGGCTTCTTTCCGGAGCAGGACACGGGCTTCATCGCCGGTCTCTCGCAGGCATCGCCCGATATTTCATTCACCGAAATGGCAAAGCTTCAGGAGCGGGTAAGCGAGATCATCATGAAAGACCCCGCCGTCTATAGCGTCTTCATGGATATTGGCGGAGGCAATGGCGGCAATGCGCTTAATCAGGGTCACGTCAACATCACCCTGAAGCCGCTGGAGGAACGCGATGCGAGCGCCAGACAAGTGATCGACCGGCTGGGAACGGCTTTGAATGCGCAACAGGGCATCAAGCTGTTCATGCAGTCGGCGCAGGATATCAATATCGGTGCGCGTCCGGCCAAGACGCAATATCAGTTCACTTTGCAGGATGCCGACATAACTGAGCTCAGCGACTGGGCCAACAAAATCACGACGAAGCTTCAAACCGTTTCCGAACTGCGCGATGTTGGCAGCGACCAGCAGGCCGAGGCGCCAAACCTGACGATCAACATCGACCGCGCAGCAGCCACCCTCTATGGTGTGTTGCCTTCGGCCATCGATGACACGCTTTACGATGCCTTCGGCCAGAGACAGGTCGCATCCTTCTCGACCCAGACCGATACGTTCCGTGTCATTCTCGAGGTTCTTCCGAACCTGCAACGCGATATCGCAACCCTGGACCGGCTTTCGGTGCGTGCATCGAACGGAACTCTCGTGCCACTATCCGTCGTCGCAAAATGGTCGACGGATGGCACATCGCCCGTGTCGATTTCTCATCAAGGGCAATCGCCCGCCGTCACCGTTTCCTTCAACCTGGCTCCCAACGTCGCTTTGGGACAGGCAACACAGGTCATCGAGTCGACGGTCGCCAACATGCATCCGCCTGCGTCCTTGCAGACGACCTTCTCCGGCAGCGCCAAGGCTTTCAAGGATTCGCTCGGAACCATTCCGCTCCTCATCCTCGCTTCGCTTGTTGCCGTCTACATCATTCTCGGCGTGCTCTATGAAAGCCTCATTCACCCTCTGACGATCCTCTCCACCCTGCCCTCCGCCGGGCTTGGAGCGCTCATCGCCTTGCAATTTGCGGGCTTCGATTTCGGGCTCGTCGCCATGATTGGCGTCATACTGCTCATCGGCATCGTCAAGAAAAACGGCATCATGCTGGTGGATTTCGCCATTCAGGCGGAGCGCGAGGAAGGGTTGAACAGCGAGGACGCCATTCTCAAAGCCGCCCATATGCGCTTCCGGCCAATTCTCATGACGACGATGGCGGCACTTCTTGGCGGCATTCCGCTGGCTATCGGCCACGGTTCCGGCGCCGAACTGCGCCAGCCGCTCGGCTATGCCATCGTCGGCGGCCTCATCGTCAGCCAGTTGCTGACACTTTACACCACGCCGGTCATCTATCTTCTTCTGGATCGATTCCGCCGGGAGAAGGGCACGCCCGATGAGGCAGGCACATTGCCGGAGCCAAAAGCCGCATAGGTCGGATTTGATCGAACAACGACGGCTCGATCATCGCGAGCCGTCGTCATTATCTCTCACGCATTACCGATGAGAATACCGGCTGCAAGAACCAGAGATCCACCCAGAACAACCTGGAAAACGGCACGCAGGAACGGCGTTTCCATGAACTTGTTCTGTATGAAGGCAATCGCCCAAAGCTCCACGAACACTACGATGGCTGCAATGGCCGTCGCCGTCCAGAAGTGCGGAATGAGATAAGGCAGTGCGTGCCCGAGACCACCGACTGCCGTCATGATGCCCGACGCCAGACCGCGTTTCAGCGGTGAGCCACGACCGGAAAGCTTGCCATCATCGTGCGCTGCTTCGGTAAAGCCCATGGAAATACCGGCACCGACCGAGGCCGAAAGGCCGATGAGGAAGGTCTGCCATGTATCCTGCGTGGCAAAAGCAGCGGCGAAAATCGGCGCGAGCGTGGAAACCGAACCATCCATCAGACCGGCGAGACCCGGCTGAACATAGGTCAGCAGGAACTGGCGCTTGGCCGTTTCTTCCTCTTCCGATTTCGTTTCATCGGAGAGGTGCTTGTCTCCCAGCATACCGGCAATATCTTCATGGCCACGCTCGGCTTCGGCCAGATCGCCCAGCAGTTTGCGCGTTCCCGCATCCGTCACACGCTTCACCGCCTCGTCGTAGAAGCGAATGGCCTGCTGCTCCATCTCCTCCGCCTGCGCACGGATCTGCTCCAGCGGCAGGTTCTTGACCAGCCAGTCCGGCTTGCGCTCGTAGAAGCCACGCACATGTTCGCGCCGGATGAGCGGAATGACCTCGCCAAAGCGCTGGCGGTGCATGTCGATCAGGACATTCCGATGCGTCTGCTCGACCTCGGCCATATCCTCGAACACCTTGGCGGACTGTGGATACTGCGCCTTCAAATGCTCCGCATAGGACCGATAGATCCGCGCATCATCCTCTTCCGAAGAAATGGCAAGCGCCAGGATTTCCTGCTCGCTGAGAGATGAGAATGGGCGCTTGGACAGAGAAAACAGGCTACGGAACATCGAACTATCCTCTTTAGAATAATTCTAATTACTCCCAGCACTGAAGCGACGCAAGCCTGATTTAGATTGATTCTAAAAATATAACGAGTTTGCGAGCGGAATTTTTGCGCACCACCGGCTGGCTTCAAATTTCAAAAGCTCGGCGGCGTACAGGCGCTGATCACCTCGCAGGCAACGGGGCCGACGCACCGAAAGGTATGCGGCCTTCTGCTCTCGAAATAATAGGCATCTCCCGGCCCAAGTATGCGCCGTTCATCATCCACGGTTACTTCCAGCCGTCCCGACAGGACGATACCGCCCTCCTCTCCCTCATGAACGAGTGGAACACGCCCCGTGCTGGCCCCGGGCTGATAACACTCTTTCAAAATTTGCAGGCTGCGGCCAAAGAGGTTGTCTCCGATCTGACGATAGGAGATCGGCCCCTTGCCGATTTCCACCAGTTCTTCCGCCGCATAGAAAGCCTTGCGAGGCTTCTCGGGCTCGAACGCGAAAAACTCCGCGAGCCCAATCGGAATGCCGTCAAGTATACGCTTCAAGGCCCCGACCGAAGGATTGGCAGAGTTCGACTCGATCAGCGAAATAGTCGAGTTCGTCACGCCCGCCCGGCGCGCCAGTTCACGTTGCGACAGCTTGTGAATGGAGCGAAGATGCCGCAATCTGTTACCAATATCGACGCTCAACGAAACCTCCGCGTTTCACATGTTCGGTATAGCGCAAACATACACGTCTCCGTGCAATAATAACAGTAACTTAGCTTACTCAAGAAAAGGACTTGTTGAGCTGCCCAAAGTCGCGGATTGATGAGCGATCCAAATCAAGGGGAAACCGATGGACCATCAGAGCAAATCCAACATGCCCAATCTCGCCAATTTCTGGATGCCGTTCACGGCTAACCGCCAATTCAAGGCATCGCCGCGTCTTTTGGCCAGCGCGGAAGGCATGTATTACACCGATATCGATGGCAACAAGGTTCTCGATGGCACCGCTGGTCTCTGGTGCGTCAATGCGGGCCATGGTCGCAAGCGCATCACAGCTGCCGTCGAGCGGCAGCTTTCCACGATGGATTTTGCCCCCACATTTCAGATGGGTCACCCGATCGCCTTCGAATTCGCTGAGAAGCTCGCCGCCCATGCACCTGGCGGTGCCGCTGCCGAACTCGACCGTGTCTTCTTCACCGGCTCCGGCTCCGAATCTGTCGATACGGCGCTGAAGATTGCCATCGCCTATCAGCGCGCTATCGGCCAGGGAACGCGCACCCGCATCATCGGTCGTGAAAAAGGCTATCACGGGGTCGGCTTCGGCGGCATCTCCGTCGGCGGTCTCGTCAACAATCGCCGCGTCTTCCCGCAGATCCCAGCCGACCATATGCGTCATACGCTGGATGTGGAGCGTAATGCGTTTAGCAAGGGCCTGCCCGAACATGGCATCGAATTGGCCGAGGATCTGGAACGCCTCGTTGCCCTTCACGGCGCAGAAACGATTGCCGCCGTCATCGTCGAACCGATGTCCGGTTCCGCAGGCGTCATTCTGCCACCGAAGGGATATCTCGAGCGCCTGCGGGCGATTGCGGACAAGCACGGCATTCTCGTCATCTACGATGAAGTCATCACCGGCTTCGGTCGCCTGGGCACACCCTTTGCCACGGATTATTTCGGCGTCGTGCCGGATCTCGTCACCACGGCGAAAGGCATTACCAATGGTGCCATTCCCATGGGCGCCGTCTTCGCCAAGCGCTTCATCTACGACGCGCTGATGAACGGCCCGGACAACCAGATCGAGCTTTTCCACGGCTACACCTATTCAGGCCACCCCGTCGCCTGTGCAGCCGGTATCGCCACGCTGGAAATCTATGAAGAGGAAGGCCTGCTTACCCGCGCAGCCGGGCTGGCTAAGAAATGGGAAGACGCTCTGCATTCGCTTAAACGTGCACAGCATGTCGCAGATATCCGCAACCTCGGGCTTGTTGGCGCAATCGAGCTCACGCCGCGAGATGGCGCCCCGGGCACGCGCGCTTACGATGTGTTCGTGGACTGCTTCAAGAAGGGTCTTCTGGTCCGCGTCACCGGCGACATCATCGCCCTCTCCCCGCCCCTTATCGTGGAGGAGCACCAGATCGACACGATCGTTTCCACCATTGGCGATGCACTGAAGAGCGCAGCTTAAAGAGTTGCAAACGGATTTCCCAAGGCAGGCAGGTTCTTGCCTTGGGAACACCGGAAACATCCAGTTTTAGTCAAAATGTCCGCTTTCTCATCTCTTTGAAATCAAACGAGAAAAATATCGATAGCAAAGCCAAATAGTGCTTTGCTTTCCCTACTTCGTATGTACATTTTTGTGGGATTCTTGCAGACCGCTCGACGTCTCCTCACGTAGGAGACTGGCGATCTTTTCAGCGACATTGCGAGTCTGAACGCGTATGTCAGGCACAGCAGTAATTTCCCAAAACTGGCCCGCTGTCAAGGCTCCCACCGCAAACACCCCCTGCTTCGAGGCTCCATCGCAACTCATGACGTGAGACTCTGCGTCCACGCGAATGCCGAGCCCGAGCGCGTCCGTGTCGATCATATCCTGCTTCAGCATATGCTGCAGCAACGGCGAATGGCTGATCCCCGCCCGCTCCATTCCAGTGCAGTTGACCAGCCAGTCAAATGACACGCTCTGCTCTTCCTCTTTGCCTCTTTTGCGAAACGTCAGCAGATTGCCGTCAGCCGCCCGTCCAATTCTGGAGACGAAGCCCGCATGAACCTCCACGATACCCTGCTGAACAAGACCATCGAAAACCTCGTGAACCTGAGGGGCGACGCGGTGCCGGTGGATGTTCCACCAGGCAAGTGCATGGCGAAGGAAGCGCGACCGCTGGCTCTCGCCCAGTGACTGCCAGAGTTTCTGCGTGCGAGGACGCAGGCCGTCCATCACCGCACGCCACTCCGCCCCTGCCCTCACCTGTTGGCGAAGATCGAAAAGCATTTGGCTGATCTCGGCCCGCACAGGTTTGAGATTTGGCTCAACAGGATGAACCGGCGCGACGCTGTGCCCATGCGGGACCAGACCTCTGCGCGACACCACATGGATTTTTCCCCTATGCCCCATATTGCGCAGCGACAGAACCTGATCGATCATCGTCAGGCCCGATCCAAGAATACAGATCGTGTCATCCGGCTGAACCTTGGAAAGCCAACTCAGCCGCCATGGATTTCTCACCACCCGGCGAAGCAGAGCCGTATCCACCTCTCCAGTTAGCCGCGGCAAACTTGCTGTACCGACACCCAGACAGAGCACCGCATTTTTGGCTTCCAGCAACCGGCCATCATTCAGCCTAAAGACGGCGCCGGTGTCATCGCAGGTGTCGCAGGACACAGCCTTCGCCTTGATGAAGTCCACTCGCGCACGCTGGCGCTGATCTCGCAAAAGGGCAGCCAGGGTGTCGCGAAGATAAAGACCGTAATCATTACGGCTGGCAAAACCCGAGCCGCCGAGACTTCTCCCGCGCTTCTCTAGCCAGTCCAGAAAATCATTTGGCCGATCTGCAAACGCGCTCATGCGCGCTGCCGGAACATTCAGTCGGTGCAGGTGAAGCTCGGTGCGATACGCCGTCCCACGTCCGAAACCCGCGTCGTCGCCGACAATGGCAATCGAGGCGTTCGCCGGTAGCAACTGCAAAAGGTTCGTCACTAAGCTGATTGCCGAAAAACCAGAACCCACCACGGCAACGTCATAGATCATAATGACCTCCTTCTTTATTGCACCGTGCAAGAGAGCCCAGCCGAATGAGAAATGCAAATGGATTTCGATCCGCTTTATCCCCTCTCATTTTGACGGGGTGACGACACTTCCAATGGTGGCGTCGGCTGAAGTTAGCCGCGGCTAACAGGCTCGCTTCCACCAAGATAATAAGGAGCGCGAGAGCTTCATCACAGCAAATTACGCAAAAAACGTCTCTTAGCCCGCTGAAAAGATTCATGTTTGGGGCAGAATATTGCCTATTGCGCCAAAAAGAGAATCGGCGCTTATATCTCAGTTGCGGAAATTTCCGATTTCAGCGGTAAAAACCGCAACTGATCCAACAAGTGGAAAAGAGAGAGATGACACCAGGCGCCGATCCAAACACTGCTGAAAGAGCACCCGATCTGACGGGACTCATTTTACAGCATTCGGCTGCGTTGTCTGCACAGTTGCAAGCGCATAACGCAAATACATTTGCGCCGCTGGCTGAAAAGACAATGAGGCATTTCTCTCCGTCCGAGACGGCAAAGCTGATTGGCATCGGCGAGGCCTATCTGCGCCAGATCGCCGCTGAACTGCCTGACCTGAATGCGTCTCAGGGCGGTGGCCGTCGCAGCTATTCGGTGGAAGACATTCACGCCATCCGCAAGCATCTGGATCAGGGTGCGCGTGGTGGACGTCGCTATCTTCCGCATCGCCGTGAGGGCGAAGAGCTTCAGGTCATCGCAGTCATGAATTTCAAGGGTGGTTCCGGCAAGACCACCACCTCGGCGCATCTGGCGCAATATCTTGCCTTGCGCGGTTACCGCGTTCTGGCCATCGATCTCGATCCGCAGGCAAGTCTGTCTGCACTCTTCGGCCACCAGCCGGAACTCGATGTCGGTCCGAACGAGACGCTCTACGGCGCAATCCGTTATGATGAGGAACAGCGTTCCGTTGCCGAGATCGTGCGGGGAACTTACATTCCCGATCTGCACATCATTCCGGGTAATCTGGAACTGATGGAATTCGAGCACGATACCCCGCGCGCCCTCATGCGCCGTGCACCGGGGGATACGCTGTTCTTTGCCCGTATCGGCCAAGCTATCGCCCAAGTGCAAAACTTCTATGACGTGGTCGTTATCGATTGCCCTCCTCAACTTGGTTATCTCACGCTCTCGGCGCTGACAGCAGCGACCTCCGTTCTCGTCACCGTTCATCCGCAGATGCTCGATGTCATGTCGATGAACCAGTTTCTGGCCATGACCGGTGATCTGCTGGCGGAAATCGGCAGAGCCGGTGCGCGGTCGGATTATCACTGGATGCGTTATCTCGTCACCCGTTTCGAGCCAAGCGACGGCCCGCAGAACCAGATGGTCGCTTTCCTTCGTTCGATCTTCGGAGAAAACGTTCTCAATTATCCGATGCTGAAGAGCACTGCCGTCTCGGATGCTGGCCTGACAAACCAGACTCTCTTTGAAGTGGAGCGCACGCAATTTACCCGCTCCACCTATGACCGTGCGTTGGAATCCATGACTAATGTGAATGCCGAAATCGAAGGCCTGATTAAAAAAGCGTGGGGTAGAACCGCATGAGCAGAAAGCAAATCTTCGCCAATCTGGGCGGCTCCAACCCTGAGAATACAGAGGCACCCGTCGAGCGTGCCCGCCCGCGCATCCGCCCTATTCTCGGTTCGCCAGAGTTAGTCACGGATATCGTCAATTCGCCCGTTGGAATGATCGGTCAGTCGCTCAGCGAAGTGTCCGAACGCAGCAAGCGTGCCGAGGAAATCGAGAAGAAGCTTGCCGAAGGCCTAGCAATCGTTGCGCTCGATCCAACCGATATCGATCCGTCTTTCATTCCCGACCGCATGCCCGCCTCTCGCGAAGCCGATGTCGGTCTGGTGGAAGCAATTCGCGAACAGGGTCAGCAGGTGCCGATCCTCGTTCGTCCCCATCCCGACAAGCCCGGTCGTTATCAGGTCGCCTTCGGTCATCGCCGTCTGCGCGCCGTGGCCGAGATCGGCATACCCGTTCGGGCCGTCGTTCGAGAGTTGACCGATGAGCAGCTTGTCGTTGCTCAAGGCCAGGAGAACAACGAACGCCGTGACCTGAGCTATATCGAAAAAGCCCGCTTTGCCCAGAAGCTTCAGCTGCGCTTTTCCCGTGATACGATCATGGCGGCGATGTCCCTCTATAAGAGCGATCTTTCCAACATGCTGTCGGTCGTAGGGCGCATCCCGGATGATATTGTCGATATGATCGGCCCGGCACCGGGTGTCGGACGGCGCAACTGGATGGATCTTGCGGACCAGCTGGCCTCTTCGAAGGAGAATGAAGCTGCACGGTCTTTCCTTCAGGAAGAGCGCGTCGAAAAGCTGCCGTCCGAAGAACGCTTCAAGGTCTTGCTCGAATATCTCAAGCCGAAAGTTGAGCCGAAGCGTAGCGGCGTGTTGTCATCCACAAGCGGACAGAAGCTCGCCAAGATCGTCGAGACGGACCGGAAGATCGATATATCCATCGACCGTAAGGAAGCGCCTGAATTCGCATCCTTCGTTCTGGAACATCTGCAATCGCTGTTTGAAGAGTACCGCTCGAAGCAGTGATGCCGACTTGAACCCTCAACTGAAATCGTAACAGGAGCAGCAAGCCCAAAAGAAAAAAGCCCCCGAACGTTGCCGCGCGGAAGCCTTTCTTTGATTTAAGCACCCGAAGAATCTCATTTCCGCGAATCATAGTCAAGAGTCTTGGCATCGAATTCTCTTCGGTGAGCGATTTTCTTTTGCCTTTTTGAAGGTGAAAGACATGAATAGCGATATTGTAGCGACGCCTTTCGGGCGGCGAGGGGTTAGCTATGCCCAACTCGCACGTCAGTTTGCGTCGCAGAAGGTCGATCCGCATCAATCGGTCGACAAATGGAAATTGTTTCGCCGCATCTGCGAAGCCCGCACCACACTCGGCGTTTCGGATCGTTCTCTCAGTGTGCTCAACGCATTGCTGAGTTTCTATCCCAAAACCGAGCTTAGCGAAGAACATGGATTGATCGTCTTTCCATCCAACGAGCAACTCTCGCTTCGCGCCCACGGCATGTCAGAACAAACGCTGCGTAGGCATCTCGCTGCCTTGGTGGATGCAGGACTGATCCTGCGCAAGGACAGCCCTAATGGAAAACGCTATGCCCGCAAAAGCAGGGCAGGCAGCATCAGCGATGCTTACGGTTTTTCGCTCGCACCTCTCTTGTCCCGGTCTGCCGAGATAGAAGACATTGCGGAGACTTTGGCGGAAGAACGTTTGCAGCTTCAGCGTCTGCGCGAAAAGGTCAGCCTTTGCCGTCGCGATATTCTGAAATTCATCGAACTGATGGCAGCCGAAGGCGAAGATGGTGCATTCGACATGCTTCAGGCTCGCTACTGCGTCATCACCTCGCAGCTTGATCGCAAAACCAAGGCTCCTTATTTGGCCCTCATTCTGGAACAACTGGTCGAAATCCGCGATGAACTGGCTAAGTTTTTGAAAAATCAGCTAGAAAAGCAAAAACCAAGCGCCAATGCCTATCAAAATGAGCGGCTTATACAGAGTTCAGAATCCGAATCTCATCTTGAAACGCAAAATCATTTTGACGACGAGGATCAGCAAGCAGCCACGGCTTTCGTAGAGCCGCAGGCGTTAACAAACCCTTCTCCCGCTTCCCACATCCACAGGCACCAGAACGGCACAGCTTCAGAAGAAAGCTACGATCTCCAGACGGTTCTAAGAGCATGCCCGGAAATATCATTCTATGGACCGAATGGGTCGGTCAGGAGCTGGAATGACCTCAAGAACGCTGCAAATGTCGTGAAAAACATGCTCTCGATCAGCCAATCGGCCTATGATGAGGCACAGATGGCGATAGGTCCGGAAGCAACTTACGCAATCATAGCGTGTATTCTCGAGCGATCGGAACAGATAACGTCGGCTGGCGGTTATCTCCGCAGCCTGACGAATAAGAAGAAAGCAAACGCATTCTCCATCAAGCCCATGCTCATGGCACTGCTGCGAGCCAGAATGTCCGCACAGATGCAAGCGAAACCGTTACTATGCTAAGAAGGGGCTGCCACATTTAAATTTGACTTTAAAAGGAAAGATTTTTATGTGCGGACTGAATGATCCACGAGGAAGCTTAAAAGATGACGACCGCAGGCCTTGCAATTGATGTGACAGAGATCGAGCCCAGCCGCACCAAGCGTCTGAAAGCGGCAACGCGGCAAGCCCATCAGGCACTGGATAGCTTCATCATGTCGGCAAAGCCGTTCGAAACCCGCGAGAACTTCGGCACCTTCCTCAAGACACAGTATCTCTTCCATAGAGACCTCGATGCATTCTTCTTCAACCATACGCTGGACGGCCTGCTTCCGGACCTTCACGGTCGTCGCCGACTGGATTTGATCGCTCAGGACCTCGCTGATTTGTCGCTGGAAATTCCCGGAGAAGAAAACATTCGCTTCAAGAAGGACGATGCAGAATTCGATCTGCCTGAGGCTATGGGCTGGCTTTACGTCGTTGAGGGCTCCAATCTCGGTGCCGCGTTCCTGCTCAAGGATGCTGCCAAGCTTGGTCTCGATGAAAACTTCGGCGCAAGACATTTGGCAGGCGCTCCAGAGGGCAGGGGATTGCATTGGCGCACCTTTACCGCGGCTCTTGATGACATCGATCTGTCCGAAGAAGAGGAAGCCCGCGCGATTGCAGGGGCCGAAGCAGCCTTCGTTTCCGTGCATGAATACGCCAAGCGAATGATGGCTTAGAACATCTGTCACGCCAGAACATCGACCTTGAAGCGGACTGGTCCGAGCTCGCAAGAGATGCTTCAATAAAACTCATAACTCACGGGTTGAGCAGCAGTTGCCTTTGAAGGGCCGCTATCCTAAATCAGACGGGCTTTTGAAAAGGAACTGCTCATGGCGAAGATCAAGAACGTCGCGATCCAGATGGATCATGTTTCCGGAATCAACATTGCTGGAGACTCGACATTCGCGATCAGTCTTGAAGCGCAGGCTCGGGGTTACCGCCTGTTTCATTACACGCCGGATCGCCTCTCCATGCGCGACGGCAAGATTTACGCGACCGTCGAACAGATGGAATTGCGTGACATAAAGGGTGATCATTACTCCCTGTCCGAGCCGGAGCGGATCGATCTTTCGACGATGGATGTCATTCATCTTCGCCAGGATCCACCCTTCGATATGGCCTACATTACCTCCACGCATCTGCTGGAGCGTATTCACCCAAAGACCCTCGTCGTGAACGACCCGGCATGGGTGCGCAATTCGCCTGAAAAGATTTTCGTCACCGAATTCGCAGACCTGATGCCAGCGACGCTGATCACGAAGGATATCAGCGAAATTGCGCGGTTCCGCGAGGAAATGGGCGATATCATCCTGAAGCCGCTCTACGGAAATGGCGGGGCAGGGGTATTCCATTCCGCCCGTGATGACCGCAATTTCTCTTCGCTTCTGGAAATGTTCGGCCAGATGTTCCGTGAACCTTACATCGCACAGCAATATCTGCCGGATGTTCGAAAGGGCGATAAGCGTATTCTGCTTGTCGATGGCGAGCCGGTTGGCGCAATCAACCGCGTTCCTGCGGAAAATGATGCGCGTTCCAACATGCATGCCGGTGGTCGCCCTGAACCGACGGAGCTGACTGCGCGTGAAAGAGAAATCTGCGAACGGATTGGTCCGGCGCTGCGCGAACGCGGCTTCCTTTTCGTCGGCATCGATGTCATCGGCACCTTTATGACCGAGATTAACGTGACCTCTCCAACGGGTATCCGTGAAGTCAGGAAGTTCGGCGGCGCGGATGTCGCAAGCCTGCTTTGGGATGCCATCGAGAGGAAACGGGAAGCTCAGGGCTAACACTGCCGCACAGGTTTGTTCTACTACCACAACCTTATGCAACTTTAATGCAGCGTAAGCGAGAAATTGTTCGCTGCATGTTCTTGTTTTATTCATGGTGATGTGCAAGGTTGCAACCACGGCCTGAAAACACGCATGATCTGCGCAGATGAAGGTCGCAGGCATAGGGGCAGTTTTCATGGTATCGCGCGTCAATACGGTTGCGTTTCAGGGCATAGAGGGTGTGCCCGTCGAAGTTCAGGTCATGGTGGCGCCCGGTAAGGTCGGTATCCAGATGTTGAGGTGGATTAATTTATAATGTAGATGCTCTTTCTAAGGAGAGAGCATGAAACCTAAAGCATATTCTTATGTCCGCATGTCAACTGATGTTCAGCTCAAGGGCGACAGCCTACGGAGACAGACCGAAGAATCAAAACGCTACTGCGAGGAAAACGGCCTAGAACTCGTTGAGGATTTCAAACTTCAGGACATAGGTGTCTCTGCTTATCGAGGAAAGAATGTCACGCAAGGTGAGCTTGGTAGATTTCTCTCCCTTGCTGAAAACGGCATGATCCCAGAAGGATCGTTTTTAATAGTCGAATCACTTGACCGCATCAGTCGCGAAAAGCCTCAGACGGCGGTTGCGCTATTTCTTCAAATTCTGGAGTCAGGAGTAGATATTGTCACATTAACCGATCGGCGGGTATATAAGTCCGGTAGCGCCGACGTTGCTGATATACTTCTCTCGGTCGTGATCATGGCTCGCGCCTATGAAGAATCTCGGACCAAAGGTCTACGGGTCGGCGCGGCATGGGAGAACAAGCGAAATAACATCCGAGAGACGAAACTCACGCAAGTCGCACCCGCATGGCTGAGTTTATCTGAAGATCGACGAACCTTTAACGCTATCCCCGAGCGTGTCGCGGTTTTACAAGCCATTTTCAACAATGCTGACAATGGCAAAGGTTCATATCAGATTGCTCGAAAACTCAATTTAGACAAAATCCCGACATTCGCTCCGTCAAAAGGCTGGCATGAATCATATGTCTCGAAGCTTCTGACCAATCGCGCCGTGCTTGGTGAGTTTCAGCCTCACAGATATATTGAAGGTAAACGTACACCGGCGGGTGAACCAATCACGGATTATTTTCCTGCCGTTGTTTCACTAGACCAATTTGAAAGGATACAGGCTGGTCGCGCGGTCAGAAAGAATCGAGGGAGTGGTCGCAAGGGCCGTAACAACGTTAACCTCTTTTCAGGCGTGGCGACTTGCGGTTACTGCAATGGACGAATGATGATCCTAGACAAAGGCTCTGGACCAAAAGGCGGGATCTACATTCGGTGTGAAAATGCCCGCCGTGGAAATGAATGCTTGGCAGCGGCGTGGCCGTTGAAGCACCTAGAAACTGCGTTCCTCACCTTCGTTAAGGAGCTGGATCTGCCGTCGTTAATCGTCGATTCTTCGGCTAAGGCCGATAGATTGATCGCAGAAGGACGACTGGCGGCGATTTCCAACGAACTAACGAAGAAGAAAAAAATGCGAGAGAGCGCATTCGATCTTCTGTCGGATGAAAGCGTCGGTACAGACTTCGTTCGAGAGAAACTTGCTGATCTGGCAAGCGAGATCCAGCGGATCGAGAAAGAACAGGTAGAACTCAAATTTCAGACAATGCAGGAATTTGCCCGACAAGATCATAGCGACCTTAACATTCAGAAACTTGTTGAAGCGATATCAGCTGGGCCAAAAGAAAATTTGGATAGTCGGATCGGGATTGCGGATTGGATTCGTCGCAACGTTCCAAAGATGATGGTATATCCTGACGGACACGCTGGTCCCCAGCGCGAAATTGACCGGATGGCCTCAAGTTTGGATCCACATGTCGCTGATCTCCTGAACACTTCGATTTCTTTTGCAAGGCGAAATGAAGCACTAGTTGACGGCTCGCATAGGCGGTTCGTGGTGGGATTTGGGGGGCATAGGTTCCGAGCAGTCGAAGTTGACCGAAATGATCCCACCAAACAAATCGTTATGGCGTTTTCCAACGACGAAAACTGGGGAATAGAAAGGGGAGGTTAATTCCAGTTTGAGCACGCAGTGATTGATCCAAACGACTTTAACATATTATCGCATGGAGGATGGGACATATCGGTGCGTTTATAGAAAGTTGAATAAAATCGCGATTAATTTAATCGCTGAAGTTCGCTTAAATGGCGGAGAGAGTTTTTGACGCTTTGCGGATGAAAGATGCCACCTCTCGCTGATTTAACTCCCGCCTCATTGAGGTAACGCGCGATGGCTGAATAAGTCATCGAAGTCCAACCTTCTGGAAGATGGGTGTGCAGATCAACTGCCCGACGCTCAGCCTCCCTCCGATTGAGCCGCGCTAAGCATTTTCCGTGGATACCTAATTTGGTGCCTCTTCGTTTTGCTTCGGCTAAAGCGGCTTTGGTTCTTGCTGAAATTAGCCGACGCTCTTCTTGAGCTAGAGCGGCAAAAATATGGAGCTGAAATGCCGAAGCGGTTGGCATATCTGCAACGACAAACCCGACATCGCTTTCCATCATTTTGGCGATGAAGCTAACGCGTCTCGAAAATCGATCGAGTTTCGCGATCAGTATCTTCGCTCCGAATCTTCGAGCGGTTTTGATCGCTTCCGCCAAATGAACCCGGTTGTCTCGCTTTCCCGAAACCGTCTCCACAAACTCACTGACGAGTTCGTCATCAGTTTGCAAGAAGCTTGCAATCGCTTCCTTTTGCGCTGCCAATCCGAGGCCAGAATGCTGCTGCTTGGATGTCGAGACGCGGTAATAGGCGATGTATTTCATGTTGCTCCGTCAAACATAAACGTTGGTATATGTTTGACGGTCGTCTAGAAATCGATCTGGCTCAACAAGGTTGGACTATTTTTTAAAATATATTCCATGTAGAGGTGGATGTTGATGCGCCTTCGTAGCAGTATCCCAATGATTCCAGCCTTGCAGAAACATCTGACCGTGTATCACATGCTTTCGCAGTCATCGGATCGTCGCCAGACCCGCCACGACAATCGCCATTAAATTCTTGCCATTGCTCAATCAAGGTAGATACGTCGTCGGTAGAAGTCGGAGATGTCGATGGGGTGGGGCAAAAAAATCTTTTGTTCCCATCAATATGTATGTTGCCGTCAGCCATCCGATCCAAGATGAATGTTGTCTGACTTGCCTCGCCGAATTCTTGACAGTCAGCTTTGACCCTCAAACGGTTTGCATCTAATTGCGTTATTTTCGATATTACGCAGGAGTTCTCGCCCGTGGAGAAAGCTCGAAGGTCGTCATTTAACTCAAAGTCGATCATTTCCAGCTCGTTTTTTAGAAGAGCTTCGCAATCATTTTTGCTTCGGACGTATGCCCCCGCCTTTATCGGCAGTGTATTAAAATGATCGGATTGGTCACTAGACTCAACTTTGGGTAAATCTTGCCCTAGAGGTACGGCAGGGTCGGCATGCGAAGGTGAACTCTGTTTCGCAGTTGATGCGTCGGGCAATTTTTTGTTTTGAGCATCAAGAAATTTTTTCTGCACATCTAATATTTGAAAAGCCGCCAAAACGCTTGGGCAAGCACCTATGGCAATAAGCATCGGGGCTTCAGATATCGCTTTACTGCGAAGGGCGGACCGTTCACTTTTCGAAAGTTTTGATGCTTCTTCGAGTTTTGCAATTCGATTTTCTGCGAATTCCATAAGTTGTGAGGAAATTTCTCCTGACAGTTTACATGCCTTAGCTCCCTCGATGGTCGTATATGCTGAAGGCAGACTATTAAACATCTCATCCAAGGAGGCAGCCTTCAAAGCTCCAGCAAAGCATGGCGATAAGCATAGAAGAGCGACTAAGCGCAATGACATTCGGGTCGCCCCCAATTAGCTTGAAACGAGGACATCATGGCTGTTACCGAGACGAATCTTAGCGTTATGCTCCCGAGCGACCCTCGCCATCTCGACGCTAACAACGCGGCGACCGATTGGCCAAAGCGACAGCGCCGCCAATTTAAACGACTGGATGCCAAACGGGATCGTTATTATAAAGACGCACGCGATTACGCCAGCTAAGACATGACTAAAAAACAGAACCCAGCCAAATGTTAGAAGCCAAACAATATTCACTATAAATCCGATGGTTCCAGTGGCAGCCGTTCCGGCGGTTAGTCCCTTACCGTCCAATTCCCGAACGTGAACAATTTCCTTTCCAAAGGGAAAGGCGGAAAGTTTTGCGATCTCGAACGCTGATCGTGATAAGGGCAGGCCTATGATGGAAATTGCTGCAATGAGACCGCCTAAAAACCAAATACATGCAACGATGGCTCCACCGAAGCAAAACCAAATAATATTTCCAAACGCTCGCATTGAAGCCCCCAAGTGAGTGCAGGCCCTATGCCCGCTCAAGTTGGTAATAGAGCAAACGCAACTCGAAATCCACAAAATCGTAGCATCATACGATTATTTCATGATTTCCGTACTCAATGCGGGTTCCTCGAAGCAATCGCTTTCGCAAATGTCGCCTATGACTATTGCGAAGCAAATTGGGTCCAAGATCAGAGAATTCAGACGTGCGCGGGAGATGACGCAGGCTCAGCTTGCAGAGTTTTCGATGCGAACCGTAGATGGAATTTCTCAGATAGAGCGAGGTGTAAATACGCCGAGCCTTGAGACGTTGCTAGCAATTTGCTCATCCCTTGGCGTGGGTCTCTCTGATCTAATCGAAGTCGACAGTGTTTCCGATAATCGGTCAAAGCGCAGCGCACTCGTCGCGGAAGCTAACTCGATGTTGAACACCATGAGTGAAGCTGAGCTAGCTGTGGCTGTAGACCTTATGCGGGTTGTAAAGCAGCGCATGTCGCGATAGCTAGTTGCGTCTATAATTATGCGATTTTCTTGGCAATTTCGCTCTGAAAATGCTATGGAACAGCTTGTCTCAAACACATCCCCCTAAATAAAATCACCAATCCAGTTCCACTGCTCCCTGACGTTTTTACTCAGGCTCCCCCAGTGTTACCCACATCACCCCGCATCAGGCTCTTGCAAATGAGCCTTTCTATAAACACGTCCACAGGAAAGGAAATGCGATATAAAGAAACCGCTAATGCATACGCAAATTGGATTGACGAACGTATAAAGAACTTCACCGATCCAGATCGTCCCATATGGCAACCACTGGAATCTTATATGCAGTTCCATGCCTTGTTCGTCACCTTTAGCTTCGATAGCAAAAAGATTGCCGGACGTAAGTCCGAGATGAGCGATAGCTCATCTCCAATTTATAATCACAAGCTTTCACCCGAATTTCTCAATACAGACAGGTTATATAAGCGGATGTGCCGCGAGCTTCTCGGATCGAATTTCACGCGGAAGAGAGATTGCCAGCCACTCATGATCGCAGCAGCTGATGGGAATGGAACTCGGTATTGGGGAACGACAAGCGATCTGCAGAACCTCCACATCCATTCGATTTGGGTGTTCAAACCTGGACAGATCGAAAAGGCGAAAAAGAAATTCGCGACGATCGACATCCAGACGTGCGATTATGATTTCTCCGATGTGGATGTCCGCGATTTCACCAATTATATGGCCAGCGTTGGAAGGCCGAGCAAAATCGCTTCGTACACGAGCAAGTTCTTGGGTTTCAACGCGATGGACATGTTGATTGGGGAAGATTTCGTGATTTACCCAACGATCTAATATTAGATAAATCGAATAATATGAAGTTTGTATGTCTTTTTTCTTGAAACAAGATTCGGCTTTCTGATAGCCATTTTCCAGCAACCTGATCCACCAGCAAAATTCACAAAAGGTTGCTTACAGCATTCGCAAATATCATCGGCTTTCAGCCACCATACAGTTTTCACGCCCATCAGTATTAATGGGCGAACATAAAGGCTTTCTTATGCTTAAATACAGAAAGTTTACGGCGCTATACACCCTACCAGAAATGCTAAATGAAGTTATCGACTTCGCCAAGGCAAATAATATCTCCGTATTAGCCGTGCAGAAGGAAGGATTTAGATCTCATCGTCGTGATACGGAAAACAGCATCACCATGGTCACCGATCTCAGGGATGACACGTCAGTCGCTCCAGTTTGCCAAGCTGCTGCTTCACTGATGCCTAACCTGTTGGTCTTGGCTGTCGACCCGGATAGAGCGGTGGGACTGTTTACGGCCACCCCGAATGAGCAGAAGATAATACAGGAACTTCTCTGGCTTCATTATGGAAAAGCCGGACTCATTCAGCTTCTATTCTCGGCGTCTGTTTCGTTTGATGCAGGAGCCCTAGCTCCGTCGTCTCACCTAGATGTCATGGGGGTAGCGGCATGAAACTCCGTGTTATTGAGGTTTTGGATGCCGGTTATCTTCACGCCGAGCGAATTGTGCTTGCTGCAAATCGCAGATGCGAAACTGACCGCTTCTGCTTGACCACGTGCTTAGAGTTGAGAGGCAAAAGCGTAGCCTTACAGCAACCGTCGGTAATGCGGCTTCCCAAGGATTTCCTGCAGGTGGGGGATCGACTTGTCGTCTGGACCAGAAGAATGAAACCGTTCGCAGAATTCGATGAATGGGATTCGCGTACGCAACACATCAGCTGGGGCTTGAGGCGCCCGCTGTTCGAATTTGAGAATACCGGCGTTCTGGTTCAGGAAATCTTGGGTGAACCCGTGTTCCGCTCGAACTAGCTGCTGCGTTTCTGGCTACCTACCTGCTTTATTCTGGTTGGGCTTTTTGCGAAGCCCTTCCTGATTTCGCCAGAAATTTTGTCCAGTTGAGTGTCGAAATGCCTCTCTGAGCAGTGGAGGCGTACAGTAGCCAAAGCATCTAAAACCTCACTGACAGTATTACAGCTTATCGCAAATTTCCCTTGCGAAAGTTCCAAGTCTCTTCGGCCATATCGAACGGCTAGTGAAAACGAGCCGTCTTGGTTTTCTTGAAACCATCTGCCTCGTTTCGATCGTCCCGCACTGAACTCGTTCACGATCTCGATCTGCTTGTCGATCTGCATTAGCAGCCGGCGTCGTCGTTTAGTCGCCGCGTCAGCTGGTGAACGGTTCACAGCGTCAATCAAGGTCAGGTTCTCAAAAGCCATTTAACACTCCATTCTTTGCAGCCCGCTTCACTGATTAGGGAGTGAAGGACAACAGCAATGGGTCTGACCGGCTATCTCTGTTCAATGCACCAAGGGTTGTCTTTGTCTTATGCCGAACGGCATTTGAGATATACACTCTCTGTCTTCCGTTGCCTCATCGCCAAATTCTAGTGACGGTTAAATAGATTTGGCGAAAGGGTTTACTTGGTGAAAAGGTCCATTGAATTTAACTGCAACTTCAGGGCTGCACGCAACACTGATTTTAGCGCACTGAGTTATCTGGCATCTCTTTGTTGGCACGAAACGTATAACGGCGTGTTGCCAGCTTCGAGTGCAAAGAGGTTCGACGATGAGCGAGGTGGAGAAGATTATGCGCGCTGTTTGCTGCCTGTCACCCAAGTCGCAGTGGTCAAAAATGAGATCGTCGGCATGATCGCGAACACCTCTGGCATCGTGACCGGTCTTTATGTTGACCACCGGTTTCGGCGAAATCGGATCGGATCAAGTCTTCTACACAACGCTTGTTTGAAGGGCGCAGACACGCTTAGCGTTGTATCATCGAATCGCGCTGCCATCTCATTTTACGAGCGTTGTGGATGGGTTCGCTGGAAAAAGCTATCTGGCAAAGTCTGTGGAGCCGAAGTGACTGAAGAGTTAATGGTGCTCAAACACCGGAGGCAAGATAAATGGAGATGACGTCAACGGTCACAACTGTGGCAGATTTTGGCAGGCGGACTGAGAGCCGGAAGTGATTGGCGCTTATAAAAGAAGGCGCGAACTACATATGACTGAAGCAAAACTCCGCAATCGCGAGCGACAATATCCGACTCTTTGCCGAAGTCACTGATGAGAATACATCTAGTCACTTAGGATAATGTGGAAAAAAATAAGCCTCTGTAAATCACTATATTTTTTTGTCTTTGCCTCACGAATTGTGCGAGAAAGGAGAGGCAATTAGAATGGCCTGGCGCGATGCTAGCACAAGTCAAAAACAGTTTCCTCAACGGTTCGATAATGGCCCCGGTTAGAGTGAGGCGATTTGTCAACAAGGAACACTGATGGACCCTGAACAGCACCTCCCCCCGCGAAAATCCGATTACATCGTTCTCGGGTATCTGGACTATACAATTTCTAGTTTCCAGCATTACGTGAGGCTTAACCTCTCGACATCATCAGGATCACTAGTCTCAGGATTACCTGTCCAAGGCCGGGACTTTAAGGAAAACTACCCACGAGAGTTCGCTGCCATTACGGAAATTAATGCAGCATATTCGGCTGTACTATCGCCGATATTTCAGGGGCACAGACCGAAGATTGTTGGCGGCATCGCCTCTTACGGCTCTCTAAGATTTCGAGACGGTAAAATAGAGGTCAAGGCCCTTTGGCTGGCAGCGGTAGTTACAACTTACGTGGGCGTCCAAGGGTACCCAGACTTCCGAGAAGGCATCATCAAAATACACGAAGACATATCCTACGCAGTGGAGAAACTTGGCTCGGCGCTCGATCTGGGCGATACAAAATTTGTACCAAGAACTCCCGAAGACATACGTCGCGACGCAATACAGTGCCTACCCCCTCAGAATTCTCGTTTTAGGAAGTGAATAGATGGGGACGGAAGGTTGAGGGCAACCCAACAGTAGAAGCTGGCATGTCTCGGTATTGACGATCGGATACACAAGAATCAAACGAAAGAGCTGCCCATTGCCTTACACTGTCAGATACAGTTTCTTCACTCGGGTAAGCTTTCACATCGAGGCAAGTCACAAGCCTATCTCTACCGCAATTTGTTTAGTGACGCGATACATGAGGGTACGCCTGTAGTTGTTGAATAGGAGCAGTTTGGCATTATCGATCCTGCTCTGGTAACCCCCGCGGCTAAGAAGCGGAAAATTAGATTAAATTTTACGCCTGATCTCTCTTTTTAGTTGTGGCTAACTCGTGAAAATGAAAGCCAAGCCCCGAAATATTGTTGCGGGAATAAGGAGCGCGCTTTATTGCATATTCGTGATGTCTAAAAGTCGACGGGGGGGCCCGAGTGTCTGAATTAAACATACAATTGGTTTCTCAATTGCGAGCAATAAAGTCTCCAACCACAAGGAACCAGTTAAGAGGTATAATCGCTGAGAAAGGCAATAAAACTCTTAGTGAAAAAACTAACAGGTTCATTCATCAGCTAAAGTATCCAGACAACAAAGCGGCAGTGAACCTTCTCAGTTTGCTTCAACGAGAGGGGCATATTACTGTGTCTCTGCCTGTGCCGCCGTTGCCACCTACAGTTGGTGACATCGTGTTTGCAGATAATATGCCCGAGAAGGCCTTTATAAGCTATGCGGGCAAATTATTGAGTAGCTACGAAGCATTTCTTGTAGACTATATTAATTTTACTCGCCAACTAGACGAATTGGTGGAGATTGGTTCTGATAGTGAAGTGGCCAACCTGTTGTCATCAAATTTTGCAAAATTTGGTTACTCGATAAATCTTATAACGAAGATATTCAGTTTAAGATATAGAACGCGAAATTTTCCTCAGGTTGAGGCATCAATTATTGAGTTTGTTTCGCCTCTTAACAACAAGAGGCGAAGCATACTTTTTCCCGCCATTGAAGATAGCTTTGATGGATCTAGGACATACTTCGATGTAAGGCGGACTTACACGCGAATTTCTACCGGTGATCGGCTGCCGCGCCATGTCAGGCTATATCTTATGGATCTGTTTAGCCCCCTCTCCAGAAAAGAGCAGGATGTGAGTGAAACAGCGCGAGCCTACGCAGGTTATTCTGTCATTGATCTCTGCATGTACCTTCTCACAGCGGAGAGGTTAGCTCATGCATCGGAGCGTTCGTTAGAAAGCGGGCTATTCCGAACTGTGCCAAGGGTCGTGCGGGAAGCTTTTGAGCGCGCGCGTTTCCCTTCCAGCAAATTTCCTCCAATGCCAGAGGATCTCGCTGATGAGGTAAAATCTGACACTCTATTTCGGCATTCAGCAGCTCTCCTAAATTACGATGCGGCTATCGAATTTCGCTCCAAAATTGAATCGTCGCTTAGTGCGCGAATGGACGGTATATTCTCCAGCCCAGTTTCCCAGCCACCTGTAGAAATCGAGGCGACCCTCAGTGCAGTTGAAATAATACGAGGTCTAAGTCTAGTAAACATGGATAGCAATAAATCTATTGCGCCAACAGGAAGAATGGAACTTTCTGGAGTGTTCTCATACGTTGTTACAAATCTAACAGAACCGTTGGATTTAACCGGTGAGGAACTTCTGGCGGCGCTCAATGCGTGTGAAAATATTCCTTCTTTGCTAACCGCAGTAGAATTACATTCTGCATTACCAGAAAAATCTCAAGACCTACTTTATGAGCTTCTGAGAACGACAATAATATTCGATGCCGATCAGAGCTTCATCACTGACTACTCTGTGCGACAGGCGACTGAAAAAATAGTCGAAAGTGGCTACAACAAGGATGTAATGGCGTTATTAAAAGACCTATATTCAAAGGCGCCATCAGTTGGAGAATACTATTTCGGCTTCTGGGATGACAGTTTTTTAACTCAACTTTATGGTCTATACGACAGTGTGGAGGCCGTATCGGAGACCAGAGAGCGGATGCTCTACTGGTATGGTGACTACACAGACAGCGAAATCCACAGGGAGCGCGCTCGATCGTTATCTCTGGAAAATAAGCTGGTTCGCCTTAGAAATGAGATTGACGCCAACCGACTGCACGTGGATACCGCGCGTCTTCGACACTGGATGCAGGACGAAATCGCGCTTGATTTGAGATCTTTAATAACGTCTGGTGACACAAATTTGCGGGCAGACGCGAATGTTAGTGATGTTCAAGACGAAATTCTTCTTCTGAGTGACCCGGGATTACATCTCGCAAGGATCGTTTCAAAAGTCTTCCGTGAATTCTGCTCTAACAGATCGTTTGGGCTTGATTCTTACATTGGTCGTAGGATTAGACACGGCACGTTCTATGGAACTATAACCGCCGATGTACGCACAATTTTACAGAATTTTGTTTTGAAGGAGCGTGAAAACAACCCTCAGCTGGCGCGTTTCGTCGCCCAACGCTTACGCGACCTAGAAGCTGACGTTCGCCGCTTCGCGATTGAACGTCTCCAAGTGCGGTCGGAAGCGAAGCCAAAGGGACTAATTGTTCCAAGTCTTGATAATGATGCAAAGCTCAGTCATCTGAAATTAATTTACGATGATGTCGAACCTTTACTGAATGATACGACCAATGTGCCCGAGATTATGGAACTATTTCAGCAGCATTGCTGGATACTCGTTTCGCCAGACTTGAATAATGTCAGAGAGCAACTGGAGCGATACAGGACCGAAAAGTTGTTTATTGACAGCCGCGATCTCCCTCCGGCCTCGAGTAATGCCATTAGCTCGGCCCGACTGGCCATCCGCGATGCTAATGCTCTAGTCCAGCAGCGTGTTGCTCAAATTTCGAGCTGGTTTGCGCAACCGCCAGAGACCTTGCCCTCCGCCACGCTGGAGGAGCTATTTCAAATTGTGGTCGATGAGGCCAGAACGCAGGTGAGCGGCTATGACCCCGAGGTCGAAATTGATGACGAGGCACAAATACGATTGCTCGGGCATCGATACCAATATGTTTATGACGCTCTATACGTCGTAGTAAAAAACGCCGCTTTCTACGGCGTTAAAACTGGTCGATTGAAATTTTCTACGCGGAAAAGAATAGAGCGACAGCGTATGGTAGTGAGTGTTCAGATATCTAACTGCATTGTTGAAACGGATACGATGAACTCGGTTCTAGAACGTATAGAACTTGCCATGAGTAAAACGATCGACGGTGCGATGGTCACGGAAGGAAAAAGCGGGATTCCAAAATTAAGAAGTCTCGAGAAGGAACATAAAGAAATCAGCGGCGTAGGCTTTTGGGACGACGGGGAAATGCTGACTTGTGGCTTCGAATTGCTGTTGGTTTCCGCATGATTGAGGTGTTACTCGTGGAAGATGATCCCTACAAGGAAAAGGGATTACGGGAGGCCATGCTGGAGATCCTACATGAGCCTAAGACCGCTTTGGCAACATCTGTTCAGACAGCCGTGACCGCTATTCGCTTAAGAAGCTACAAACTCGTTGTTCTAGATATGGCATTGCCGAGCCATGATCGCTCGTTAGGAAACGGCAATCCTCGGCAAATGCCTTCAGGCGGACTGGAAGTTTTGCTCAATTTGAACGAAAAAAAGCGCCCCGATGCCGTGATTATCGTTACGCAATATCCGGAGATTGAAATAAATAACCAGCTCGTCCCAATCGATCAGGTTCCAATCTTTCTATCGGCATTCTTAGATGTTCAGTTGAAAGGCGTTATTTTCTACGACGAGTTTGACCCAGGTTGGAGAAAAGAATTTCAGACGATACTGCGAGGATGCTTTGCCTAACATACTGGTTATAGAAGACGATGACGAGAAGTTCGCTCAGATTTCAAAAGTGTTGGAAGAACGATTCGCTGCCCTTTTGAACATAACTCGCGAGGATTGCTTGGCGGGAGGGGTAAAAGCGATTTCGACGGGCGAGTATGATTTGATTGTTCTCGATTTGTATTTGCCTATGCTCAACAAAAGGGACGAGCCGGTAGACGTAACCGACCAGTTAGTTGATGTCCTGAGAAAATCTTCGCTTAATGTGAGATCGGAAGTGGTCGCGCTTTCGGCGCATGAGGAGGCTGTCGATTCCCGCCGTGTCGATTTTGCCGAGGCCGGGATTGTGCTTGTTCATTACTCAGAATACAGCCAGACATGGAAGGAAGTCCTGAGCGTTCTGTGTCAGCGGGTGAAGACAAGTGAAGTATGTTCATTTGTCATTGTGTGCGCTCTGCCACTCGAGAGGAAAGCATATCAGTACGCTGGAGCTGAGCTTGGAAAGCTCGTGGAGATAGGTGGGCTGGATTGCTTAAGGATAACTATTGGTTCGCACCGCGGTGTCTGCGTCATTTTGCCACGAATGGGCATCGTTGACGCGGCTGCTGTAACTGCGAGAGCGATAGAACTGTTCGATCCGAAAGTCGTTGCGATGTCGGGTATTTGTGCCGGCTTTTCAGGTAGGTCCAAAATCGGCGACGTGATATGTGTCGATCTCTGTTGGGAACATCAAGCCGGAAAGTGGAGCGGAACAACTTTCACGCTCGAAGAATATCAAGTTCCAATTGACGAGAGTATAAGGACAAAGCTCAGACAGCTGGTCGCAACGACGGATAACTTCAAAACATATCGTGAGAGCATGCCGATAGACGGCGACGTTCAAAAAGGTACGGTGCACGTCGGAGCGCTCGTCAGTGGCTCTGTTGTTGTCTCTTCTGAAAAGATGCAGCAAGTAATTGCTGATCAGCATAAGCGGCTTCTGGGATTAGATATGGAAGTCTACGGCGTTGCAAGAGCCTGCCAACTAGCCGAAGGAGCGATAAAGTTTATTGCGGTAAAAACGGTGGTCGATCTCGCAGATGAGCACAAGAATGACGGGATACAGCCCTATGGCGCAGCACTATCCGCAAAAATTGTCACGCACTTGGTTCCTATTTTGCTAGCTAAAAATTAGCGACAGGTGGCGTCGCGGCAATTTTTCAATAATCCGCCACAGCATCCAGATCGTCGGGTTGCCGGATAAGGCAGTGGCCGAAAGCCGTGAGCGCGTGCAGGCAGCACTTCATGCTTCGGGCCTGGCTCTGCCTGCCAAGAAGGTAACAGTCAATCTCGCACCCGCTGATTTACCCAAGGAAGGCTCACATTTCGATTTGCCAATTGCTCTCGGCCTCATGGCAGCACTCGGTGCCGTGCCGGGAGAGGCGTTGAGCAAGTTCGTCGTTCTGGGTGAGCTTAATCTCGACGGCACGATTGGAGCCGTTTCCGGTGCGCTTCCCGCTGCGGTCGGCGCGAATGCGCTGGGAAAAGGGTTGATCTGCCCTGCCGATAGCGGGCCGGAGGCGGCATGGGCCGGTGCCGATATCGATATTCTCGCCCCGCGCAGCCTGATTGCGCTCGCCAACCATTTCCGTGGAACGCAGCTTCTTTCGCGACCCGTACCGGCCATCCGCGCCAATCCGGCCAATCTGCCGGATCTCGCAGATATCAAGGGCCAGGAGAGCGCGAAACGCGCATTGGAAGTGGCAGCTGCCGGAGGTCACAATCTCATCATGGTCGGCCCGCCCGGCTCTGGAAAATCGATGCTGGCCTCTCGCCTGCCGTCGATCCTGCCGCCGCTTTCGGCATCCGAACTGCTGGAAGTCTCGATGGTGCATTCCATTGCCGGTCAACTTTCGGGCGGCAAGCTGTCGGATCGTCGGCCATTCCGCACGCCTCATCATTCCGCCACCATGGCTGCTCTTGTGGGCGGTGGCTTGCGTGCAAAGCCCGGAGAGGCGTCACTTGCCCATCACGGCGTTCTTTTCCTGGACGAGTTTCCGGAATTCTCGCCCCAATCGCTCGATGCGCTGCGCCAGCCGCTGGAAACGGGAGAATGCATCATTGCCCGGGCCAATCATCGGGTCAGTTATCCGGCTGAAATCCAGCTTGTCGCGGCCATGAACCCTTGCAAATGCGGTATGGCGGGGGAACCCGGGTTCACCTGCGCCAGAGGCCCGCGCTGCGTCTCGGATTATCAGGCGCGCATTTCCGGCCCGTTGATGGACCGCATCGATATCCGCATCGAAGTGCCCGCCGTCTCCGCAACCGATCTCATTCGCCCGATGGCGGCAGAGGCGAGTGTGGATGTTGCCCGCAGGGTCGCAAGGGCGCGGGAAAGACAGGAGGAACGTTATGCCGACGCAGGCTTCAAGGGCATAAGAACCAATGCCAGATGTTCGACCGCGCTGATCGAGAAATTTGCAGAACCTGACGCCGCAGGCCTCCAGCTGCTGCGCGATGCTGCCGAGAAGCTGAAATTTTCAGCGCGCGGCTACCACCGCATATTGAAGGTGGCACGCACACTGGCCGATCTCGATGAAAAATCTGTCGTCGGACGCGTCCATCTGGCGGAAGCGATTTCATATAGAATTGCAGGTGACAGGCTCGCCGCGGCGGCTTGACGATTGTGTCAGGGAGCAGGTCGCGTTTGCTCGCCCTCAATTAAACGATCACGTACATGCGGGAAATAGGAAATTAAGGCAGGCCGCGGTGAACCCCATTCCTGCGACCGTTTTAGGCGACTTCGGCACGATCAGGGGTGTGAATTAGGCTTTCATAAACTGCTTATACGTTTGGAGCGGCTCCGATTTTGTTGTCTATGCGCGACTAAGAGTGAGAGAAACTGGAGGATCAGAGAGTGGCCTTTGGCGCACTGGTTTCTGACGTGAGGCAGCACAGTCTGGCGCTGGATTTTTCTGATGGTCGATATCTGGGATATCGGCTGGTTTACAACCTGAGTGCTCCTGTTCCGAGAAAGGACCGCTGTACAGTTTCAAACATACATAGAATTTGATATAATTTCTGAAGATTTTTCTTAGCCTCCGATGGTATAAAGGCATTGATCGAGGTGGGGTCTAACAATGGTTGTGAAAATGATGTTCGCGAGCGCGGTTGCTATGGCAGCGCGCACCGTTCCGTTGATGCCGGTTTACGGCTCGAAGAACAGAGCCGGTTCTGTGGTCTCCGCAGCCGCTGCCGGGCTGGATATGCAGCCTGCACCCATCAATCCAGACTGGATCATTTCCGGTGAGCCGCAAGCCCGCATGGCCGATCATTCGCGCAGCGGCGACCGAGCGTCTTACACGGCGCTGTGGGATTGCACGGCGGGCACATTCCGCTGGTTCTTCGCCTGGGACGAGACCGTCAACATACTTGAAGGCGACGTTCATGTAACGGCGGATGATGGTTCGATACACGTGCTGCGCGCTGGTGATGTGGCTTATTTCAAGGCAGGGACATGGGCCACATGGCGCGTGGACAATTACGTCCGCAAAGTCGCCTTCCTGCGCCGCCCTTTCCCGGTACCAGTCGCGCTTGCTTACCGGGTCAAGAACAAGCTCTTTCCCGCAAAAACACCATCTTTTTGAGATTGAGTTGCCGTGCCGGATGGCGCAGGTCATGGAAAGCGAAATCGATGTCCTGAAGCGCATGCGCAGGCCAACGTGCTAAAGCGATGTCTCTTTAGAATTACGGCCCGTTCCAACCAACCCTCCCGCGAATCCGCAAGACCTTAAATCATCCGTCGCGCTAGCCGCTTCACATCGCGCAGCGATGCCAGGTTGGCTGGTCAACTTTCCGCCATAAGCGATCAGGCTCGTGCGTATCTGGGGTTTTCCTGTTGCCAGTCGCCTGTGTCCTTGCGGGAGCTACAGCGGCAGATAGTTCCCATTTTAGGGGTCGTTTCAGGCTGGGGGGCGAAATGACATTCTAACTAGCCACGTCCGCTATTGGCCGATACCGTTGAAAAAGTCGGCGTTGCTGTCGGTGCGAAGTTCTGATTCACTCCTTCTACGAATTTAAGAGGATGTGCCGATGATGGGAGAGCGGATGGTAGCGCAGGAAGCGCCGTTTTACGGGTTCAGCATGGAGCGTCACGTCCCAGCGAGCCATCTTCTGCGGTCTATCGACCGCTTCGTAGATCTGTCTGGTCTTAGGTCTCACTTGCGCCCTTTCTACAGCGAGATCGGGCGGCCCTCGATTGATCCGGAGCTGATGATCCGCATGCTGATCGTTGGTTACTGCTTCGGCATCCGTTCGGAGCGTCGACTGTGTGAGGAAGTGCATCTGAACCTCGCCTATCGCTGGTTCTGCAGGCTAGGCCTCGAAGGCGATGTCCCGGATCACTCGACTTTCTCCAAGAACCGGCATGGTCGTTTTCGGGATAGCGATCTGCTGCGCGAACTGTTCGAGACGACAGTGAGGCGCTGCATTGAAGAAGGCCTTGTCGGCGGCGAAGGCTTTGCCGTCGATGCGAGCCTGATCAAGGCGGATGCGAACAAGCAACGGTCAGTGAAAGGATCGGAAGCGGTCGACTGGAAAGCCATGGCCGAGACCCGCCGCTCGGTTCAGGAATATCTCGACACGCTGGAAGACGCGGCCTGGGGTGCAGCCAGCGAAGCAAAGCCGAAGTTCGTATCGAGGTCGGACCCAGCGGCTCAATGGACCGGAGCGATGAAAGGCCACGCCTTCTTTGCTTATGCTACCAACTATTTGATCGATTTGGACAATGCCGTCATCGTTGATGTTGAGGCAAGCCGCGCGATCCGGCAGGCGGAGGTCGGCGCGGCACGCACCATGATTGACCGTACTCAGGATAGCTTCGGTCTCTATCCGGAACGGTTGGCCGCTGACACCGCCTATGGTTCGGCAGAGATGTTAGGCTGGCTCGTCCACGAGCGCGGGATAGAGCCGCATATTCCGGTCTTCGACAAGTCCGAGCGGCGTGATGGTACATTCGAGCGTGCCGACTTTGCTTACGACCACAAGCGTGATCTCTATACCTGCCCTGGCGGCAAGGAGTTACGCTCTCGGCAGATTACCTACAAAAGCGAACGTCCACTCGTGGATGAAGATGGCATGGTACGTTATCGCGCCAGCAAACTCGACTGCGATGCCTGTGCCCTAAAACCTCGATGCTGCCCAAACACCCCGGCGCGCAAGATACCACGCTCCATCCATGAGAGCGCTCGCGACATGGCGCGCGATATCGCCAAGACCGAAGCCTATGTTACGTCGAGGCATCAGAAGAAAAAGGTAGAGATGCTTTTTGCTCACCTCAAACGCATCCTCAGACTGGATCGCCTGCGATTACGTGGACCGAACGGAGCGCGTGATGAGTTCCACCTCGCTGCCGCAGCCCAAAACCTCCGGAAACTCGCAAAACTGATCCCGTCGACAACGCCAAAACCGGCGTGAAGGGAAATACATCTCGGCATGTCCCGCCGACGAAAGCGTCGGAGCAAGATCAGTATGCGCCTTTTTCAACGGTATCTGCCAAAAGCGGTCATTGTTACTACTCTTGTCCGATAAACGGAGTCGTGCTGACGGACTCTCGGTTTCATAAATCAGCAATCTCTGTTGTTGGCCCGAAACGGTTATTTTGGATTCATCACCGCTCGCGTAAGAGGAAATGGCAAACACAAGGTCTGCCACCTCAACTAAGAACGAGAGATGTTCAAAGCGTTACGCCGACACTCGACAGGAAGCTGTCAATGCGGTGATCAACCACGCGCTTTGTTTCGGCCCAAGCAGGAACCGACTGCAGAAGGTTGTCGTGCCACGCCATAAGATTGGGAAACTCCCGAAGCGGAGGCCTCGAACGATCAATCTGAGAAAACGGACCTGCAATGTCGATATCGGCAAGCGTAAGTGTCTGGCCAACGATGAATTTGCGGCCTTCTAGGTGCTGATCAAGCACTTTCGCTGCGACACGAAGCTTGCCCTCAGCAAACTCGATGATGGTTTCATTCTTTTGCAGCCCCATGACCGTCTTGCCCACTCGCTCGTCGAACAACGCTGTTGCAAAGACGCGCCATTGCTCGCCCGACCAGAACATCCACTGAAGTACCTCAAAACGTTCTTCCGAGGTCGTTCCAACCAATGACGAATTTGCCTTATTCGCGAGATAAAGATTAATGGCGGCTGCTTCGTAGAGAATGACTTCACCGTCGACAAGAACAGGTGTCAGGCCGTGCGGATTGAAGTTTGATTTAAATTCAGCCGTCTGGCTCTCGCCTTTAAACAAATCGACCATGACGTGTTCGATTTCGATACCCATGACTTGGGCCGCCGTGGTAACCCGCCGTAAGCTACCTGATCCGGGGTCCCCATAAATTTTAATTGTCATAAATTTTTCCTTTGCCTCGAAGACCCTCAAAAGTCTTGCAAGTAAGGTTTGCCACATTCTCAAACGGAATTGAATTTCGTAAATTGGCATAGTATCAATTCCATATAGGAATATATCGCTGGAATAAGGGGAGCTGAGATGGACAAGCTCGATTCAATGCGCGCTTTTGTACGCGTCGTCGAAAGTGGAAGCTTTTCACAGGCAGCGAGAGACCTAAACTTGAGCCAGCCGACTATCAGTAAACAGCTTGCGGCACTCGAAGCACGTCTTGGAACGCAGCTCCTTTCTAGGAATTCTCGAACGCTCGCCGTCACGCTCGCTGGCCAGGAATATTATGAGGCCACGTTCCGTATCCTAGAGGATATCGATTCAGTCGAGGAAAAGGTTCTGGACAGGCAGTTGTCACCCTCGGGTCTAGTCAGGGTGACCCTCTCGCCGGCCTTTGGGAGGATGTATGTTATCCCGCGGCTCCTTGCCTTCAAGGATCGCTTTCCAGACGTGGCAGTCGAAATGGAAGTCTCGGGCCGGCACGTTGATCTTGTGGAGGAAGGAATCGATGTCGCGATCCGAATAGGTCAACTGTCAGATTCAGGCTTGGTTGCTCAACGTATCGGCGATATGCGACTGATCACCTTGGCATCAGCAAGCTATCTCGCACGGCACGGACGGCCGCAAACGCTTGACGACTTACAATCGCACCAACGTATTGGCTATGTCCACCACGGCAATGTCGTCGGTTGGGATTTTACAGCCTGCGGTCGGCAGATCACTTTAGACGGCGGGGGCGCGTTTCGTACAAACGACGCGGAACATGTCCGCGGTGCAGTCCTTTCCGGTCTGGGCATTGCCCATCACGCGAGTTGGTTGTTTACAGATGTCTTGGCCTCCGGCGAGGTTGTCCGCATTCTCAACGAACACGCGCCGCTGCCTTTACCAATTTTCGCGGTGACTGCTTCTAGGCGTCGTATGCCTTCACGGGTGCGCCAGTTCATAGAATTCTTGACCGACCTTTGTGCCGAGGAGGAGGAATTACGGATCATTAAATGAGCTGTGACCGCAATTGGCGCAAAGCCGACGAACACTTGGGTTCCAAATAAGCTAAAGCCTGTATGGAACAGCCATCGGCCCATGCGGATCAAGGCTTTCTGGCACCAAAAGCCAAGAGGGTTTAATTGCGAAAACAGCAGGGCGCCTACAGGTCATTCCGCTCTGTACCGGAACTAACCCCTCAACAAAGAAACGCTCCAAAGCGCACCCTCTCACAAAAAAGAATCGTACTCACTGCACGAAGATGCGGACGCTCGAGGCGCGGCCATCGGCGTCGATGACGGTGAGCGTGGAAAAGCCCTGGCCTTCCGGTGTCCACTCGTTGCTGCGGCGGCGGGTGAGGTCGGGGAGGGGTTTGCCATTGGCCAGCCAGCGAAACGGCGCGCGGCCACCCTGCAGTTTCAGTACAAGTGGCGAGATATCGCCGTTCTGATCCGATAGCTCAACACGCGCGCCTTCGGGCGGGTAGACGATAAGGGGTGAGGATTCTCGTTTTGAGGCGGTGAGCAGGCCGCTGGATGTGGTGGTGAAACGACGCTGGTTGGCGGGAAGGTCCGCGTAGTTCAGCCTCGCCATGCCGCTTGGTGCAGGAGCGAAGGGCGCGATGGCGACGCCGGATTTCGCAAAGGCATCGAAGAGAATGGGTGCGGCAGTGGCATAGCCTGCGATACCCGGAACGGCGCCATTATCGGCGCGTCCAACCCACACGCCAATCACGTAACGACCATCGAAACCGACGGACCAGGCATCGCGGTAGCCATAGCTGGTGCCGGTCTTGTAAGCGATACCGCGCTGCTTCATGCCGAGCGGCGGCAGAACGCCGGAGAGGATATCGGTGATGTTCCAGACAGCATTTCTAGAAAAAATCGGGTCCACATCCAGAACCTCCGGCTTGCCCCTCACGCCATCGCCCAGCCTTACCGGCTGGCCCTGATTGGCGAGGCTGGCATAGAGCTGCACGAGATCGACAAGGGAAAGCCCGGCGCCGCCAAGCGCAATTGCCAGACCCGGCGGTTCGGCCTTTGGAAGAGAGAGGTTTACGCCTGCGCGCCGGAAGCGCACCATCAGTGCAGCCGGGCTTACCGCATCCAGCAGCTTTACCGCTGGTACGTTGAGGGAAAGCTGCAGAGCCTGCCTGATGCTGACATCGCCTTGGTACTGCATATCGAAATTGCGCGGTCGATAGCCGGAGAAATCCGCAGGACGATCCTCGATGATCGTTTCCTGTGCAACGAGACCGTTCTCGATGGCAAGGCCGTAGATGAATGGCTTCAGCGTGGAACCGGGAGACCGGATCGCACGGCTCATCTCCACCCAGCCGCGCCTCGACGTATCGAGAAAATCCGGTGAGCCGACATCGGCGAGGATATCTCCGGTACTGCTATCCGCCATAACGATGGCAACCGAAACCTTTTCGCCGATCTTTGTAGCAGCGTCTCGCGCCAGTGTCTCAAGCTCACTTTGAATACTGCGTCGAAGCGTAGAGCCGATGATGTGCTGGCGAGGAAATTTCGCCCGCGCGGCTTCGGCAAGATGCGGCGCATAGGCCGGAAGCTCCAGACGCTGGGGAGGAACGGCGGCGGTTGCAGCGCGCGCGGTTTCGCCTTCCCCCACGACGCGGGAAACCGCAAGTCGCTGCAAAACACGCTCCCGCGCCTCTTTTGCCGCCTGCGGAAAACGATCAGGGCGGCGTTTTTCCGGCAGTTGGGGCAAGGATACCAGAAGGGCCGCCTGCGCCGTGTCCAACCTGCGCGGCTCCTTGCCGAACCATGCAAGGCTTGCTGCTCGCACGCCCTCGATATTGCCGCCATAGGGGGCGATGTTGAGATAAAGATCGAGAATATCTGCCTTGCTCAGCCTGCGCTCGATCTGCACTGCGCGCAGCATCTGGCGAAATTTTGCGCTGAAGGAACGGTCCGCGCGCGGCTCAATCAATCGCGCAACCTGCATGGAGAGCGTCGAGGCGCCGGAAACAATGCGGCCATTGATCAGCAATTGCCAGGCGGAGCGACCCAACGCTCGGATATCGATGCCATGATGGTCATAGAAGCGCTGATCCTCATAGGCGATCAGCATCCTGATGAATTGCGGATCGATATCGGCAGCACCTGTCTTCAGCCGCCAGCGCCCATCCGGTGTGGCGAAGGCGCGCAGCAGATTGCCGTCCGCATCTACTACTTCCTGAGAAACGAGCCGTGCCGTGTCGAGTGGCGGCGGATAGGTGCGGTCGAGATAATTCAGACCATAGATGGCGATCCCGGTCAGGCAGGCCGCCATCGTAAAGCCAAGGAAGAAGCTGCGCCAACCATTCATTGCTGCGCTGCGCGCACCTCCATGCGGCTGGTTGCGGTGCGGGCCGACAGTTGCGGACGGTACATGTCTTCCACCGTTGCCGCCGGGTTGTCATAGGTGCCGGGCGTGACAGCGCGCACGACATAGGCGAGCGCGATTTCCGAACTGTCACCGGCTGTGCGGTCAAAGGCCGCAACGAAGCGGTCGTAACGGAATTCCGTGTGGGCCGCCTCCGTTTCCGGCAGCCAATCGAAATTCGCCAGTTCCGCACTGTTGACGAGGCTCGGATTGTCGATTTCGAAACCGGCAGGCAGAAGATCGGTGACGAGAATGCGCGCCTGCCAGTCGTTTTGCGGAACGGCTTTCAGCACCACGACATAGCGCTGGTTCTGCTCCACATCGCTCACATTCACCTCCTCGCCATCCAGCGAATAATAGGTTTTCTCGATTGTGAAACCCTCGCCGCCTGCTGGCAGCGGCTTGGAAGGCGGGGCCACCGTCGTCACGACAGCGGTTACCGGATCTGTCGACGCATTGGTGATCCTGACGGGAGATTGAAGCAGCTCATCGCCGCTCATGCGCTTGGCATAGCCGCCCTGTTGCAGCGCGCCGTTCACATCCAGCCGGATATCCTTGTCCTCACCCTTCAGTGCACGGGCGGCAAGAAGCATCCACGCCTGTTCCTGCGTGCTGGTATACGGCTTGGCCTCCCAGGCTTTGGAAACAGCGCCCGCCAGTTGCGGCACGACAGCCGGAACCGGGCGGCTTTCCGCAGCAAGCGCCAGAGAGGCCGCACCATCGCGAAGCACGGACCCGTAATCGGCCCGCGCCAGCGTGACGCGTGTCGTGGCCGATGCCATGCTGAGCGATGCGCCGAAGGCGGATTTCGCACGCGCCGCATCGCCATAAAGCGAAAGTGCCGCAGCGACCTGCGCCTTTGCAAGCGGTGTCGGAAAGTCGGTCAGCGCCGTGTCGGCGTAGTAACGCAGATCGTTGATTGCGGCCTTGCGGTTGCGCGCCAGAACGTAGAGCGAATAGGCAATCTCGTTGCCGCGATCCTTGACGTTGGTGTCATAGGCAAGACCGTTTTGCAGGTTGGTCAGGGCCTGCACCATGGCGTTTTCCGGCACATCGTAGGATTGTTCGCGGGCACGCGTCAGGAAGTCGGTAATATAGGCGTCCAGCCACAAATCGCCTTCACCCGGAGACCAGAGGCCGAAACCACCGGCGCTGGATTGGAAGGACAGCACGCGGTAGATTGCATCCTGAACGCGTTTGCGAATATCGGGATCGTCAGCGCCACCGCTCTCCTTCATCAATTCTGATGCGTAAAGCAGCGGAAGCGCCCGGCTGGTGGTTTGCTCGGCGCAGCCATAGGGATATTTGTCCAGCATCATCATCAGCGCTGGAATATCGAAGGCCGGAGAGCGGGTAACGTTGACCGCAACGGAAGAGCCGACAAGCATGCTTTCCGCCAGCAGATTGCCGTCCACCGTCAGGCTGCTATTGGGCGCAATCTTGATGTTACGACGCGTCGTTACAGGCAGAACGGAAGGGCGAACGGGAATGATCACGGCCTGCTCCAGCGAAATTCCGCTTGCATTGCTGACCTTGATCGATATCTGGCTATCGCCCGGAAACTCGCCGGTCAGCGGCACGGTGAAGGATGCCTTGCCGCCCTTTTCGAGCTTGGTAACCTGTGAAAATTCGCCTTGATCGACCGTTACCGCCATGTTGCTGGTCACGTCGATCTTATAATCACCGGCTTCGCCATCCGTGTTGGCAATGTCCAGCCTGAGTTGCGAGATATCGCTAGGGCTCAGGAATTTCGGCGCGCTGGCGGTAACGACGACGGGATCGCGGATGATGACGTCGGAAACCGCGTGGCCGATGCCGGTTTTCGTCCAGGCAACAGCCATAATCCGTGCGGTGCCGTTGAACTGCGGAATATCGAAGCTGATCGTCGCCTTTCCCTGCGCATCCAGCTCCACCGGTCCGGCGAAGAATGCGACCAGCTTTTCCTTCGGCGGGCTGCCCTGAAGAGCAACCTGCCCGCCATCGCCACCGGTTCTCAAGCGCCCGGTCGCGCCGAGGGAACCATCGATGAGACGTCCGTAAAGATCGCGGATTTCGAGCCCAAGCCTGCGCTGGCCGAAATACCATTCGTCAGGTTTCGGCGGCTCATAACGGGTGAGGTTGAGAATGCCGACATCGACGGCGGCAACCGTGACATAGGCCTTTTCACCCGCGCCAGCACCAGCCACCTGCAACGGAATATCGAGCTTCTGCCGTGGAAGCGTCTGCTTTGGCAGATCCATCGAAACAGAAAGCTTGCGCTCGCCGGGGTCTACAGCAAGCCATTTCACGCCGATTGCGCGCATGGGCATGCGGCTTTCCTGCGCATCGCCGGGGCGGAACAAAGTGGCCGTTACATAAGAGCCAGCGCCCCATTCTTCCGTCACCGGAATCTCGACTTCGCCGCCCTTGTCGCCGATTTCGACATTCTGGACGGAAATAAGCTTTTCGGAGCCAGCAGCGACCATCAGCTGCCCGGCAAAACGGGAGGTGACCTGGAGCTTGGCGGTGTCGCCCACCTTGTAACTCTGCTTGTCGAGTGCAATTTCCAGCGCATCCGGCGTCTCGGTGGAGCTTGCGGTCACGAACCAGCCCGCATCGAACTCCGCGCTCGATATCGCGCCCTCGTTCTGTGGTGCTTCCACCTCCAGCCGGTATCGGCCCCAGCTCACGGGTACGGAAATCTCAGCCCCATCGGGGGTGACGGACAGCGTGCCGGTTTCCACCTGTTTTGTATGCTCTACCGGCTCGTAACGCCAGGAATTGCCCTGACGATACCATTGGTAATTGCGCTCCACCTTGATCAGTTTCCAGATGAGGCCGTTCATCGCCTGTCTGGTTCCATCCAGCGCAAGACCGATGATGTGGAAGCGTCCGATGGAGTTTTCGGCAAGATCACCGGAAAACTGCGGCTTGATGCCGATCATGCTGCTTTCGGATTTGATCGGCAATGTCAGCGAGCGCTCCACTGCCCGCCCGCCCGCTTCGCGCATACGCACGGTGATGTTGGCGGAAAGGAACTGGGTGGTGGAGGGAAGGTCACCGAGTTCTACCGGGAAGCTGGCCTTGCCGTTCTCATCCAGTGCTGGAAGCGCGTCCAGCGTCGTGCGGCTTTCCTCTTCCGTTTCTTCATCGGCAAGACCGAAGACATAGCCTTCGAAAGCAGGGTTGGTGCGCGTCGGTTTCAGCGCGATTTCGCCTTCCAGTTCAAGCCCCGCTGCCGGTGCGCCATAGAGATAGCGACCGTCCACATCGATTTGCGTATCGCCTGCCGGATCGATCTCCTTCGATGCGCTTGTCAGATCGAACTCGGTGCGGTCCGGCACGAAATCATCGACAAGGAAGGATTTCTCGCTGATCGCGCTGCCCTTCGGGTCGGTGTAGATCCGCATCGTCCAGGTGCCGCGCATGGCGTTTTCCTGAAGCGGAAGATCGATGGCATGGCCGCCAAGCGCCTTGCCATCGCTGACGAAACGGCGATCCTCGACGCCATCCGGGCGCGAGAAAATGAAGGTCAGCGGCAGGTTCTCGATGGCGTTGCCTTCGATATCCCGAGAGAGGGCGGCGGCGTGAACCGTCTCGCCCGCACGGTAAATACCGCGCTCGGTCCAGCTGAACACGTCGATTGCGCCCGGTGCCGCGCGTCCGGTCACACCGCGGTCGGAAAGATCGAAGCCGGCCCGCGTCATGTCGAGGAATACATAGTCCTTCTCGCCATTGCGGGCGGTGATGATGGCAGGCGCCTGACCAGCCGAACCGCGCATCAGGCCAGCGGAGAATGTCGCGCGGCCTTCGCCATCCGTCGTCGCTGAACCCAGTACCTCATTGTTTTTTGCCAGCAGTTGCAGCGAAACGCCTTTCAGCGGTGCTGCCGTGCTCAGCGCCCGCACGAACACGTTAAGACCATCCGTTCCGGCATAGGTGGTGATGCCGCTGTCGGAGACGAGGAACCATTGCGTTGCGCGCGAATCCCAGTTTTCCGGCGGCGTGCCGGGCGGAACGGCGGTCAGAACATAGATGCCGGGCTTGCGGTCCGGCAGAGCCTCGTCCACCGGGAAGCTGGTCACGACATCCTTGTTCAACTCACTCTGAATATCGATGCCGCCCTGCCAGACGAGTTCTCCAAGCTCCGTCTCGATCTTCTCGGCACTATAGCCGTCCATCTGGGTCAGGAACTGCGAATTCGCCAGAAGCGACGTAATGTTGCGATCCCCGACGCGGTAAAGCTTCAGATCGGCCCGTTCGATATTGACGGAGACGAGCGGAATGCCGCGCCGTGCCGTGCCGGGCAGCACGAAATTATCGCCGGTAAAGCGCACCGAGCCCGATCTATCACGCACATAGATATCCAGATCGACCTGTTTCTCCAGAGGCTCCTCCACGGAGGAAGGCAACCCGGCGCGCAGCGCGATCTTGTATCGCTGCCCATGCGTCAGGCCTTCCACGCAAATCTCGCTGCCCTTGGCTTCAAGGGCTTTGGGGGCTGCGCCATCCAGGGTGACGAAGGAGGAGTAGTCGACACCGTTCTTGACGAGCGGTTCGGAGAACTGAATGCAGGCTCGAGGCGCAACGCTGTCGGTATCGACGGTGTTGTTGGTGACGCGGAAGCCCTGGCGCGTGCGCAGGTCGTTATAAATGGTTCTGGTCGCAGGCACGTCGGACAGGGCAAGACTTGCCTTATAGGCATTCAACGCAGCGCGGTAGCTCTGGCTTTTGGCAAAGGCTTCCGCCAACCGGTTGAGAGCCTGCGTTCGCTGTGTCTGCGTCCGGCTCAGCTGATAGGCATTCAGCGCCGCTGCCGGGGCTTCGCCCAATATCTGGTAATTGTCCTTGACGCTGGCTTCGACCGAGGAAAGCTCTCTCCACAGCGCACCGTCATCGGGGGTGAGCGAAAGCGCCGCTTTATAATTTTCGACCGCTTGAGGAATGTCGGTGCCTGCCTGCTGGCGGGCGGCAGAAAGCAGCGCATCCGCACCTTGCGTCTCGTCAGCTTCAGGCAAGCCCGCCTTCAGTTTGCGTGCCTGCTGGTAAAGGCTGTCATCGACAAAGGAAAGCCGCTGCGGCGCGCCGATATCCTGTTCGTTTGCGCTCGCCACTTGCACGATCTTGCCAGCGACAGCTCCGGGGAAGGCGTTTAGCTGATTATAGTCCGATTTCAGAAAGCACCACTTCACCTTCGGATTATAGGTGAAGGCCTTGCACGCCTTGTCGTTGATGCAGATGGTCTCGCATTGCGGTTGCGAAACGTTTTGTTCGGTGCGCAGATCGAACCCGAAATAATCCCCATTCTGCGTCGTCACAACCTTCCGCGTCGCATCCTGCGCCATAAGCGGGGAAGCAGACAGCGTTGCAAGCGTGATGGCAAGTGCGTGAAAAACGGCGCGGACGGACATCGGTCTCTCCCCCAGAACGCAATGATCGGCGCGACTTTGGTCCCAATCGGGACGCTTTGTCAACGCGCAGATCAGAGCGCGTCGATAGCCGACTACGGACCTGTCACCGTTTCACCGGGGAATGGCGGAAGAATAATGTGCTTGCTCTTCGAGTACATCGCGCCAAAAAAAGACCGCCCGAATTTGGCGGTCTTTATTGAGATGAGGAGGGTCAAGCTCCGCCGTTTCTGACGCGCCGCATCACTCCGAAAGAAAACGCTCTGCCAGTCGCGCCCACATGGCAGCACCCACTGTGAGGCTGTCGTCGGCGAAGTCGTATTTGGAGCTGTGGAGGATGGCGGAGGTCATGCCGTTGCCGAGGCGCAGGAAGCTGCCGGGTTTGTGTTCGAGGAAGTAGGAGAAATCCTCGCTGCCGGGGATGAGAGGGCAGGTGGCTACCTTGTCGCTACCGATCAACTCTTCCGCTACGAGACGTGCGAAAGCCGTCTCGGCTTCCGAATTGGCGACCACCGGATAGCCGTGTTCGTATTCCAGCTCGATTGTCGCGTCATAGGCTTCCGCCATGGACTGTGCGAGCTTGGTGATGCGGCGCTGCAGAAGATCGCGAACCTTGGGCTCGAAACAGCGCACGCTGAGTGCCAGTTTTGCAAATTCCGGAATGACGTTGACCGCCTCACCCGCATGGATGGTGCCGACGGTCACGACGGCGGTCTGGGTGGGATCGATATTGCGCGAGACGACCGTCTGGAGCGAGACGACGAGGTTGCAGGCAACCACGATGGGATCGATCGTGAGGTGCGGACGCGAGGCATGGCCGCCCTTGCCCTTGACGGTGATTTTGACCGTATCGGACGACGCCATCATAGGCCCGGAGCGCGTCAAAATCGTGCCTTCCGGTGCGCCGGGGTGGTTGTGCAGGCCGAAGATCGCGTCGATCGGGAAGCGCTCGAAGAGGCCATCTTCGATCATGGCCTGCGCGCCGCTCGGCTTGCCGCCTTCTTCCGCAGGCTGGAAAATCAGGGTCACGGTGCCGTCGAAACGGCGGGTGCGGGCTAGGTATTCGGCAGCACCCAAGAGAACCGTCGTGTGCCCGTCATGGCCGCAGGCATGCATTTTGCCGGGCGTGTTGCTGGCATAAGGCAGCCCCGTCTCTTCAAGGATAGGGAGTGCATCCATATCGGCGCGGATGCCGATGCTCTTGGTTCCCGTACCGTTCTTCAACCGGGCCACGACGCCGTGACCGCCGACATTGCGGGTAACCTCATAGCCCCAGGCTTCCAGCTTTTCCGCCACATAGCGGGCGGTTTCCACTTCTTCCTGCGAAAGCTCTGGATTGGCGTGCAGATATTGGCGCGTCGCCTTCAGTTCGGCCTCCATGGGCTCGAAATCGGAAACGCGGGCATATTGATTGTCGTTCAGCATGGGGTCCACCAAGATCTTGAAAAGGACGCCAGCCTTTGAGGCTGGCGCCAAGTTGGGGAGAAAGCGTATCACTTACAGGAAGCGCGAGAGGAAAGCCTGTGTGCGCGGGTGTTGCGGGTTGCCGATGACCTCTTCCGGCTTGCCCATCTCAACGATGTGGCCTCCATCCATGAAGACCACGCGATCTGCCGCTTCTTTGGCAAAGCCGATTTCGTGGGTGACGACGATCATGGTCAGGCCCTGACGCGCGAGATCCTTCATCGTGGCGAGAACTTCGCCGACGAGTTCCGGGTCGAGCGCGGAGGTCGGCTCATCGAACAGCATGAGTTTCGGCTTGATGGCGAGCGCACGTGCGATTGCGACACGCTGCTGCTGCCCACCGGAAAGCTGACGCGGATAGGAGGCGGCCTTTTCCGACAGGCCTACCCGTTCCAGCAGGCGCATGGCATTTTCGGTTGCGTCCTTGCGGCTTTCGCCATGAACGCCGACCGGGGCTTCGATGATGTTTTGCAGCACCGTCATATGCGGGTAGAGGTTGAACTGCTGGAACACCATGCCGATCTTGCGGCGCTGGCGCGCAATGCCGTTGGAGGACAGCTTTTCCAGCCGGTTGTTCTTCACCCGGTAGCCGATCTGTTCGCCATCCACGGCAATCGATCCCTGCTGGATTGTCTCCAGATGGTTGATGCAGCGCAGGAAGGTGGATTTGCCGGAACCGGAAGGCCCGAGAATGACCACGACCTCTCCCGGCATCACATCCAGATCGATGCCCTTCAGAACTTCGAGTTGATCGAAGGATTTGTGAACGTTGCGCGCCTCGACGAGAGGCTTTGTGTTTGCAACTGCGGTCAATGGCTTGCCTCCTCTTCCAGAGCGGGCTTTGCAACAGCTGCATTGCGGCGGTCACTGCGGCCATAATAGGCCTCGATGTAATTCTGACCCACATTGAGGATGGAGGTGATGAGCAGGTACCAGATCACCGCGACCAAAAGCATCGGAATGATTTCGAATGTTCTGTTGTAGATCGACTGGACCGAATACAGCAGATCGGCCATCGCAATCACGCTGACGAGCGAGGTTGCCTTGATCATGCTGATCAGCTGGTTGCCCGTTGGCGGAACGATGGAGCGCATGGCCTGCGGAATGATGATGCGCCACAAAGCGCGCGCCTTGGTCATGCCGAAGGCTTCAGCCGTTTCCGCCTGTCCGCGGTCTACCGAAAGAAGCCCGCCGCGAATGATTTCCGCCATATAGGCCGCCTCGTTCAGCGCCAGGCCAACGATTGCAGCGGTCATCGGGGTGATGACGGAGTTGGTATCCCAGCTCGCAAGTGTCGGCCCGAAAGGGATAGCGAGCGAAATTTGCGGAAACAGGGTGGACATGTTGTACCAGAAGATCAGCTGGACCAGCAGAGGCGTGCCGCGGAAGAACCAGATGAACAGTGATGCGAAGGAACTGGCCAACCCGTCATTCGACATTCTGGCAATAGCGATGATCAGACCGAAGATGACGCCGAGGATCATGGCGACGACGGTCAGCCCAAGGCTGACGTAAAGTCCGCTGATGACGACCGGATCGAAGAAATACTGCGCAACGACCGGCCAGCCGAAGTTTTCGTTGTTGGCAACGATCCAGGCGAAGTTGACGACGACGAGCGCGATCACGACCCAAAGCACAAGTCTGCCCGTGCGGAACGGGGTGTGGGCTGTCGCCACATCCCGCAGATCGGTGCCACCCGAAGGCGGCACTTTCATGTCTACGGAGCTCGTCATTTTGGCAACTGGCCCCCAAGGTTGATGCCGGGCTGCTTGAGGATGTTGTTTTCAAGGCCCCATTTTTTCATGATGGTCGCATAGGTTCCGTTGTCCATCAGCACCTTGATGGCATCGAAAAGAACCGGACCGAGTTCCGAACCCTTCGGGACGACAGCGCCCTGATAGAGGTCGTCAAAGCCGTTCTTCTGGCCAACGCCGGTCAGTTCCAGCTGGCCATTGGCCTGGGAGACGAAATAGGTCAGCGGCGCCTGAGAGGAGAAGAAGGCATCTGCGCGCTTGGAGCGAACCGCCAGGATGGAGCTTGGCTGGTCTGTGTAGGACTGTACCTCGATTGCGCCCTTGCCATCGGTCTTGCACTTTTCGGCCTGTGCCTGGATCACGCGCTCCGCCGAGCCGCCCGCCATGACGGCGATGCGCTGGCCGCAGGATGTATCGAGCGAGGAGATGCCCTTGGGGTTGCCTTTCTGAACGGCGAAGACCACGAATTCCTGCACCCAGTCGACGAAATCATTGGCCTCTTCGCGGCTCTTGAAATCGCCCACGGGACCGAAGGCAAACTGGTAGCGACCGGAATTGACGCCCGCCAGAAGCGCTGGCAGGCCGCCGACGGTTGCGTGCTCGATCTTGATGCCCAGAACTTCGCCCAGCGCATCGGTCAGGTCGGCGCTTGCACCTTCCATCTTGGTGCCGGTCACGATTTCATAGGGAGGGAAGGAGCCGTTATTGACGGAGATCATCTTTCCTTCGGTGCGGATTTTTTCCGGCAGCCGGGCGCGAAGTTCCTCGTTCACGCTCTGCTTGGGAATGGCAGCCGTCTCGGCAAGAGCCGGTCCGGCAAGAATGAGCCCGGCGAGGGCGGCGGAAGCAATGAGTTTCGAATGCATTTTGGTATTCCCCTTTTTGTGTGCAGCGATTTGAATTGCTAAGGCCTGAATGTGATCGTCAGTTGCCCTCGGCGTGATGTGGAAACAGTTCTGCGGGCGTGAGCAGACGCGGCAGGATGCCCTGAGCATGAAGCTCGTTGGCGAAATCGGCGATCATGACTTCGTTCTCCTTGAAGCCGCTGACATTCCAGTTCGGCGGCAAATCCGCGGCACAACGGCGAAGTTCATCGATCATCCATGGCGTCGTGTCGGCGTATTTTTCGCGCTTTTCCAGCCACATGCGCTGGGAAGCGTCGATCAACTGGCTAAGCTCGTCCATCACCCACGGATTTTCGCGCACGATATGCGCCTTGAAACCAATCAGATGCATGCCCGGCACGTAGCCGACGTCGTTGAAATAGGCGACTTCCGAAGCCCGGTAATCCGGCAGGACCTGGCGGAACGGCGAGTCCTGATCGAAGAAGCCCTTCGGCATGAAGGGGGTGAATACGGCATCCAGCCCGCCATCCTTCAGCAGATCCACCATCGGGCGTTCGCCCGGTGCCGCCTCGATCCGGCCCGGACGACCGAACCCATCCAGACGGTCGGTAATGGGATGGGCTTCCGTCAGACGGCCAGCATACCACATGGCGTCTTCCACGCCCACGCCTTCGCGACGGCATGCCGCGCGGGTCCAGGTATTGCCGGAATCGCGCCAGCCGGTCACGCCGATCTTTTTGCCTGCAAGATCCGCAAGCGAGCGGATCGGGCTATCCTTGGTGGTGATGATGCAGCGATGGCGGAAGCCGCGCATGATGAAATTCGGCATGCCGATGACGCTCTCGTCGCCATCGTGGCGCATCTGCGCATAGCGGCTGAAGGAGGTTTCGGCAGCGTCATGCGCATCGTCTTCAGCAACATTGGAGATGAGTGTGCCGACGCGATCGACCTCGATCTGAAGCTTCGGAGATGAGACATCTCCCAGAACGAGCGGCGTCATATAGTCCCAGTCGCGAAGTGCGAGACGAAGTTTCAACGGCATAATTTGGTACTCGTTTATTTTTTCGATGTCTTAAGAATAAATGTACACTTAACATCGTACAAATGTTATTACGTTATTGAACATTTAAAGTGAGAAAAAAGTGGGCGACATTACCGAGGCTCGATGGCTTGCCGAAAAAATAACCAACAAGACGATCCGCGGTATTGCGCTGGAAACCAGCGCGCTGGTGAGAGCCGGTGTTCTGCCGGTCGGAACGCGGCTGCCTGCCATTCGTGATCTGGCTTACGAGCTTGGGGTCAGCCCCGCCACCATTTCCGAAGCCTGGAGCGAACTTCGCCAGCAGAAGATCGTCAGCGGTCGTGGGCGTAACGGGACTTGGGTCTGTGCGGAACGCTTCGTTGCGAAGCCGGAGCGTCTGGCAAGTGCCGGTCATTATGGCGCCAATGTTCTCGATCTTTCCATGGCGGTGCCGGATCAAACATTGCTGCCGCCGCTTGCCAAGGCGATGGTGCACGCCACCTCGGTCGGCGATCTGAACAGCTATGAGCGCAGTCGGATCGTTCCTGAACTTCGAGATGCGCTTGCTGGCGACTGGCCTTATGACGCCGAAGCCTTTCTGGCGATCAATGGCGGATATAATGGCGTCTACACCACCATCCGCGCGCTCGTGCGACCGGGATCGGTCGTTGCCGTCGAACATCCCACCGCCATGCGCCTTCTGGACATTCTCGAAGATCTCGGCGTGAAAATCGTACCCATCCTTTCGGACAGCCAAGGGCCCTTACCCGCCTCGCTGAGACAGGCCATGGCCGAGCGGCCCGCCGCCTTCCTCTTCCAGCCGCGACTGCATTCGGTCACGGGGCAAACCGTTACGCCTGAGCGGATGCAGGCGCTGGGCGATGTTCTGGCCGATGGCGATACGCTGATTATCGAAGATGACGGTATTGCGGATATTTCAGTCTCAAAGCCGGTGTCTCTCGGTGCACGCTTTCCGGATCGAACGGTACGCATTCTGTCTTTTTCGAAGACACTGGGGCCGGATCTGCGGCTGGCGGTGCTTTCCGGCTCGAAGGCTATCGTGGAGCAGATACAATCTTACCGCGCCTTCAGTGCAGGGTGGACAAGCCGGGTTTTGCAGGCTGCCGTTGCCTGGCTTATCAAGGATGAAGAAACGTCGCAGATCGTGGCAAGCGCTCGCGCAGCCTATCAGGAACGGCGCGATGCACTGGCGCGCGAACTGCTTGAGCGGGGTGTGAAGACCATGCCGGGTAGCGGCCTTTGCCTCTGGGTGCCGGTGGAGTCTGAATCTTTCGCGATGGTGACGCTGGCGGCTCGAAACATTGCCGTCGTGCCCGGCAACAAGTTTTCCGTCCTGCCCAGCGCTCATATCCGCGTGGCCACCAGCAAGCTTTCGTCCGGTCACGCGCAGGTAGCCGAGTCCATCGCACTCGCTCATCGCATCTAGCACGAGCTTGCGGCTAAAAATGAGGGCCGTCATCGTAACGGCCCTCATCAGATCAGGTTTCAGCGGCCGGTCTCTTTGCGCCATTCCTCGTAGTTCTTCTGGTGCTCTTCCTTGGTGCAGGGGTAAAGGCCGATGATTGCTTCACCCTTCTTCACCTGCTCCAGCACGAAGTCCTCGAAGCTTTCCATGCCGGCGCATTCGTCTGCGAGTTCTTCCGAAAGATGCGCGGGGATGACCATGACGCCGTCCTTGTCGCCCACAAGCACATCGCCGGGGAAGACCGCGACATCGCCGCATGCGATCGGCACGTTGATGTCGAGCGCTTCATGCAAGGTCAGGTTCGTCGGTGCGGAAGGCTTGGCGTAATAGGCGGGCATGTCGAGTGCGCCGATGCCTTCGGCATCGCGAAAGCCGCCATCGGACACGACGCCCGCAGCGCCGCGCAGCGCCAGCCGCGTGATGAGAATGGAGCCCGCGGTTGCCGCACGCGCATCCTTGCGAGCGTCCATCACCAGAACATGGCCAGGCGGGCAGGTTTCCATGGCAACCCGCTGGGGATGGTCGGCGTTGCGGAACACGGTAATCGGGTTGCGGTCTTCTCGGGCTGGAATATAGCGCAGCGTGAAAGCCTGCCCCACCATCGTTTCGGACTTCGGCGCAACCGGCACCACGCCCTGAATGAACTGGTTGCGCAGGCCGCGCTTGAAGAGAGCGGTCGCAATGGAAGCGGTGGAAATCTTCTTGTATTTCGCCCGCGTCGCGTCGCTCAGCACATAATCGGTCATCGTCTGGTCCTCTCAATAAATATCCGGTTCACCGGCAGATTTGCCGAAACCCGTTTCCAGAAAATCGAAATCGCAGCCAAGATCGGCCTGCGTGACGTGGCGGGAGAACATCCAGCCGTAACCGCGCTGGAAGCGCGGCTCAGGCGCCACCCATTCGGCCTTGCGGCGGGCCAGTTCCGCCTCATCCACCAGCATGTCGAGACTGCGGTTGGGCAGGTCCAGACGAACGATATCACCGGTCTTCAGAAGTGCCAGCGGTCCCCCGACATAGCTCTCAGGAGAAACATGCAGGACGCAGGCGCCATAGGAGGTGCCGGACATGCGGGCATCGGAAATGCGCAGCATATCGCGATGGCCCTTTTTGATCAGCGCCTTGGGAATGGGAAGCATGCCCCATTCGGGAAAGCCCGGTCCGCCCAGCGGCCCTGCATTGCGCAGCACCATGACATGATCAGGCGTAATATCGAGGTTCTCGTCATCCACGGCCTTCTTCATCTCCGGGTAACTGTCGAAGACGAGTGCCGGGCCCTGATGGACATGATATTTCGGATCGCAGGCGGCAGGCTTGATGACGGCGCCGTTGGGGCAGAGATTGCCGCGAAGCACGGCAAGCGAGCCTTCATGATAGACCGGGTTCGACAGCGGGCGAATGACATCGTCATTATAGACTTCCGCGCCTTCCAGATTTTCGCCCATCGTCTTGCCGGTTACCGTCAGGGCGGAAAGTTCGAGACGGTCTTCCATCTGCTTCATCAGCGCGCGCAGGCCGCCCGCATAATAGAAGTCTTCCATCAGATAGTCCTTGCCCGATGGCCGGACATTGGCAATCAGCGGCGTCACGCGCCCCAGCGCGTCGAGATCGTCCAGCGTGAGGTTCACGCCCGCGCGGCGCGCCATCGCGATCAGGTGCACAACGGCATTGGTGGAGCAGCCGGTTGCCATGGCGATGATCGCCGCGTTGCGACAGGCCGCATCGGTGATGATACGGTCCGGCGTCAAATCCTCCCACACCATATCCACGATGCGACGCCCGCAGGAAGCGGACATGCGCTGGTGGTTGGCATCGACGGCGGGTATCGAAGATGCACCGGGCAGCGTCAGGCCCATGGCATCGGCAATCGCCGTCATGGTGCTGGCCGTTCCCATCGTCATGCAGGTGCCTGCCGAGCGGGCGATGCCGCCCTGAACGCCGAGCCATTCCTCGTCGGAAATATTGCCTGCGCGGCGTTCATCCCAGTATTTCCAGGCATCGGAGCCGGAACCGAGGATCTTCCCCGCATAATTGCCGCGCAGCATAGGGCCAGCGGGAAGGTAGATCATCGGAATGCCCGCCGAGATCGCGCCCATGACGAGGCCGGGCGTGGTCTTGTCGCAACCGCCCATCAGCACGACGCCGTCCAGCGGGTGGGAGCGGATCATCTCTTCCGTCTCCATGGCCAGCATATTGCGGTAGAGCATCGACGTCGGCTTGGTGAAGCTCTCATCCACCGAAAGCGACGGCATCTGAACCGGGAAGCCGCCCGCCTGGCTAACGCCGCGCTTCACATCCTGAACCCGCTCCTTGAAGTGGGAGTGGCAGGTGTTCAGCTCCGACCACGTATCGAGAATACCGATGACGGGCTTGTCGCGAAAATCCTCTTCGGCATAACCAAGCTGCATCATGCGGGAGCGGTGGCCGAAGGAGCGAAGGTCATCCGGCGCAAACCATCTCGCGCTTCTAAGCGTTTCAGGTGTCTTACGTTCTGTCGTCTTAAGTTCTGTCGTCTTGTGTTCTGTCATGGGGACTGCCTCTTGGATGCCTGAAGAAAAGCTGGCGCTATTCCTTCATGCCCCATTTCTGAATGGTGTGACGCTCAATCGTCTGGAAGACGAGGTTTTCAACGATCAGGCCGATGATGATAACGGTCAACAGACCGGCAAACACAGCCGGAATATCCAGCAGGTTGCGGTTTTCGAAAATGAACCAGCCAAGGCCGCCCTGACCGGAGGAAACACCGAAGACGAGTTCTGCGGCAATGAGCGTGCGCCATGCAAAGGCCCAGCCGATCTTGAGGCCTGTCAGGATCGATGGGAAGGCGGCAGGCACGAGGATGCGCAGCACATAGGAGATGCCAGTCAGACCGTAATTTGCGCCAACCATGCGCAGCGTGCGTGAGACGCCGAGAAAGCCTGAGTGTGTATTGAGCGCCACCGCCCAGAGAACGGAGTGGATCAGCACGAAGACGAGGCTTGATGCGCCGAGCCCGAACCAGATCAGCGCCAGCGGCAGCAGCGAGATGGCCGGCAGCGGGTTGAACATCGCCGTCATGGTTTCGAGAAAATCCGTACCGATACGGGTATTGATGGCGAGAACCGTCAAGAGCGCGGCCAGCACCGTGCCGACCGCATAACCCATGAACAGGATTTTCAGCGTCGTCCAGATGCGCGATGGCAAAGTGCCATCGATAAAGCGGTCCACCAGCGTCGTCAGCGTGTCGCTCAGCGTTGGGAATAGCAGAGGATTATCGAGATAGGAGGCATAGATCTGCCAGATGATGGCAAGCGTTAGGATCAGCAGCGTCTTGCGCAACGCGCTGATGCCCCAGAGCATCTCGAATGGGCTCAGCTTCTGTTCAACGGGTTTGATATTGCTGTGAGGCTTGGTGCTCTCCACCTCGGAAGCGAGGATGATGTTCGGGGACAGCATGGCTCTACTCCTTGTGGCCGGGTTCGTTGGAGAACAGCAGATTGTGGATGTCACGCTCAAGGGCTGCGGCACTGCCATCCTCGTGGCTCACCTTGTCCACATCCACCACTTCCGCCTTCACGCGGCCCGGATGCGGAGACAGCAGCAGGATGCGGTTGGAAATCTTGATCGCTTCCGCAATCGAATGGGTAACGAAGATGACGGTGAATTTCGTGTCTTCCCAAAGCTGCAGAAGCTCGTCCTGCATCTGGCGGCGTGTCAGTGCGTCGAGAGCGGCGAAAGGCTCGTCCATCAGCAGAATATCCGGCTGCATCGCCATGCCGCGCGCAATGGCCACGCGCTGCTTCATACCGCCCGACAGCGTATGCGGATAGCTGTCCACGGCGCGCGTCAGCTTCACCTTGTCGATATAGTGCCGGGCGATTTTTTCGGCCTCGGCCTGCGGCAGCTTGCGAGCGACCAGTAGCGGGAACATCACGTTTTCCAGCACGGTCTTCCACGGCATCAGCTGGTCGAATTCCTGGAACACCATCATGCGGTCCGGGCCGGGTCGCGTGACCTGACGGCCATTGATGTGGATCGTTCCGGCAGACGGCGTCATGTAACCGCCGACGGCCTTCAACAGCGTGGACTTGCCACAGCCGGATGGACCGAGCAGCACGAAGCGGTCGGATTCACGCACGGTGAAGCTCACATCTTCCGTGGCCGTGATCAGCAGATTGGGTGTCTTGTAGCGCAGCGTCACGCGGTCAACGGAAAGAAGCGGCGTCTTCTGGGCTTCCGGCGCAAGCGGCTCGGCGGCAGCAATGCTTGCCTGCATCATGGATTTACTCCTCAAGAAAGGAAGCAGCGGCGGCACGCGCCGCTGCATGGGGCGCTTTCGCTGCGATCAATTGCCGTTGAGATAGGCGCTGTCGGGCAGGTAATAATCCGTCCATGCCTTCGGCATGCTCTTCAGCGTGCCGATCTTGTGCAGATGTTCGGCAAACTTCATCGTACCCTGCGGGTCTGTGCGCCATTCATCCATGCCCGGCTCCTTCATCATCGCCAGCAGGTCGTCGACGCTGGTCTTGTCGCCGGAAACGGTCTTGTAGGCATCGATAGCCGACTTCGGGTCCTTCTTGATGAAGGCGATTGCTTCTTCGGTCGCAGTACGCAGCGCTTTCACCAGCTTCGGATTGGCATCCGCGAAGGCCGTCGTGGTGAAGAATGTCGCCTGGGTCAGCGCACCGCCAAGAATTTCACGCGAGTCCGTTACCTTGTGCACGCCCTGCTGCTTCAGCTCCACATACTGGAAAGGCGGTGCAGAGAAGTGGTTCTTGACCTCGTGATTGGGGTTGGCAATGGCTGCCACGGCATCCGGGTGGCCAAGCTGCACGGTGTTGGGATCGAATTTCTTGACCTGATCATCACCATACATCTTCGCCGCCGCCATCTGGAGCAGAATGGCCTGAGTCGAAACGCCGACGGTCGGTACGGCGATCTTGTCAGACGGGCCGATATCCTTCAGCGATTTGATGCGCGGGTCGTTGGACACCATGATGACCGGCTGGGCAGAGCTGGTGATGATGCCCTTGACCTTGCCGCGCGTGCGATCCCAAAGCAGCAGCAGGTTGCCGGTGCCGGTGTTGACCACGTCCACATTGCCAGCAAGCAGCGCATCCGTCTGCGCGCCGCCGCCAGAGAAGGTGCGCCATTCCACCTTCACCCCTTCGATGCCCTCCTTCGCAGCTTCCTTCTCGATCAGCTTCTGCGTCTCCATGACGTGGCTTGCGAGATAAAGGATGCCGGGCTGGCGGGTGATCGAGATGTTGGTTTTTTCCTGTGCCTGGCTCGGACAGGCAAGGCCCAGCGCGATGGCGATAGCGGTCACGCCGCTGAGAAGCAGTCTCATGGATTCCTCCCGTTTGAAATGTGCGGCGCTCGTTCGCCGCCCGCTTTCACTCCCAAAGCGGATAAATGCATTGAAGCACTAAAACATCAGTGCATCAACCCCGAAGATGTGTTTTAATGTTTTCGAACCGCAACAGGGCAGGTGAGCATGAGTGGAATGATAAGGGGCGGGCAGCTGGATCGCTCGCGACAGGTGGCTCTGCAGGTGCATGAAATTCTGCGCGACAGGATACTGAAAGTGCAGCTCGTGCCCGGCACCGTCCTGTCGCGCGCATCGCTTCAACTGGAATTCGGCGTCAGCCAAACGCCTGTCCGCGATGCGCTGATGCGCCTGCAGGAAGAGGGCATGGTCGATGTCTATCCGCAATATGCGACGGTGGTGGCGAAGATCGATATCGATCACGCCCGGCAGGCCCAGTTTCTGCGGCTTTCGATAGAGCTCGAAGCCGTGCGACGCCTGACAGAGGAGGCTCCCGCCGAGACCGCAGCCGAGCTAGGAGACATTTTGGCGCGTCAAAAAGCTTTGGCGAGACCGGAGACCTACGACACCTTCGATAGTATCGACCGCGAATTCCACCGCAAGCTCTACGAAAAGACCGGCATCCTCCAGCTATGGTCAAACGTCCGGCGGCAAAGCGTGCATCTGGATCGCCTGCGCCGCCTCAACCTGCCCATGCCCGGCAAGATGCATACGGTGCTCACCGACCACGAAGCGATCGTCGCAGCAATCGCATCCGGCAAGCCGGAAGCTGCAACGGCGGCACTGAGGACGCACCTTTCCGGGACGCTGTCGATCATTGATGTGATCAGCGCGGAGTATCCTGACTATGTGGAAGGTGTTGGTCTCTGAGCGCTACCAGTTCTCCACCATGTAAGCCGGAAGCTGCTCCTCGAAAAATTTGGAGAAGGTGGCAATGCGGGGTGGCAGTGTCTGATAAGGTGGGTAATAGAGCGTCAGCCAAAGTTCCGGCGGTGCCCAGCCCTGAAATACTTGGACGAGGCGGCCTGAGCCGATATGGGCGGCGATGTGGAAGCCGGGTAAGAGGGCGACTCCTGCGCCATTTGCTGCCATGTCTGCAAGTACCTCGCCACTATTGGCGCTGAAGGCACGACCTGCGGCGATGGAAATGCTGGAGCCGCCATCCGAAAGTGTCCAGTTTTCCCGGCGGCTTTCGCCGCTATAGGCAAGGCAATCGTCGGGGTTCAGTTCGCTCGGATGCTTCATCGCCGTAAATCGGCTGCCGGGGGCGGCAACGAGGATGCGCGGCACCGCGCGTATCTTTCGCCAGATTGTGAACTTGTCGGAAGGCTGGGACGATATGCGGATGGCCAGATCGTAATCATCATCGACAATGTTCACCAGACCATCGGATAGCGAGATTTCGAAGCTCATCCTGGGATAAAGCGCGCGAAACCCGGCAAGAATAGGCGGAAGTACTGTCGTGCCCAGCCATGTCGGTGCGCTGATGCGCAATCGACCCTGATCGGCCTTATGGGCATTCTTTACATCGCGCCTTGCATTTTCCAGCGCCTCGACTGCGGGCTGGATCTGGGCCGCGAAGACTGCGCCATCCGTCGTTAGCGAAACCTGACGCGTGGTGCGCACGAAAAGCTGGATGCCGAGATCATCCTCAAGTGCTGCGATGGCGCGCGTGACGGCAGCGGGTGTCATGTCGAGTTCGCGCGCTACCTGCGCGAAATTCCGCTTCTCCGCCGCAAGCAGAAATGTCTTCAGGACCTTGTAGTCGTTCATGATGGATTATTTCGTTTTGGGCAATTTCTGACGGAATACTATTGCGAAGTGATGGCCGGATCAATTGGAGAGCGCGTCACGAAACACGCTGCGATCTTCCGATATTTCAAAGAATGGTTATTGCAGCTATCCCATTGGGCAAATATCCTTCGGTCTCAGTCATTCATCATATGGAACATTCATTGGTCTGCGATCCATCAAAGGCGCGTCAATCCGTCAAGTCCGACCGGGTTTCTCTGCGGCGGCATGCGGCGCATACCAGTCTGGAAACGTTGACGGCCCATTATGTCAAGCAGTCCTTCAAGCCGCATTCGCATGAGGAATATGTGATCGGCGTTATCGAGGCGGGCAAACACACTGTCTGGTGCAAAGGCGAATTATACAAGGTCACTGCCGGAACCGTGGTGACGATGAATCCCGGAGACGTCCATTATGGCGGCGCGGGTGACGAAACAGGCTGGAAGCAGCGCATGATTTATGTGAGCCGTGACGATATTGCGCGCTTCGTCTCGGACATCATCGATACGGACAAGATGCGTGTGCCGGAGTTTTGCCGCACATTCCACGATAACCCGGCACTGGCGAGCAGCTTCATCCGTTTGCATGACGTGCTGCATTCTTCCCCCCTTGCTCTATCCCGCGATGTCGCGCTGGATGCTTTGTTGCGTCAGGTTGTCGGCACTCTTTCGCCGTCATCGATAGAGGCAAAACCACGTCCCGACAGCGGGCGCATCGGTGATGCCATCGATTATCTTCACGCCCGGGTGGAGGAGGATGTGACGCTGGACGAGCTCTGCGGCGTTTCAGGCTTGCGCAGGCGTCAGACGATTGAAGCGTTCAAGCGAAAGACCGGCCTTCCGCCCCACGCTTACCACCTGCTGCAAAAGGTGAATGCCGTCAAAGGCATGCTGCGGAACGGCGTCTCTGCAACACAGGCTGCCGCCGAAGCGGGTTTTGCCGATCAAAGCCATATGACCCGCCACTTTGTCGGCATCGTCGGGATCACGCCCGCCGCCTATGCGCAGTCAGCCTTTATGGTCTGATGACCGCGTTTTCGTTCTATCTCCCTCGTAGCAATGTTTTCTAATTACCCCTGAAGCGTAGAGCAGGGGACTGAAAATTGGAAAGCATGAAGACGGGTGTGGCTGCATCACAAAAACAGTCGGGATTATTTCTATGGGCTGATCTCGCAGTGCTGGGCATCGCCATCGTCTGGGGCGCCAGCTATCCTGTGGCCAAGGATGCTTTGATGTTCGCGCCGGTGCTGGTGCTCATCTTCTACCGGTTTCTGATAAGCTGCCTCGTGATGGGCGCGATTGCCAGAAAGGAACTTGCGTCGACCGCATGGGGAGACATCGCCCGCGGCGCCGTTCTCGGCAGCATCCTCTTCCTCATCTTCGTTGCTGAAACCTACGGCGTCTCGCTGACATCGGCCACCAACACGGCACTGATCATCTCGCTTTGCGTCGTGTTCACGCCGATCCTGGATTATGGTCTGTCCAGAAGGCTTCCACCGTTCGGCGTCTTGGTCGGTGCGCTTGCGTCCTGTGCAGGTGTTGCGGTTCTCACTGGCGGCGCGGCGAGTTTTACATTCGGCGATCTTCTCGTGCTTGGTGCAGCGGCTTTGCGTGCCATCATGGTGGTCACGACCAAGCGTTTGATGGCGCGTCGGTCCATGTCCTCTGCCGCACTGACCACGATACAGGCCTCGACCGTCGCCTCGCTGACGCTGGTGCTTATTCTGCTTCAGGGCGGCGGAGGCTCGCTTGCTGTCAATGCCGATCTTCGCTTCTGGGGCGCCATCGCCTTCCTCTCGCTCTTCTGCACCATCGCGGCATTCTATGTTCAAAATGCCGCTGTGCGTCGCTCGAGCCCAACCCGCGTGACACTGCTGATGGGCACGGAGCCGCTATTCGGCTTTCTGCTTGCCCATATTCTTCTCTCGGAACCTCTGTCTGTTCCAACCATCTTCGGCGCGGCAATGATCATCGGCGGAACATTTCTGGGCATGACGGCCGAAAGCAAGACTGCTTGACGTGTTCGGAGCCCAAAGATGATTGGGGTTAACCTCTTAAGGACGGCTTGACGAATAGGTCCCTGTTGCGATCACGTTCATATTAGCCTTCATTTCCCCCTTTACTCGGTGCGGCAGCTTGGGTAGGCAGCGTTGATGCTACTTTAGAGGTGCGAGATAAACATGATGTCGTCGGCAGGAGAACGGACGAGATGGGCGCAGGAGATGCTCAACCGTCTTCCCACCACGGATTGCCCTGAGGCTGAAGAATGGCCTGTCGCCCTCAAGACCACGTTCGGCAGCATGGTCGCTGCTCCCCATCAGATCATCCTGTTCTGGGGGCCGGATTATATCGCGCTCTACAATGAAGCCTATGCGCCCGCTATCGGCCTGAACCACCCAAACGCCTTCGGCCGCCCGGCGCGGCTCTACTGGAGCGAGCTTTGGGACGATCTGAAGCCGCTGCTTGATCAGGTCATGAATGACGGCGAGGCCGTCTTCATCAAGGACCGACCCTTCTATGTGGAGCGGTATGGCAGGCCGGAAACGGTCACATTCGACATTTCCTACTCGGCAGTGCCGGATGAAACGGGAAAGACGGCGGGCGTCCTGTGCATCGTCAACGATACGACGGAGCGGGTGCAGGCCGAGCAGCGCCTGAAGGAAAGCGAAGCGCGCTTCCGCAACATGGCGGACCATGCACCCGTTATGATGTGGGTTGTCGATGACGGCGGCAAATGCACCTATCTCAACACCAAATGGTACGAGTTCACCGGTCAGTCGGTCGAGGAAGCGGAAGGTTTCGGCTGGCTCGATGCCACGCACCCGGACGACAAGGACGCGGCAACGAAAATCTTTCTCGATGCGCTGGCAAAGCGTGAGGCGTTCCGCCTCGAATACCGTCTTCGCAGACGTGATGGTGTCTATCGCTGGGCAATCGATGCAGCGGAGCCGCGCTTTTCATCGGAGGGCACGTTCCTCGGCTATATCGGTTCCGTCATCGATATCGACGAACGGCACGAGATGGAGCGCAAGCTGTGGGACAGTGAAAGCGGGCTGCGCGCGCTGACGAACTCCATCGACCAGATGGTGTGGTCGACGCGCCCGGATGGCTATCATGATTTTTATAACCAGCGCTGGTATGACTTCACGGGCACCGAGCCGGGCTCGACGGACGGTGTCGGCTGGAACGATATCTTCCATCCCGACGATCAGGAACGCGCCTGGACTGTCTGGCGGCATTCGCTTGCAACGGGCGAGCCCTATCACATCGAATACAGGCTGCGGCACCGTTCCGGGCGCTATCGCTGGGTGATCGGGCGCGCCAATCCCGTGCGCGATGCCAATGGGCGGATTTCCCGCTGGCACGGCACATGCACGGATGTCCACGAACTGAAAACCGCCGAAATGCAGCGCACCGCGATCCTTGGTTTCGAAGAGGAAATATCGGCGCTTCAGGCGCCCGGCGATATCGTGAAGGCTGCGGTGCGAACCGTGGGAACATTCCTCAACGTGGCGCGCGCGGGTTACGGCACGATCGACGAGGCCCGCGAAACAGTTTTCATCGAGCATGACTGGACTGCAAGCGGCGTTGTCAGCCTGCGCGGCGTGCAGCACTTCCGCGATTACGGTGCCTTCATCGACAATCTCAAACGCGGCGAAACCGTCGTCGTCAGCGATGCACATGCCGACATCCGCACGCGCGACCAGCGTGATGCGCTGGATGCGATTTCCGCGCGGGCAAATATCAGCATTCCGTTGCGTGAGCGAAGCGGTTTGGTGGCTGTGCTTTTCGTCAATCAGGCCGACGTCACTGACTGGACGGACGACCATTTGTCTTTCCTGCGCGATATGGCGACGCGGCTGCGCAACGCGGTGGAGCGCCGCCGCGCGGAAAACGAATTGTTGCAGCTGACGGAAAGTCTGGAGCAGCAGGTCATTCAGCGCACTGAGCAGCTGCGGTCTTCCGAGGAACGGCTGCGCCAGAGCCAGAAGCTGGAAACCATCGGCAAACTGACCGGCGGTGTCGCGCATGATTTCAACAATCTGCTTCAGGTCGTGGCGGGTAATCTGCAACTGCTGCAAAAGGATGTGTCCGGTAACGAACGGGCGGAGCGCCGGGTGGTGAACGCCATGGCGGGCGTGACCCGTGGTGCGAAGCTGGCAAGCCAGCTGCTGGCCTTCGGTCGCCGTCAGCCGCTCGATCCCAAAGTCATCAATGTTGGTCGCTTCCTGCGGGATATGGACGACATGCTGCGCCGCTCCATAGGTGAAGCGGTCGATATCGAAACCATCATCGGTGGTGGGCTGTGGAACTGTCTGGCCGATCCGGTGCAGGTCGAGAATGCGGTGCTCAATCTCGCCATCAACGCGCGCGACGCGATGAACGGCCATGGCAAGCTGACAATCGAGGTGGGCAATGCCTTCCTTGACGATGATTATGCTGAAAAGCACGATGAGGTGACGCCGGGCCAATACGTCATGATCTCGGTCAGCGACACCGGTTCCGGCATTCCGCCGGAATTGCTGGAACAGGTCTTCGAACCCTTCTTCTCCACCAAGGCGGAAGGCAAGGGCACGGGGCTTGGTCTTTCCATGGTCTTCGGCTTCGTCAAGCAGTCGGGCGGGCACGTCAAGATCTACTCGGAAGTGGGACATGGAACGACGGTGCGGATGTATCTGCCCCGCGCCCATGCACGGGAAGACCGAGAGATCGCCATCAATACCGGGCCCGTGGTCGGTGGGTCGGAAACCATTCTCGTTGCCGAGGATGATGACGAGGTGCGCGCAACCGTGGTCGAGACGCTGACCGATCTTGGTTACAAGGTTCTCAAAGCGCCCAATGCGGAATCGGCGCTGGTGGTCGTTGAGGCGGGGATGCCCATCGATCTTCTGTTTACCGATGTCGTAATGCCGGGCAACATGAAGAGCACGGAACTGGCCCGCAGGGCCAAGGAACGCCAGCCGGATATCGCCGTGCTCTACACATCGGGATACACCGAAAACTCCATCGTCCATGGCGGCAGGCTCGACCCCGGCGTGGAGCTTCTTTCCAAGCCCTATACGCGTGAAGCACTGGCCCGCAAGGTGCGCCACGTTCTGGCAAATCGCAGCCAGCGGCTGAACGCCATTGCGCATCCCGTATCTTCAGCTGTGCAGACGCGCCGGGACACCGACAGTTTAAAAGTCCTGCTGGTCGAAGACGATGCCCTCATTCGCATGAACACTGCAGAGATGCTGCGCGAGCTTGGGCATGTGGTGATAGAAGCCGGCTCCGGCAAAGAAGCCTTCGACCTCAGTTCCGCCGAAACCATCGATCTCCTCGTGACCGATATCGGCCTGCCGGATATTTCCGGGCGCGAACTCGCGATAGAGCTGAAGCAGAAGAAGAACGATCTTCGCATCATTCTGGCAAGCGGACACGCGGCTGAAAGCGTCGATATACCGGACGGTGTTGTGATGATTACTAAGCCCTATGGAATTCGGGATCTGGCTGCTGCGATCAAGGAAATCCTCGGACAATAAAAATGGCCGCTGGAGCACGGCTCCAGCGGCCTTCTGTAAAACACATGGATTGCCGATTAACCCGAGCCAGGGTTGACCTCATCATCCTGCTCATCCGGCAGGGAGCCGGCCCCGGGTGTTTTGCTATTATCGGTCAAGTGCTTCTTGGCGTGGGGGCCTGCAGGCGGATTGTCCGTAGAGGCCGCGTTCTTGTCGTCGCTTTCCTCAACCGCTTCGCGGGCGTTCTTGTCGCTCATGGTAAAGCCTCCTGATCTCAACATGTCGGATCGTCATGTTCTTAAACGCTGCTATCTGAGCACGGTTCCGTCAGCGGCTAAGCCAAGTGGCTGATGTCGTTGGTAAACCCGCAAATGCAGTTCTTTAGAGCCTTTCAGCGTTTCCTTGAAACACAGAAACGCTCTAAGTTCTTGTTTAACGCATTGTCCTGACGCAAAACCGCTTTGCACTTTTGCTGGAGATGCTCTGGCTGCCTCTGCGGGTCATCCGGATTTTCAACGCGCAGCCCAGTTCGCGCCGCGGCGGAACATGGTTTTCATCTGCACGACTTCGAATTCCTTGGCCTGATGGCCGAGTGCGGAATAGAAGACGCGGCCTTTGCCGTATTTGCGTTTCCATACGACAGGCATGATGACGCCATCGATCCAGTAGGCGTGGTCGCCGGTGAAGCGCGTCGTTGCCAGCACCTCGTTGGATGGGTCGACATGCATGTAATATTGCTCGGACGTGTAAGGAAAATCGCTGATCCCTTCCATCAGCGGATCGTCGGGCCGGGTAATGTTGACCTCGTAATTGATGATGTTTCCGGGATGCGCCACCCACTGTCCGCCGATCATGAACTGATACTCGACGCATTCGCGGAAGCTGTCTCCCGCGCCGCCATGGAAACCGGCAATGCCGACACCGTTTTCAACTGCGCTGGCGAGGTTCTTGATCTCTTCCTTCTCTATCTTCGACATGGTGACGATGGGTACCACGAGGCTGAGATCGTGCACGGAGGGGTCGGCGAAGGCCTCGGTGCTGTTCTCCACATAGACCTTGAAGCCGTCTTCCTCCAGCATGTCCTTGACGATGGCCGCGCATTCCTGCGGCTCGTGGCCGCTCCATCCGCCCCATACGATCAGTGCTTCTTTCATTGTCTTCCTCCTCGAAATTATCTGTCCAACCGGCCATCGGTCAGTGAGTCCGCCAGCGGAGCGGGACGCTCCGCAGTAGTCGTGATGGATATGGTCGTGCCGGTGTCGGATGCCTTCTGGAAAGCTTCCATGACTTCGAGAACATGCAGCGCCAGATCGCCATTGGCGCGATGCAGCCTGTTCGAACGGAGCGCATGGGCAAGATCGGCAACGCCGATGGACCGGTAATTTCCGTCCGTATAAGGCGAGGTCAGATCCTGCGTCTCGAACTCGCCACCTTTCTTCAGCAATTGAACCTCTCCGCCGAAATAGTTCGGATCGGGCACGATCAACGTGCCCTCGGTGCCGTAAATTTCCAGCGGCACATGCTTGTGGCCTGCAACATCGAAGCTCATGCCCATTTGCACGACAGCACCATTTGCGAATGCGAGTACGCCTGCCACATGCGTTGCTACATGAACCGGAATTTTCTCGCCATTACGAGGTTCGCTGGTGATCAGCCGTTCCTTCCGCGGAGCGATGGCAAAACCCGCGACCTTTTCCACCAGGCCGAACAGGTTGACGAGATCGGTAATGTAATAGGGCCCCATGTCCAGCATCGGACCGCCGCCGACCTCGTAATAGAAGGCGGGGTTGGGGTGCCAACGCTCGTGGCCTGGGCACATGAAGGTTGCCGTTCCGCCAACGGGAATTCCGATGACACCGCTGTCGATCAGGTTTCGCGCGGTCTGATGACCGCCGCCAAGAAAGGTATCGGGTGCCGCGCCGATGCGCAGGCCCTTAGCCTTCGCCGCATCGTAAAGCTGCTTGCCCTCGGTGAAATTGATGCCGAGCGGCTTTTCGGAATAGGTGTGTTTGCCTGCTTCCAGCGCCCTCAGGCCAACCTCCACATGCGCCTTCGGAATGGTCAGGTTGACGATGATCTCGATTGACGGGTCGGCAAGAAGCTCATCGACGCTTCGAGCTTTCAAGCCGAATTCGGCGGCCCGTGCTTGCGCCATCTCGCTATTCATATCCGCCACACCGCGAATATCGAGGATCGGGAAGGATGCCATTGCCTTCAGATAGGCGCCCGAAATATTGCCGCATCCGATGATACCGATGCCGACCTTGTCCATGTGATTTCCTCCCTCGATGCTAAACAATCGCCAAAACGAATCCTCTTGGCGAATAGTGCTATCAAGAAATCATAGGATCACAAAAAAATATCACGCATAAGATGCGTGATGTCACTGACAATTTGTATGATGTCAGTCTTCGATCTTGCGGGCTTCCGAAATCAGCATGATCGGCACACCGTCGCGGATGGGGTAGGCAAGCTTCGCCCGTTCCGAGATCAATTCATGGTGCTCCCGGTCATAAGTTAGCCGCCCCTTGGTTAGGGGGCAGACGAGGAGATCAAGGAGCTTGGGATCGACCTTGCTGAGTTTCTCATCCATGCGACGCACTCATTGCAGGATCGTTCCGCTTTCCGTTCCGCCCTGGGCGAGAACGATTTCCATGATGGCGATCAGCGCATCGGCGCGGGATTTCAGGTCCGGTGCCTCCAGCAGCGCCTGCTTTTCCGCAGGGCCGAATGGCGACATCATCGAAAGGGAATTGACCAGCACGTGATTGCTTGCGCGCTCGACGCTATCCCAATCGGCTTCCAGCTGGTTGGAATCGAGAAAGGCACGGAAGACGCGCAGCAGGTTTTCCCGGTCGATAGTTTCGTCATCATCCTCGCCGGAGAGGTCCGAAATGAAGGGTGCGTGTTTGAAGACGCGGTATGGCGTGCCGCTCGTCGCCTCCTCCAGAAGGCGGAAACGGCAGACGCCGGTCAGCGAAATGATGTACCGGCCATCGCCTGTTTCGGTAAAAGACGTGATGCGGCCTATGCAGCCGATGGGGCTCAGCGCACCGCCATCCGTGCCTGCCTCTGCGGCCTGCAAGGCAGGCTGCACCATGCCGATCAGCCGGTGGCTTGCAAGGGCGGCATCGAACATCGCCAGATAGCGCGGTTCGAATATGTTGAGGGGCAGGTGGCCTTCAGGCAGCAACAGAACGCCGGGCAGGGGGAAGACAGGAATGGCGTTCGGTAAATCGCTGGCCTTCAAATATCTCGCATTTCCGACATGCATCGGATTGATCCCTTTGTCTCATCGTTCCCGCCCCCCTTAAGATGAGGAGCGGTGCCGCAAACCGCAAGACGCATTCAGGAAAACAATATGGATGACAGCTTGCGGCGCGCCGAAACGCTGGCCGGGTCCTTGAAGCCCCAGATTTCGAAAAACTCCACCAGCTGCTTGCGCGCTGCGTCGTCCTCGAAGGTGCGATCCTTGCGCATGATCGTCAACAGCTCGTCCGCTGCCTCGTCTCGCTTGCCCTGCACGTTGTAAATCTTGGCAAGCTTCAGGCGGGACGCATGGTCGTCGGCGTTGAGTTCAAGCGCCTGCTGAAGGGCGGCGGGATCGCCAAGCTTGCAGGCTTCTTCATATTGCGCCAGCTTCTTCGAAGCGGCCTGAATGGCTGCATCCTTGGCCAGTTCTTCCGGCAGGGAAGACAGAAGCTCGCTTGCGCGCTCATATTGACCCACTGCAATCATGCATTCCGCAATGCCTGCAACAGCGGCTGCGTTTTCGGGATCGGTCTGCATGACGGCACCAAAAAGCTGGGCGGCGCTCTGGTGATCGCCTGCTTCAAGCAACTGCTTGGCTTCTGCCAGCGCGGCGTCGATTTCAGCCTGCTGATCATCGGTCGCGGGACCGGCAATCTTGTCGATGAACTCACGGATCTGGCTTTCGGGAATTGCGCCCATGAAACCGTCGACCGGCCTGCCATCGACAAAGGCAACGATTGCCGGAATGGACTGAATGCCAAGCTGGCCGGGGATCGCCGGGTGGTCATCGATGTTCAGCTTCACCAGCTTGACGCGACCGCCTGCTTCATTGACCACTTTTTCGAGCGCGGGTGTCAGCTGCTTGCAAGGGCCGCACCATGGCGCCCAGAAATCCACCAGAACCGGCTGACGGCGGGATTCGTCCATCACATCCTTGGAGAAATTTGCGGTCGTCGTGTCCTTGATATGAGAGCCCGCTTGGGGAGCGGCCTGCTGCCCGCCGCCGAAGCTGGTCGATGCAGTCATCTGCCCACCCATCGAGGCGCCGTAAGGATTGTCCGTTCCGCTCATATCAGGTCTCCAATATCATTTCGTGCAATGGCGTTGTTGATCGCAAAGATCGTGGTTTATTCGGTCACTTTCAAGATCAGAGGCTCATGTCCCGTAGCCTTCAAAAAGCGCACGAGATCGTCGCGCCCGATGGTCGTCGTCGCGTCGTTGGAAAGCGGATGGCCGTTGATCAGATCGTGCTTCATCAACTCGCTGTCGAGGACGAAGGTGACCTGATTGTCCGTATCGTTGATCGCGCCGAAAACAGTCACGGAACCGGGAACGACGCCGAGATATTCCAGCATCTTTTCCGGCTTGCCGAAGGAAACCTTGCTGGCAGCATCGATGAGCTTATGGACGGTCTTCAGGTCCACCACCGCGTTTTCCTCGACCGTCAGCACGAAATACTGATCTTTCTTGTCCTTGACGAAGAGGTTTTTGGTGTGTCCGCCGGCAATGAGATCGCGCAGGGATTCCGATTCCGCCACGGTAAAGACAGGCGCATGCCGCGTGGTATCGTGCTTGATGCCAAGGCCATCGAGAAAGCTGAAAAGATCCTCTGCCGTCTTTTGGGCGTGCTCTGTCTCGCTCATCTTTTGCCTTTGCCGAATTCTGTTCCTGCCAATCTGCATAGGCCCGCAGGCCTTTATTTGCAATCCGTCGTGGTGCATCTGCCGATCAAAAGACCAGCCTTTTCCGAGGCTTGAGCGCGGAGGGAAAAATTTCTGCATGTTTTTGTCATTTCCCTGTTGCATTTGAAAATCGGTTGAGCGATATAGCCCCCGTCGCCGCAACACGGCGCCCACGGCTCAGCGATCTACCCCGAGCCGTTGGATTTTTGAGCGGGTGTAGCTCAGGGGTAGAGCACAACCTTGCCAAGGTTGGGGTCGAGGGTTCAAATCCCTTCGCCCGCTCCAAATCTCTCAAAAACAGATTATCAGTAACAGTGCCGCAGTCCATTGTGCGAATATTCGCGTTTGCAATCAAAAGCTTAACGCGGATCAGCATTCACCTTCATGACAAAAGATATCGCGAAAGACGCAAGATTTCCTCTTGCATTTGAAAGGCGATTGAGCGATATAGCCCCCGTTGCCACTTGACGGCACCCGCGGCTCAGCGATCTACCCCGAGCCGTCGGTTTTTGAGCGGGTGTAGCTCAGGGGTAGAGCACAACCTTGCCAAGGTTGGGGTCGAGGGTTCAAATCCCTTCGCCCGCTCCAAATCTTCTCAAGATTATAGATGATGCTGAATGTGGCGCGCATTCGCGCGCGCCGTCTCAGTCTCAGTCGAGATTCGGATGTCGGTTGACAAAGCGTTCACGCTTTTCCTTCAGCGCTTCCACCTGGCCCTCAAGCGAGGCGATTTCCTCATCGATGTCTTCGACGCGCTGTTCAATGTGGGAATATTGCTCGGCCAGCAGGATTTTTGCTTCCTTGGCGCTGGAGGCATTGGGCGTATCTCCATAAAGCGGGCGGTTGGCGGTTTCCTTCAGGAAAAACGATGTCACGATGCCGACAAGGCCTGCGACCATCAGGTAGTAGGCGGGCATGTAGATATTATCGGTTGCCTCGACCAGCCACGCTGCCGCTGTCGGCGTCAAACCCGCTACGATGATCGAGATGTTGAACGCGATGGCAAGAGCGCTATAGCGAATGCGCGCGGGAAAGAGTGCGGGCAGGGTGGAAGCCATGATGCCGATCAGGCAGTTCAGCGCCACCGCAAGGATCAGCAGACCCAGAAAGATCGCAACGATGCTGCCGCTCGAAATCAGGCTGAAGGCAGGAATTGCCAGTACCATTACGGCCACGCTGCCGATCATCAGGAAGGGACGGCGCCCGATTCTGTCGCTCACGAGACCGACTGTCGGCTGAACGAAAAGCATACCGATCATCACCACGATGATGATGAGAACGCCGTGATCCTCGCTATAATCCAGCGTCTGGGAAAGATAGGTCGGCATGTAGGTAAGCAGCATGTAATAGGTGACGTTCGTCACCAGAACCATGCCGATGCAGATCAAAAGCGAGCGGCGATAATCGCTCATGATCTCCCTGAACGGCACCATCGGGCGGTTTTCTACCGTCTCCTTGTCTTCCTTCTCCATGCGCTCCAGCTGCTCGGCAAAGGCCGGGGTTTCTTCCGCCGCATGGCGAAGATAAAGGCCGATCAGGCCTAGCGGCGCAGCAAGGAAGAACGGAACGCGCCACCCCCAGTCAAGGAAGCTCGCTTCACCTAAAATGGTGCTGAGCAGCACGACAAATCCGGCACCCAGCACGAAACCGGCAATCGAGCCGAAATCCAGCCAGCTGCCCAGAAAGCCCCGCTTTCTGTCCGGCGCATATTCCGCAACGAAGATCGCAGCACCCGTATATTCGCCGCCGACAGAGAAACCCTGTGCCAGCTTGCACAGAAGAAGCAGTATCGGCGCCCAGATGCCGATGGAGGCGTAGCTCGGGATGAGGCCGATGCAGAAGGTGCTGGCGGCCATGATGATGATGGTCAGCGACAGAACCTTCTGCCGCCCGAACTTGTCCCCCATGGCACCGAAAAAGATGCCGCCCAGTGGGCGCACAAGGAAAGGCACGGAAAAGGTGGCGAGTGCCGCGACTGTCTGAACGGCAGGCGACGCATCGGGAAAGAAAACCTTGCCGACAGCATAGGCGACGAAGCCGTAAACGCCGAAATCGAACCACTCCATGGCGTTGCCGAGAGCAGCAGCGGTAATGGCCTTCTTCAGCTTAACGTTGTCGATGACGGTGATGTCGTCAATGTGCAGAGGGGCTTGGGCGCTCGTATCGGTCAAGATTTTTACTTTCTAAAAAAACTTGCTGAATTCTCGAAATTCCGGCGTGTAAATGCGCAAGGGTTTCAACAGGTTCCACCTCTCACTGTCCGCTTGGGGACAAACTTAGGAATGGTCGAAAATCTTGATGCTCACCACATCGGATAATCGAAAGGTGGCTTGGCCAAGGTCGGAGCGCGCTGGGAGAACCAAACGCGCCAGCTCAATCCAGAGCGCGCGTTTCAACAATAAACCCGGCCTCATTTCTGGATGGGGCCGGGTTCTCAGCTTTTGAAAATTTCAGAGGGCCGTTACGGCTTACTTGGTGGCTGACTTACGGAAAAACTCCATCTGCGGCTTGTTCGGGAGTTTTACCACTGTCGTTTTGTCACCGATATCGAGCACCTGCTCTGCGGAATTGTCGAATTTCGGCCATTCCGGAAGATCGCCCCCGTTGGGGTTTCCGGTTTTCACGAAATTCGCAATGTAGTTCTGCCAGAGAGCAGACAATTCCCGATCCCGATCCGAGAATTCGCGATCGAGCAGATCCAGGGTGCCGAAGACATAAGGAACCTGCGATCCATGATAAGCGCCAAGCAGGGACGCCGGTGAGTTTTCCTGGAATGACTGTCCGTCCCAGAACGGGCTCTTGCGGGTCCAGTAATAGAGATATGTCGGTGCCTTACCCTTTGCCTGATCCGCAGCCGCGTTCCAGGTGTTGACGCCGAAGTTTCCGTCACGCGTAAAGCCTACGCGCGCCGCCGTTGCGGTCGCATCGTCTTTTACGCCGTAGAGCGTGCGCATCTCCGCGACCCGATCCTGCCCCACTTCCTTGGTGGCTTCTTTGACGAATTCTTCCTCTGTCCTGTTATAGATGTTTTCGTAGAATTCGTCCTCGCTCCAACCGACGAAGTACGGCACCTGCTTCTGCTCGCCAGCAGCCCAAACGTCGTTGACTGATTTCTTGAGGAAGTAGCCATCGACCACGGGACCGGCAAAGCGGGTTTTCGTATCCGACCATAGAGAGAGCAGCACTTCGGCAGGCATCGCTCTGAGCTGGCTGATCGACTGGTCGCCGATCATCCTGGAAAATTTCCGCCCTTCATCCTCTACCGTTTTGAGAGGTTTCGTCGGTGCCGCGGCAACGCCGCCACTCTGGGCCAAGCCGCCGTCAATCAGTCCCTCGGTGAGAGGGGAGGCCATGAGGTTGTTCACGCTGATTGCACCAGCAGACTGGCCGCCCACCGTGACTTTGCCCGGATCGCCGCCAAACGAAGCGATATTCTTCTCGACCCATTTCAGTGCTGCGACCTGATCGAGAGAGCCGTAATTGCCAGAGCTGTGATTGGCAGATTCGGCGGTCAGATCGGGATGGGCGAAGTAACCGAAAATGTTGAGCCGGTAATTGATCGATACGACGATCATCCCTTTTTGAGCGAGACGTTCGCCGTTGAATTCCGGCTTCGATGCCGCGCCGGACGTATAGGCTCCACCATGGATCCAGACGAAGACCGGAAGCTTTGTGGAAGGTGATGTGTTTGCCGGTGCCCACACATTGAGGTACAGGCAATCTTCGCTCATGGGCAGATTTTTATTGCCATAAACTTCGATGCTGATCGTTCCGGGGGTCCGCAATGTCTGCATGCACATGGCTGGCTGAGCATCGGCCTTGCGAACGCCGTCCCATGCGACCACGGGCTTCGGCTCTGCCCAGCGCAGTTCACCAACAGGTGGCGCGGCATAGGGTACGCCAAGATAAGCTTTGACTTCCGCATTCTGGGCCCAGCGGCCCTCTACCTTTCCTCCCTCGATCTGCACGGGGTCTCCGGTCACACGCGCCAAAGCGGGCGTTGACGATGTTGCGATGATCGCAACGGCAATAGATGCAAGAAATTTGTCCAAGATGCTCCTCCAAGATCACGTAAGACGAGAGGAAGATGTTCTATATTTTGATATATGACAATATGATTCTTGAAGAAAATTTTGATGCCGCTCCTGGTTGTCTCATGTGATCACTCTCAAGAGCGACTTAATCTTTGTTTCTTCGAAAATATGCTAATGTCTGGTTTTGCTGCCACCAGCAGGGCAACGAACAGAATATTGCGATATAGTAATATTTAATACAAATGAAAAGAAAAGGCCGCTCCTTGTGGGGCGGCCTTCCTGCATGATGCGACGCTGTTATCGATGGTTCAGATCAGTTCATCTGGCTGACGAAACGTGTTTCGAGATAGGCTTCGACCGCTTCCGAGCCGCCTTCCGTGCCGTAGCCGGAATCCTTGATGCCGCCGAACGGTACTTCCGGGATGGCGAGGCCGTTATGGTTGATGGTCAGCATGCCCGCTTCGACGCGCTGGCCAAGGGCGTGAGCGGTCTTGACCGAGCCGGTGAAGGCGTAGGATGCGAGGCCAAACGGCAGGCGGTTTGCTTCTTCCAGACCTTCCTCCAGCGTCGAGAATCGGTTGACGATGGCAATCGGGCCGAAGGGCTCTTCATTCATGATCTTTGCGCTGGTGGGCACGTCGGTCAAAACGGTGGGCTCGAAGAAGTTGCCCTTGTTGCCGATGCGCTTGCCGCCGGTTTTCAGCGTTGCGCCGTGGGAAACGGCGTCGTGGATCAGGTCTTCCATCGCCGGAATGCGGCGCTCGTTTGCCAGAGGACCCATGGTGGTGTCGGCCTCCAGGCCGTTGCCGATCTTCAGGCTTTCGGCATATTTCACGATACCATCGACGAAACGGTCGGCGATCGTGTCCTGAATGAGGAAGCGCGTCGGTGCGACGCAGACCTGACCGGCATTGCGGAATTTTGCGCCAGCAGACACTTCGATAGCCTTGTCGAGGTCAGCATCATCGAAGACGAGTACCGGTGCGTGGCCGCCAAGTTCCATCGTGGCGCGCTTCATGTGCTTGCCAGCGAGTGCAGCCAGATGCTTGCCGACCGGCGTGGAACCGGTGAACGAAATCTTGCGGATGACCGGATGCGGAATGAGATATTCCGAAATTTCGGCAGGCACACCGTAAACGAGGTTCACCACACCGGCTGGTACACCGGCATCCACGAAAGCGCGGATGAGTTCGGCAGGCGATGCCGGCGTCTCTTCCGGCGCCTTGACGATGATGGAGCAGCCCGTTGCGACGGCGGCGGAAAGCTTGCGCACGACCTGGTTGATCGGGAAGTTCCACGGCGTGAAGGCCGCGACCGGACCAATCGGGAACTTGATGGCAAGGTTGGAAACGCCACCGAAGCGGGCCGGGATGATCTGGCCATAAGTGCGGCGGGCTTCTTCGGCAAACCAGTCGATCGTGTCGGCGCCGTTGTTGATTTCCGCCTTGGACTGGGCAATCGGCTTGCCTTGCTCACGCGTCATCAACCACGCAATATAGTCGATGCGTTCGCGAAGAAGATCGGCTGCGCGGCGCATGACCTTCGAGCGTTCGAAAGCGGGCGTATCGCGCCAGACCTTGAAGCCCTTGTCGGCCGCGGCAAGCGCCAGATCGAGGTCTTCCTTTTCTGCATGCGCGATGGAACCGATGATTTCATCCGTCGCAGGATCGGAAACGGCAATCGTCTTGCCGGAGAGCGCATCGCGCCATTCGCCGTTGATGAGAAGTTTGACGTCGGGATAGCTGTGCATGTGTGAATACCTTCGTGACTTTACCGACCGGCAGGGCGCCGATGCATGTGTTCAATCAGCAACTCGATTGCCGCGTCAAGCGGGCCTGAGCGTTTTCGGAGCAAGCCGAAAACGGTGATGAGGTCTTTATATTAAGTCCCCAGCCGCCGGATTCAACCGGGTACACCCTCGATAAGTATGATTTATTTGCAATGCACAAAGCCCGGCTCAAGGCCGGGCTCTGTGGAAATTCAAGGATCAGAAGAAAGCCTGAAGGCCTGTCTGGGCGCGGCCCAGGATCAGCGCATGAACGTCATGCGTGCCCTCGTAGGTGTTGACCGTTTCAAGATTCTGCGCGTGGCGCATGACGTGATATTCGATTTGGATGCCGTTGCCGCCATGCATGTCACGGGCCTGACGGGCGATATCCAGCGCCTTGCCGCAATTGTTGCGCTTGATGATGGAGATCATCTCAGGTGCCATCCGGTGCTCGTCAAACAGACGACCGACGCGCAGCGATGCCTGAAGGCCGAGCGCGATTTCCGTCTGCATGTCTGCAAGCTTCTTCTGGTAAAGCTGCATTCCGGCCAGCGGCTTGCCGAACTGCTTGCGATCCATGCCATATTGATGCGCGCGGAACCAGCAATCTTCGGCAGCGCCCATGACGCCCCAGGAAATGCCGTAGCGGGCGCGGTTGAGGCAGCCGAAGGGGCCTTTGAGGCCGGAGACATTCGGCAGAAGCGCATCTTCGCCCACTTCCACGCCGTCCATCACGATTTCGCCGGTGATCGATGCACGCAGCGAAAGCTTGCCACCGATCTTCGGTGCGGACAGGCCCTTCATGCCCTTTTCCAGAACGAAGCCGCGGATTTCATTGTTGTGCGCCTCGGACTTCGCCCAGACCACGAAAACATCGGCAATCGGCGCGTTGGAAATCCACATCTTGGAACCGCGCAGGCGGTAACCGCCCTCGATCTTCTCGGCGCGCGTCTTCATGCCGTTCGGATCGGAACCGGCATCCGGCTCGGTCAGGCCGAAGCAGCCGATCAGTTCGCCGGACACGAGACCCGGCAGATACTTGTCCCTCTGCTCTTCCGAGCCATAGGCATAAATGGGGTAGATGACGAGAGACGACTGCACGCTCATCATCGAGCGATAGCCACTGTCGATGCGCTCCACTTCACGGGCAACGAGGCCGTAGGCGACATAGCTTGCATCCGCCGCACCGTATTTTTCCGGCAGGGTCACGCCCAGAAGCCCTGTCTGGCCCATGAGGCGGAACAGTTCCGGCTCCGACGTCTCGGAGAGGTAAGCTTCCTGCACGCGCGGGAGAAGTTCGGATTTCGCGAAAGCGGCGGCGGCGTCGCGGATCATCCGCTCGTCGTCGTTCAGTTGGTCTTCAAGCAGAAAAGGGTCCTGCCAATTGAATGATGCACGTTCGCTCACGATCAAGTCTCCACTTTTGGTGCAGTGATTATTGGCAATCGCGCTGCGTGGGGCAAGCCATGTTTACTCATTTTGCTATTACCTATAGGAATGCGCCATGACATCTCTCAGCCGCAAACTCCTGCCCTCCACCAGCGCTCTGGCCGCCTTTGATTCGGTTGCCCGGCTTGGCAGTTTTTCGCTTGCGGCAGATGAGCTTTCGCTGACGCAAGGGGCGATCAGCAGGCAGGTCATGTCGCTGGAAGAACAGCTTGGCGTGAAACTTTTCGAGCGCGGCGCGCGCGGTGTTTCGCTGACGTCGGAAGGCCAGACTTACGCAAAAGCCATCGGCATCGCGCTTGGCGATATCCGCTCCGCCTCGCTTCAGGTCATGACCAAAACGCATGGCAACACGCTGAATCTGGCCATGTTGCCGACATTCGGCACGCGCTGGCTCCTGCCGCGCATTCCCCATTTTGTCACTGCCCATCCCGAGATCACACTGAATTTTGCCACGCGCATCGGCCAGTTCGATTTCGAAAAAGAGGGGCTGGATATGGCAATCCATATCGGCCAGCCGGATTGGCCTCAGGCAGAGAGCGTTTTCCTGATGGACGAGATGGTGGCGCCGGTGTGCAGCCCCGCCTTTCTTGAAAGCCACCCTGTTTCCAGCGCTCAGGATATTTGCAGCCTGCCGCTCCTGCACATGGCGTCCAGACCGGGCGCATGGGACCATTGGTTCAAGAGCCTCGGCATTGCGGCGCATCACGCACCTGCCATGCGTTTCGAGCAGTTTTCCAGCGTGGCGCAGGCCTGCACCGCCGGTCTCGGCGTTGCCCTGATGCCGCTTTTTCTGATCGATATCGAGCTGAAGGCGGGGCAACTGGTGCAGGCATTCGATCATCAGGTGAAGAGCCCAAGCTCCTATTACGCTGTCGCGCCGCTCTCGCGCATCAATCACGCGCCTGTCGTGCTGTTCAGGCGCTGGCTGCTGGCTGAAAGCGAAAGTTTTCGCGCGCAGGCCAGCGCTTGATTCAGCCCCTGGTTTTAAAGGGGTTTTGGCTTTCATCCGTCTTTCTGGTCATTATTTCATCCTGCATAATTTTTGACTTGCGCGGCTTTGATTTCTCATCCTAGGATCGCTGCGACAGAAGAACGGCTTTGCGGGTTTCAAGCCTGCAAGTCGCGCGCGGTGGCATTCCGGCGTCTGCCAAGATTTTGGTTTTACACGGAAAATCTCCGCATCGTCTTTGGAATATCTTCACATGCAATTGGTTTTTGATGGTCATAATGATGTGCTGCTTCGTTTGTGGCGCGGGGCCAAAATGGGCGGCGATCCTGTCAAGGAATTCGTCCGGGGAACATCCGAAGGCCATATCGATGCGCCGCGCGCCAAGGCTGGTGGATTGGCCGGTGGTATCTGCGCCATCTATATTCCCTCGGGCGATCTCATCTTGCAGGAGCCAGACGAAAACGGCCACTACGTAACGCCGCTTGCCGCCCCATTGGAACGTCAGCCTTCACTCGATATCGCACTGGAAAAGGCATCCATCGCGCTGCAGCTGGAACGGGCTGGCGGATGGAGGCTTTGCCGCTCCACCGCCGATATTCGCAAAGCCATGGAAGACGGCGTCTTTGCGGCCGTGCTGCACATGGAAGGCTGCGAGCCGATTGCCGAAGATCTGGATGCGCTGGACGTGTTTTACGCCGCGGGTCTGCGCTCGCTCGGTCCCGTCTGGAGCCGCCACAATGTTTTCGGGCATGGCGTTCCCTTCGCCTTCCCGATGTCGCCGGACACGGCGCCGGGACTGACCGATGCGGGTTTCGAGCTGGTGAAGCGCTGTAATCAGCTCGGCATTCTTGTCGATCTGGCGCATATTACCGAGAAGGGCTTCTGGGACGTTGCGAAGACGACCGATCAGCCCTTGATTGCCAGCCACTCAAATGCCCATGCCCTGACCGGCGTCGCCCGCAACCTGACCGACCGTCAAATGGATGCGATCAGGGAAACTCGTGGGCTCGTCGGGCTCAATTACGCCGTCACCATGCTGCGCCCGGATGCCCGCGACGATGCCGACACCCCGCTTTCCGACATGGTTCGCCATATCGATTACATGGTGGAGCGGATGGGGATCGACTGCGTGGCGCTCGGCTCCGACTTCGACGGCGCGACCATTCCGGCGGAAATCAGCGACGCCAGCGGCAATCAAAATCTGGTTGCCGCACTGAAATCAGCAGGATACGCTGATGAAGAACTTGCTAAAATTTGCCGGGAAAACTGGCTGCGTGTTTTGGCTCAGGCATGGCATGAGCCGAACTGAAACGAGTGATATCAACCTACTATAAAAAGGGGAGAACAATGACCAAATCGCTCAATAAAATGGCCCGCATCCTTGCCACAAGCGCTGCGCTGTCCCTGATCGCACTTTCCGCACCGCAGGCTTTTGCGGCGACGCCCGCCGATACGCTGGTCGAAGGCTTTGCCATCGATGACATTATCACGCTCGATCCCGGCGAGGCATTCGAGCTTTCCGCCGCAGAAGTTACCGGTAATACATACAGCAAGCTGGTAAACATCGATCTCAGCGATACGTCCAAGGTCGTCGGCGATCTGGCCGAAAGCTGGACGACATCGGAAGACGGTCTGACCTATACGTTCAAACTGAAGCCAAACCTCAAATTCGCTTCCGGCAATCCGGTCACGGCGGAAGACGTGGCCTTCTCCTTCGAACGCGCCGTCAAGCTCGACAAATCCCCTGCCTTCCTGCTTACCCAGTTCGGTCTCAAGGGCGACAATGTTACTGAGAAGGCGAAGGCCGCAGACGCCAATACCTTCGTACTGACCGTCGACAAGCCCTATGCGCCAAGCTTCGTGCTGAACGTTTTGACCGCAACCGTCGCATCGGTCGTGGACAAGAAGCTCGTGATGGAAAAGGCGAAGGCCGTTACGCCGAATGCCGATTATAAATATGACAGCGACTTCGGCAACGAGTTCCTGAAGACCGGTTATGCCGGTTCTGGCCCCTACAAAATCCTTGGCTGGAAGGCCAACGAAGCCGTCATCATGGAAGCCAATCCGAATTACTATGGCGAAAAGCCGAAGCTGAAGCGCGTTGTCTATCGCCACATGAAGGAAAGCTCCGGCCAGCGTCTGGCGCTTGAAAATGGCGATATCGATGTGGCGCGCAACCTGGAGCCCGGCGACATGGAGGCCGTTTCCAAGAAGGAAGGTCTCGCAGTTACCTCCGCTCCCAAGGGCACCGTTTATTACTTCAGCCTCAACCAGAAGAACGAGAACCTGAAGAAGCCGGAAGTCGTCGAAGCCTTCAAATACCTTGTCGATTACGACGCCATCGGCGCGACGCTCATCAAAGGCATTGGCGAGATTCACCAGACCTTCCTGCCCAAGGGCCAGCTCGGTGCGCTTAACGACAACCCCTACAAGCTGGATGTTGCCAAGGCCAAAGAATTGCTGGCCAAGGCCGGTCTGAAGGACGGCTTCACCGTAACCATGGATGTGCGCAACACGCAGCCGGTAACGGGCATTGCCGAAAGCGTTCAGCAGACGCTGGCGCAGGCTGGCATCAAGCTCCAGATCATTCCGGGTGATGGCAAGCAGACGCTCACCAAATACCGTGCGCGCACGCATGACATCTATATCGGCCAGTGGGGCTCGGACTATTTCGACCCGAACTCCAATGCAGAGACCTTCACGATCAACTACGACAATTCCGACGAAGGCAAGAACAAGACGCTTGCATGGCGCAATGCCTGGGATGTGCCGGAGCTGACGAAGGAAACGCAATCAGCGCTTCTGGAAAAGGACAGCGCCAAGCGCGCGAAGATCTATGAGGACCTTCAGAAGAAGGTTCTGGAAACCGGGCCGTTCGTCGTCATCTTCCAGCAGACGGAAGTTGCCGGTTATTCGGCAAAGCTCAAGGGCCTGAAGCTCGGTCCGAGCTTCGACACCAACTATGTTTACAACATCTCCAAGGAATGATCCGGCAGGATTGGTCCCTTGAGCATTGTTGAAACATCGCAAAGGCCAAGGCGCGGCAAGAGCCGCGCCAACAAGCGCCTTATGGCCGTTCTCGGCTTCATCGTTACCGTCGTCACGACCTTTCTGGGTCTGCTGGCGGTAACCTTCTTCATCGGTCGCGTCATCCCAATCGATCCCGCGCTTGCCATCGTCGGCGACCGCGCGCCTGCCCATGTGGTGGAGCGCGTGCGGGAGGAGCTGGGCCTTAACCTGCCGCTGTGGCAGCAGTTTTTTATCTATCTGAAGCAGGCGCTTTCCGGTGAGTTCGGCACTTCGGTACTGACCACCAATCCGGTGATGCAGGATATTAAACGCGTCTTCCCGGCAACCATCGAGCTTGCCACACTCGGCACCCTGATCGGCGCGATCTTTGGTATTCCTCTCGGCGTGCTCGCCGCCGTCAAGCGCGGCAGCATTGTCGACCAGATCGTGCGCGTCATCGGTCTCGTCGGTTACTCGGTGCCGATCTTCTGGCTGGGCCTTCTGGCGCTTCTGGTGTTTTACGCCAAGCTGAACTGGGTCGCCTATCCCGGTCGCATCGATATCGTCTATGAATTCACCTTCACGCCGGTTACCGGCTTTTATCTGCTGGATGCCTTGTGGCAGCGGCAATGGGATGTGCTGTGGGACCTGTTCCGTCACATCATCCTGCCCGCCGGGCTTCTCGGCTATTTTTCGCTCGCCTATATCAGCCGCATGACGCGCTCCTTCATGCTCAATGAGCTGGCGCAGGAATATGTCGTGGCGGCGCGGGCGAAAGGCCTGTCGGAACCGCGCATCATCTGGTTCCACGCGTTGCGCAATGCCGCCGTGCCGCTCTTGACCGTAATCGTGCTGTCCTATGCCGGGCTTCTCGAAGGTTCTGTCCTAACGGAGACGATCTTCTCCTGGCCGGGGCTTGGCCTCTACATCACCAATTCCCTGCAGAATGCGGATATGAATGCCGTTCTCGGTGGCACCATTGTCATTGGCGCCGTCTTCATCGGCATCAATCTCCTGTCCGATCTGCTCTACCGGACGCTCGATCCAAGGACGCGCAGCCGATGACCGATACAGTTTCCATCCTCAAACCCTATAGTCGCGAATGGCTGCTGTCCGACCGGCCGACCTCGCGCAAGCAGGCGCGGCTCGGGCGTGCCTATGTCATCTGGCGGCGCTTTTCCGAAAACCGGCTGGCGCTTGCCGGTCTCGGCATCATTCTGGCGCTCATTCTGGTCGCGATCTTTGCCGATGTGCTTGCCCCGCATTCCGCCGTTCAGGGCGATTTGCGCAACGCCCGCCTGCTGCCGCCCGGAAGCGAAGGGTATTGGCTCGGCACCGATGATCAGGGCCGCGATATTCTCTCGCGCCTCATCCACGGTTCGCGCCTCACTCTCTTCGTGGTCGTGCTGGTGGCCATCATCGCAGCACCCATCGGGCTCATCGTCGGCACGGTTTCTGGCTATGCCGGTGGCTGGATCGATGCGGTGCTGATGCGCATTACCGATATTTTCCTTGCCTTCCCGAAGCTGGTTCTGGCGCTGGCGCTGGTGGCAGCGCTCGGGCCGGGCATCGAGAATGCAGTGCTTGCCATCGCCATCACCTCATGGCCGCCTTATGCCCGCATCGCGCGCGCCGAAACCATGACCTTCCGCAATTCCGATTTCATCGCGGCGGTGAAGCTCATGGGCGCTTCGCCGTGGCGCATCGTGCTGAAACACGTCATGCCGCTCTGCCTCTCGTCGCTCATCGTGCGCGTGACGCTGGATATGGCGGGCATCATTCTCACAGCCGCCGGTCTCGGCTTTCTCGGCCTCGGCGCACAGCCGCCGTTGCCGGAGTGGGGTGCGATGATTGCCTCCGGTCGCCGTTTCATTCTCGATCAATGGTGGGTGGCCGCCATGCCGGGCGTCGCCATTCTCATCGTCAGCCTCGGCTTCAATCTGCTGGGCGATGGCCTTCGCGATGCGCTCGATCCGAAGGAGGCTGGCCAGTGACGACACCTCTTTTGACGGTCGATAATCTGCGCGTCAGCTTTCCCACCCGCACCGGGCTTGTAGAAGCGGTGCGCGGCGTTTCCTTCTCGCTCGGTAAGGAGCGGCTCGGCATCGTCGGTGAATCCGGCTCTGGCAAATCGCAGACCGGCCGCGCCATCATGGGGCTGACGCCGGGACACGCGAAGATCGAGGCGGATGCGCTGCGCTTCGGCGATATCGATCTTCTCAAAGCCTCGGCAAAGCAACGCCGCGCCATTCGCGGCAAGCGCATTGCCATGATCTTGCAGGACCCGAAATATTCCCTCAACCCGGTCATGACCATCGGTCGCCAGATCGTGGAAACGCTGAAGACTCATGAGCGTGTCGGCTCGACCGAGGCGAAGAAGCGCGCGCTCGACATGCTGGAGGCGGTGCAGATCCGCGATCCCGAACGCGTCTTCAACCTTTATCCGCATGAAGTCTCCGGCGGCATGGGCCAGCGCGTCATGATTGCCATGATGCTGGTCTGTGGCCCCGAGCTTCTGATTGCCGACGAACCGACATCGGCGCTTGATGTGACCGTGCAGCTGGAGGTGCTTGATATTCTCGACAGACTGGTGCGGGATCGCGGCATGGGGCTCATCTTCATCTCGCATGATCTGCGTCTCGTTTCCTCTTTCTGCGACCGCGTCATCGTCATGTATGCAGGCAAAGTGGTGGAGGAGCTGCCATCGGCCAACCTCCAGAATGCCCAGCATCCCTATACGAAGGGGCTGTTGAACTGCCTGCCGAAAATCGGTGAGGACAGGCATCCGCTGCCGGTTCTCGAGCGTAAGGCGGAGTGGCGCCTATGACGACTGTTCTTTCCGCCCGCGATATGGTCGTGGATTTCGAAGGCTATCTGGCGCTGGACCGCGTCAGCATCGAAGTCGCCAAGGGTGAATCTTTCGGCCTCGTCGGTGAATCCGGTTCCGGCAAATCTACGCTTTTGAGAGCCATTGCAGGCCTCAACCATTTCGATGAAGGCTCCCTCATGGTGGAGGGACGGACTTACGACCGCAAATTCCGCGACAAGTCCTTCTACCGCGATGTGCAGATGGTGTTTCAGGACCCCTATGGATCGCTTCACCCGCGCCAGACGGTGGATTCGCTGCTTCTGGAGCCGCTGGTCATCCACGGTCTGGATGACAGGGAAGGGCGCATCACCCGCGCTCTGGATGAGGTGGGTTTGGGCTCCGGCTTCCGCTTTCGTTACTCCCACCAGCTCTCCGGCGGTCAACGCCAGCGCATCGCCATTGCGCGCGCCTTGATCCTTGAGCCGAAAATCCTGCTTCTGGACGAGCCGACCTCGGCGCTCGATGCCTCCATTCAGGCGGAAATTCTCAATCTGCTCGAGCAGGCCCGTAAGGATCGCGGCCTCACCTTCCTCATGGTCAGCCACGATCTCGGCGTCATCAGCCATATGTGCGACCGTCTGGCCGTGATGAAGAGCGGGAAGATCGTCGAGACGCTGGATGTGAAGGCGCTGGAAACGCGGGATTTCGGGGCGGATTATACGCGGCAGTTGATGGTGGCGAGCGAAGGTTTTCGCCGCGATTGATTGATGGCTTTGACTTTGCCCAACCCACTGCCGTCATCCTCGGGCTTGACCCACTACTGTCCGGTTTAAATTTCAGTCCCACATCAGCACCATCTGGTTTGGGGATTTGGACGGTTGTGTGGGTGGTTTAAGGAGTTGGTCGGATCGCCTTTTGTGCATGAGGTTGAGGCGTACGAGGCGGGTGAAGGTGAGCGGTTGCGTGATGGCGCTCTGGCAGGCCTGCGCCATGCGCAGCACAAGATAGGCGATGAGGGCGACATAGGTCTGGATGCGCACGGCGTTTTCGGATGCTCCGAAGAAATGGCGTATCCTGAGGTTCTGCTTGACCCATTTAAAGAACAGTTCGATCTGCCAGCGCTGTTTGTAAAGCTCGGCAATCTCTTCGGCTGGCGCATCCAGATCGTTGGTGACGAGCCGGATGGTCCTGCCCGTGTCGATCCGCACCGCGATCTCGCGCAACGGTTCGGAAAAGGGATTGCGTCTCGAGCGCGCCATGCGTTGTGCCAACAGCCCGATCCTGTCGCACAGGATGTGATCGCTCTCGCTTGGAGGCTGTTCGGTGGCGGCCTGAAGATGCGTGTTGGTCTTCAGCCGTGTGACGAAGCGGCAGCCTGCCCGGTCCAGCGCTGCCCACCACGCGAAATCATAGTAAGCCAGATCAAAGACATAGGTCATGCCGGGTTCGATCGGCATGGCCTTTGCGGGCACGATGTCGTTGGTTCTCTGGCCTGTCATGGTCATCGCCATGGTGATGTCGCCATTCGGATCGTAGGCGACATGCAGCTTGGCGGCTCTGCGCCCGCTGACCATATCGGCCCAGCCATCGCTCATGGAGGAGAGGGCGACGCGGGTGGCGTCGAGCAGGCGCACCGCATCGCGGATATGGCGACGGGTTCTTCGGCTGGCGGCAGCCGCCATATGGGAGAACAGATCGGCAAAGACGCCCGCAGGCCTTGTGGCATTGGCATCGGCAAGGGTGGAGCGCGCCACGCCGTGGGCACCCAGATGATAAAGCTGGTTGCGGTGGCTCGACAGCCCTGCCTCGATCTCGCGCAGGCTTTGCGCGCCGGAAAGCTGGGCAAACAGAAGCGCCAGCAACTGGTCCTTCATCGAAAACCGCCGAACCCTGTGATCGCCCTTGTACTTATCCACAAGCCCTTCGAAGACCTGCCAGGGAACATGCTTCTGTATTTGATGAAAAACGCTATTCTGGTGGCGCATGACGTTGATCTCCTGTTCGTGTCCAGATCGCCGCGAAACGTCTGAAACCGAGTAGAATCAATGTCATGCGCCTTGTCCAGAAATTTAAACCGGACAGCAGTGGGCTTGACCCGAGGATGACGGCAGTGGAGTAGGTGTGGTCTACGACTCCTCCGAGAAGCGGGCTGAGAGAAGGACGAAACATGCACCTGCGCGCATTGATGTATTTCGATGAACTCGTCCGCACCAATTCCATGCGTGCAGCGGCGGAGAATCTCGGTGTCGCGCCAACGGCCATCAGCCGCCAGATCGAAAATCTGGAAGAGCATTTCGGCACGCAGCTGGTGGAACGTTCCAGCCGCGGCGTGAAGCTGACGGCGGCGGGGGGGCTTTTGGCGGCCCGCGCGGGTAAGACGTTGCGCGAGCTGAATCTCGTGCAACAGCTGATGGACGACCTGAAGGGGCTGGAGCGGGGCGAGGTCACCATATTCGCCAATGGCGCGGCGGTAAACCTGCTGGCACCCGTGCTGTCAGGCTTCAGCATCAAATATCCCAGGCTGCGTTTCAATGTGCAGATTACCAGCGCGCGGCAGGCCATCGATGCCCTCAACTCGGCTGAAGCCGATGTGGCGCTGATGCTTTTCGGCCCCAAAGTTTCGGAGGTGGAAATCCGCGCGCGCAAGGACATCGTCTATGATGTCATCCTGCCTGCCGACCATCCCTTAGCGAGTGCGAAAAGCGTTACTCTCAAGGAAATCGCAGCCTATCCTTTGGCGCTTCCCGAAAAAGGCTTCGCTGCACGGCAGGCTTTTGACGAGATTTTTGCCTCTGCCAAAGTCGCACTCGACCCGGTCTTCACCATCAGCTCGCTGGAGCTTTTGCGGGAACTGGTGCTGGATAAAGCGGCGATTACGCTTCTGCCGTCGCTCTCGGTATCGCGCGACATCCGGGCCGGGCAGATGGTGGCGGTGCCGCTTGCGGGCACGAAGGGCGTGCGCACCGAAATCCAGCTCTGCACCGCGCCGGATCGCGATCTTTCCTTTGCAGCATCCACCTTCATTTCCTTCGTGCAAGAGGTGATGAAGACGGATGGCCAAAAATAGCGGCTTGATTCTTCCACGCTGTTTCGTGTAGCGCTTTTTGCAACACGGTGAACACATAATGTTTTCACCGTCGGAACTTCTTCGCGCACACGCGGTTCTGGCCATTCAGTGGCGCCGCATCACAGGGGACAGGGATGGCAGCTTATTCGATTTCGAGGTCTTGGAGCTTTACACGCCGGGTTTTGCTTGGTGCGGCACTCGTGTTTTCGCTTGGGTCCGCTCCTGTCTTAGCTGCGCAGAAAACCAGCATCATTCTCGGTATGGGCGGCGAACCGGCGGGGCTGGACCCAACCATCTCCGCTCCGGTCTTCATCGGGCAGGTGACATGGCAGAATATTTTCGAAGGCCTCGTCACCATTGACAGGGACGGTAAAATCCAGCCGCAACTTGCCAGTCGCTGGGATGTTTCGGAGGATGGAAAAACCTATACCTTCCATCTCAGGCAGGGCGTGACCTTTCATGATGGGGAGGCATTCGATTCATCCGTTGCCAAATTTTCCCTGGATCGGGCGCGCGGAGAAAATTCCGTCAATCCGCAGAAGCGCTTCTTCTCTGCCATCGATACTATCGAGACACCTGACGCGAATACGCTTGTGCTGAAGCTGAAGCAGCCTGCCGGCAGTCTGCTCTATTGGCTGGGCTGGCCTGCTTCCGTTATCGTTGCCCCGAAGTCCGCCGAGAATAACAAGACGACGCCCATCGGCACCGGTCCGTTCAAATTCGTCAATTGGGCCAAGGGCGACAAGGTCGAACTGGCGCGCAATCCAGACTACTGGAACAAAGACATCGACGTCGCTCTGGAAAAAGCCACCTTCCGCTTCATCACCGACCCGCAGGCACAGGCCGCTGCCCTGAAGGCGGGGGATGTGGATGCATTTGCAGAGTTTGGCGCACCGGAACTGATGGGCTCCTTCGATGGCGATGCCCGTCTCGGCACCTTCATCGGCAACACGGAACTGAAGGTGGTGGCGGGTATGAACAATGCCCGCAAGCCCTTTAATGACAAGCGCGTGCGCCGGGCTCTGATGATGGCCGTAGATCGGTCCATGGTCATTGAAGGCGCATGGTCCGGTTTCGGCACGCCCATCGGCAGCCATTACACCCCAAATGATCGCGGTTATATCGATACGACCGGCGTGTTGCCTTACGATGCCGAAAAGGCAAAAGCGCTGCTCAGTGAAGCGGGCTATCCCAACGGTTTCACCTTCACCATGAAGGCGCCGCAGATGGCCTATGCCCAGCGCACATCGCAAATCCTTCAGGCCATGTTCGCCGAGATCGGCGTCACCATGAATATCGAAACGACCGAATTTCCGGCGAAATGGGTGTCCGATGTGCTGAAGGGCGCGGATTACGATATGACCATCGTGGCGCATGCAGAGCCGATGGACATCGACATCTATGCGCGTGATCCCTACTATTTCAACTATAAGAACCCGACTTTCAACGAGATCGTCCGTAACGTGGAACTGACATCCGATCCAGTCGTGCAGGATAAGCTTTATGGCGATGCGCAGAAAATTCTGGCCGAGGACGCCCCTGCGCTATTCCTCTTCGTCATGCCGAAACTTGGTGTTTGGGACAAGAAGTTGCAGGGTCTGTGGCAGAACGAGCCCATTCCTTCCAATGTTCTGACGGATGTTCACTGGGAAGACTAGACGCGTGGGTCGCCGATATCTCGCTCTTCCACCACCTCATTCCTGTGCTTGTCACAGGAATCCAGTCGGAGCGCGTCTGCGCGCCGGGATGACTTTTTTCAGCCCAAGGACTTGGACTGGCTGGATTCCTGTGACAAGCACAGGAATGAGGGAAAGTAGGGATGGCGATGCGTATCCTGCGCATGGCGGGGGGCCATATAGGCAATGATCCCCCTCATCCTAAAACGCCTCATCGGCCTCTTCCTCACACTTCTGGTCGTATCCTTCCTCATCTTCTTCGTCATGGGTCTTCTGCCGGGTGATCCGGCGGCGATCATGCTTGGCACGTCTGCGAGCCCGGATACGCTGGTGGCGCTGCAAAAACAGATGGGCCTAGATCAGCCGCTGCTGCTGCGGTATTTCAGCTGGCTGGGCGGCTTGGCCATCGGAAATATGGGCCAGTCCTATACGTATGGCGTGCCCGTCGTCGGTCTTATCCTCGAACGGCTGGCCGTAACATTGCCGCTTGCGCTGATAGCGGTTACGCTTTCGATTGTGATCGCCGTTCCGCTCGGCGTGCTTTCCGCTCATAGACGCGGTGGTACTTTCGATATGTTATCGAGTCTCTTTTCTCACGCCAGCATTGCGGTGCCCGGTTTCTGGGTTGGGCTGCTGCTGATCATCCTGTTTTCCACCACGCTCGGCTGGATGCCCGCTGGTGGTTTTCCGGGGTGGCAGGCTGGTTTCTGGTTGTCGCTGAAGTCGCTCGTGCTTCCGGCTCTCGCGCTTTCGCTTGGGCAGGCAGGCGTGCTCACGCGTGTCTGCCGCGCAGCCGTGCTGGAGGTGCTGAACGAGGATTTCGTGCGGACGGTGCGGGCAAAGGGTATCAGCGATGCGGCCGTTCTTTGGAAACATGTTCTTCCCAATGCGCTGATCCCGGTCATTACCATGATTGGCCTGCAGTTTACCTTCCTCATTGCCGGGGCAGTACTGGTTGAAAATGTTTTCAATCTGCCGGGGCTTGGCAGGCTGGCTTATCAGGCGCTGACCCAGCGGGATATCGTGGTGATGCAGGCGGTCGTGCTGTTCTCCTGCGCGCTCGTCATCGTCATGAACTTCCTTGTCGATCTCGCCTATCTCGTCATCGATCCTCGTTTGCGGGGCGAAACGCGATGAGCCCTTCGATCAAGCGCAGAATCCCGCTCACTGCAGGCGCAGTCGTTACGGGAACACTGTTTGCAATAGCGCTCCTGTCCCTTGTCTGGACCCCGGTGTCGCCGACGAAAATTCAGATACTGGCAAAGCTTAAACCGCCTTTGACGCAAGGGCTTCTCGGCACGGATCACTTCGGTCGCGATGTCCTGTCCATGTTGATGGTCGGGGCGTGGAATTCGCTTTCGACGTCGATTGTTGCCGTTGCGATAGGCGCGTCCATCGGAACTTTGCTGGGCGTGGTGGCTGCGGCGCAAAGAGGCGTTTTTGAAAGCCTGATCATGCGGCTCTGCGATATCGTCTTTGCATTGCCGCCGATCCTTTCGGCCATGATGCTCGGTGCGTTCATCGGCTCGGGCCGCTTCACCGCAATCGTCGCCATCGGCACTTTCATGGTGCCGGTTTTCGCGCGGCTGACCTGTGGTGCTGCGCGACAGATCTGGGCGCGCGATTTCGTGGCCGCTGCGGAAAGCATCGGCAGAAGCAAAGCGGGCATCACGCTCTCGCATGTCCTGCCCAACATCGCCCATCTGGTCATCGTCCAGATCAGCATCCAGCTTGGCCTCGCGATTCTCACCGAAGCGGGATTGAGCTTTCTGGGCCTTGGAATGCCGCCGCCCGCACCCACATGGGGAAGGATGTTGTGGGAATCGCAGACCTATCTCGCAACTGCCCCCTGGCTTGCCATCCTGCCAGGGTTTTCGATTGCGCTTGCGGTGCTCGGATTCAATCTGCTGGGGGATGGCCTGCGCGAGGCGCTCGATCCGCGCTCGAGACGATAGAAACGGGTTACGTTGACATTTTATCGCAAAAAATGTCAGCACTTACGGGAATTAACGTAAAGGCAGGTGCATGGCCAGGCGATCCGATAGCGGTGGGCGGTTAGACGATGCGGCGAGAGCTGGCTGGCTCTATTACGTTGCGGGCCGCACACAGGATGAGATTGCCGCGGCCATGGGAATTTCCCGCCAATCGGCACAAAGGCTTGTCTCGCTGGCAGTCGCCGAGCGCCTGATCAAGGTTCGGCTCGATCACCCCATTGCCGCGTGTCTGGAAAAAGCGCAGGCGCTGCGGCAGCGTTTTTCTCTCAAGCATGTCGAAGTGGTGCCGAGCGATCCCGCTGGCGTTTCTTCGACGGTCGGTATCGCCGAAGCGGGTGCTGCGGAAATTGAGCGATGGCTCCGCACGCCAGAGCCCATCGTACTTGCAATCGGCACGGGGCGAACGCTGAGGGCGGCTGTCGATCAGTTGCCACCAATGGAATGTCCGCAGCACCGCATCGTCTCCTTGACCGGCAATATCGGGCCGGATGGTTCGGCGGCCTATTACAACGTCATCTTTTCCATGGCGGATGCCATCAAGGCCCGGCATTTTCCCATGCCGCTGCCGGTGCTCTGCCCTTCGGCGGAAGAGCGGGAATTGCTGCATGAGCAGTCCCTTGTCCGCTCCAACCTGGCACTTGGGGCGGCGGCGAACGTTACCTTCGTCGGCGTCGGCGAATTGGGCGAAAACGCACCGCTTTGCCTCGATGGCTTCATTGCCGTGGATGAGATGAAGCGCCTGATCGCTGAGGGGGCTGCCGGAGAAATCTGCGGCTGGTTCTATGATGGCGACGGCAGGATCATGAACAATCCAATCAATGATCGGGTGGCCTCCGTGCCGGTGCCGTCACGAGAAACGTGCACAGTGATCGGCATTGCCCAAGGCAAGCGAAAATCACCCGCAATCCTTGCTGCGCTGCGAGGTGGGTTGCTGAATGGCATCATCACGGATGAGAACTCCGCCGAGTATTTGCTCGCCAATTGAGCAATAATTTGCAAATAAAATCAGTATTTTAGCTATTACTTGTGCATCGCAGCGCAGGATGATGCTTGACTTTTGATGCCCAAAAGTGAGTAATTGCCCTCGAGCAAAGCGAATGCTCATAATTTTCTTCTGGGAGGAAGATCATGACATTGAAGACACTTCTGCTGGGCGCGTGCTCGGCTCTCGCCTTTTCGGGCCTCGCTTCCGCAGAAACGCTGACCATCGCCACCGTCAACAACGGTGACATGATCCGCATGCAGGGCCTGACGAAGGAATTTACCGACAAGAACCCGGACATTCAGGTGGAATGGGTCACGCTGGAAGAAAACGTCCTGCGCGAACGCGTAACGACGGATATTGCCACCAATGGCGGCCAGTACGACATCATGACCATCGGCAACTACGAAGTTCCGATCTGGGCAAAACAGGGCTGGCTGCTGCCACTGGAAAAGCTCGGCGACAATTATGACGTTAACGACATGCTGCCGTCCATCAAGGGCGGTTTGACGGTTGACGGCAAACTCTATGCGGCACCGTTCTACGGTGAATCCGCCATGATCATGTACCGCAAGGACCTGTTTGAAAAAGCCGGTCTGAAGATGCCGGAAAACCCGACATGGGAATTCATCGGCGATGCGGCCCGCAAGATCACCGACCGCAAGGCTGACGTCAACGGCATCTGCCTGCGCGGCAAGGCGGGCTGGGGCGAGAACATGGCCTTCATCACCGCGCTGAACAACTCGTTTGGCGGTCGCTGGTTCGATGAAAACTGGAAGCCGCAGTTCGATCAGCCGGAATGGAAAAGCTCCCTCCAGTTCTACGTGGATCTGATGAAGGATGCCGGTCCGTCCGGTGCAGCTTCCAACGGCTTCAACGAAAACCTGACGCTGTTCCAGCAGGGCAAGTGCGGCATGTGGATCGATGCGACCGTTGCTGCGTCCTTCGTGTCCAACCCCAAGGATTCGACCGTTGCGGACAAGGTTGGCTACGCGCTGTTCCCGACGCATGGCGAACTGAAGAACCATGGCAACTGGCTGTGGTCTTGGAACCTTGCCATTCCGAAGAGCTCGAAAAAGGCCGATGCGGCTGAAAAGTTCATTTCCTGGGCAACCAGCAAGGACTATTCCGCACTCGTCGCTTCCAAGGAAGGCTGGGCAAACGTTCCTCCGGGCACGCGCACCTCGCTCTACAAGAACGCGGACTACGAGAAGGCAGCGCCATTCGCCAAGACGACGCTCGCGGCAATGAACGCAGCCGACATCACCAAGCCGACTGTCAAGCCCGTGCCTTACACGGGTGGTCAGTTCGTGGCGATCCCTGAGTTCCAGTCGCTCGGCACCACCGTCGGTCAGCTTTTCTCGGCGGTCGTTGCAGGCCAGTCCTCGGTTGACGATGCGCTTGCAGGCGCCCAGTCCACCGCAACGCGTGAAATGACGCGCGCCGGTTACATCAAGTAATCCTCCCGAAGACCGTCGTCCGGCAATCCGCCGGGCGGCGGCCACTTGGACAGACAGTCACCAATAAAAGAAGAACGACACCGCCTGCGGGTTCAACCGCGCGCGACATTGGGAGGGCAGCTTATGGCGACGCAAAATACCAGAAATCTGGCGCGCGTGATGATGGCGCCCTCCGTCTTCCTGCTTCTGATCTGGATGATCGTGCCGTTGGCGATGACGCTGTGGTTCTCCTTCCAGAACTACAATCTTCTGAACCCGGCCAATGTCAGCTTTGCTGGCCTGTTCAACTACAAATTCTTCTACACCGATCCGGCCTTTTTCCAGTCCATCTGGAATACGCTCGTCATCGTCGGCGGTGTTTTGCTCATCACCATCATCGGCGGCACCGCCATTGCGCTTCTCTTGGACCAGCCGATCTTCGGTCAGGGCATCGTGCGCATTCTGGTGATCTCGCCTTTCTTCGTCATGCCACCAGTCGCTGCGTTGATCTGGAAGAACATGATCATGCACCCCGGATACGGCGTGCTTGCGGACCTGAACAGGTTCTTCGGTTTTCAACCCATCGACTGGTTCTCGACGTTTCCGCTTCTGTCCATCGTCATCATCGTGGCGTGGCAGTGGCTGCCCTTTGCAACGCTGATCATTCTGACCGCCCTTCAGTCTCTGGACGGAGAGCAGAAGGAAGCAGCGGAGATGGATGGCGCGAATTTCTTCAACCGCTTCATCTATCTGACGCTGCCGCACCTTGCGCGGGCGATCACGGTCGTCATTCTCATCCAGACCATCTTCCTTCTGGGTGTCTATGCGGAAATTCTCGTCACGACGAATGGCGGACCGGGCTATGCCTCGACCAACCTGCCGTTCCTGATCTACCGCACCGCGCTTCTTGGCTATGACGTGGGTGGCGCATCGGCTGGCGGCATCATCGCCATCGTACTCGCCAACATCGTCGCCATCTTCCTGATGCGCGCCGTCGGCAAGAACCTCGATCGCTAAGGAGACGTATCATGGCTCGTAAAGTCTCTACCCGCTCAAAGATCGGCTTTTCCATCGCCGCATGGGTGGTTGCGCTCATCCTTTTCTTCCCGATCCTCTATGCCTTCCTCACCTCCATCAAGACGGAGCCGGAAGCCATTGCGGGCTTCAGCCTCTGGCCATCGGGCACGCTGGAAAACTACATCACGGTCAATACGCAGCGCGATTACTTCAAGCCCTTCATGAACTCGGTGGTCCTTTCGGTCGGCTCCACGATCCTGGCACTCATAATCGCAATTCCGGCAGCCTGGGCCATGGCGTTTTCGCCGACCAAGCGCACCAAGGACATTCTGATGTGGATGCTTTCCACCAAGATGATGCCTGCAGTTGCCGTGCTGGTGCCCATCTATCTGATGTTCCGCAATGCAGGGCTGCTCGATACGCGCATCGGCCTTATCATCATGCTGACCATGATCAACCTGCCGATCGTGGTGTGGATGCTCTACACGTATTTTCGTGAAATTCCGGGTGAAATTCTGGAAGCGGCCCGCATGGACGGGGCGTCGCTATGGAACGAGATCATTTACGTTCTGACGCCGATGGCTGTTCCCGGCATAGCGTCCACGCTTCTTCTCAACATCATTCTGGCATGGAACGAATCCTTCTGGACCATTCGTCTCACCACCACCAATGCAGCACCGCTGACGGCCTTCATCGCCTCCTTCTCGTCGCCGCAGGGCCTGTTCTGGGCAAAGCTTTCCGCAGCCTCGATGATGGCGATTGCTCCGATCCTCGTGCTTGGCTGGTTCAGTCAGAAACAACTCGTTCGCGGCCTGACCTTTGGCGCGGTGAAATAAGGAAAACAACAATGGGCAGCATTTCGCTTAAAAACGTTTCCAAGGTTTTCGGTGACGCCAAGGTCATTCCCTCCATCAATCTCGATATCGAGGATGGCGAGTTCGTCGTCTTCGTCGGCCCGTCGGGCTGCGGCAAGTCCACGCTGCTGCGCCTCATTGCAGGTCTCGAAGATGTCAGCGGCGGCCAGATCGTCATCGATGGCAAGGACGTGACCGAAAGAGCACCCGCCGAACGCGGACTTGCCATGGTGTTCCAGTCCTATGCGCTTTATCCGCATATGAGCGTGCGCAACAATATCGGCTTTCCACTGAAGATGGCAAAGATGGAGAAATCCGCCATCGACAAGAAGGTCAATGATGCTGCGGCCATCCTCAATCTGACGGATTATCTGGACCGCCGCCCGTCGCAGCTTTCCGGCGGCCAGCGCCAGCGCGTTGCCATCGGTCGCGCCATCGTGCGCGAACCCTCCGCCTTCCTGTTCGATGAGCCTTTGTCGAACCTCGATGCTGCCCTTCGCGGTACGATGCGACTTGAGATCAGCGATCTTCACAATCAGCTCAAGACCACCATGATCTACGTGACCCACGATCAGGTGGAGGCCATGACCATGGCCGACAAGATCGTAGTGCTGAACCGAGGCAATATCGAGCAGGTCGGCTCCCCGCTCGATCTTTATCGCAACCCGGCCAATCTCTTCGTTGCAGGCTTCATCGGTTCGCCGCGCATGAATTTCGTCAAGGGTGCTTATGCTTTCGGCAAACATGCCGATACGGTGGGCGTGCGCCCGGAACATCTAGTGCTTTCCAAGGAAAGCGGGCTGTGGAAGGGCAAGGTATCGGTTGCGGAACATCTCGGCTCCGACACCTTCCTGCATATCGATGTCGAGGAAATCGGCATGATCACCGCGCGTGCGGGTGGCGAGTTCGCCTGTCAGCACGGCGACACCGTCTACATCACACCGGATGAGAGCAAGGTCCACAAGTTCGACAATAAGGGCCTCGCCATCTGAGAGCAGCGCTCCGGCCATAAAGCCTTCGGCAGTGAGCCGATACGGAATGAACCCTGGGCGCAATTCCCGGCGCCCGGTTCGGTTGGAAATTATTCGAGGATTGTCTCATGACGTGCAAACTATCCCTTGCAACGCTGGCTCAAGCCAAGGCGACGGCAGCAGTTCCGTCCTATTCGCGGGACGATCTGTCCGCTGGCATCGTCCATTTCGGCGTCGGCAACTTTCACCGCGCGCATCAGGCGATCTATCTCGATGATCTCTTCAACACCGGGGCGGATCATGACTGGGCCATCATCGGTGCGGGCGTCCTGCCTTCGGACGCCGTGATGCGTGAAAAACTTGCCGATCAGGATTTTCTGACGACGGTGGTGGAGCAGGACAATAATCGTACCGGCGCTCGCGTGACCGGCCCGATGATCGATATTCTGCCGGTTGGCGATACCAAGGCCATCATCGACGCCCTGTCCGATCCAAAAATCCGCATCGTCTCGATGACGATCACGGAGGGCGGATATTTCATCGATGCATCCGGCTCGTTCAACCCGCAGCATCCTGCCATTGCCGAGGATGGCAAAAATCCGGCGTCACCGAAAACGGTTTTCGGCCTGATCGTCGCGGGTTTGCGCGCCCGCCGCGACAAGGGCTTGCAGCCCTTCACGGTCATGTCCTGCGATAATATTCCGCATAATGGCAAGGTCACCAAAAACGCGGTAGTTGGTCTCGCGGCGCTCTCCGATCCGGCTTTCGCCAACTGGATTGGTGAGAACGTGTCCTTCCCCAATTCCATGGTGGACCGGATTACGCCCGCAACGGGTGATCGTGAAAAAAGCATCGCACGCGATGATTTCGGCATCGAGGACAATTGGCCGGTCTTCTGCGAAGAGTTCAAGCAGTGGGTGATGGAGGATAAGTTCCCCGCTGGTCGCCCGGCGCTGGAAAAGGTCGGCGTGCAGTTCGTGCCAGATGTTGCGCCTTATGAGCATATGAAAATCCGCATCCTGAACGGTGGCCATGCGGCGATTGCCTATCCGGCAGCGCTGCTCGATATCCATTTCGTGCATGAGGCGATGGAGCATCCGCTGATCCGCACCTTCCTTGCGAAGCTGGAGAAGGAAGAGATCATCCCGATCATTCCGCCTGTGCCGGATACCAATCTCAACGAATATTTCGACCTGATCGAGCGCCGCTTCCTAAACCCCAAGATCGGCGACACCATTCCGCGTCTGGCGCAGGATGGCTCGAACCGCCAGCCGAAATTCATCCTGCCATCGACGGCGGATCGTCTGGCGAAGGGCGATGATATCGTTGGCCTCTCGCTAGTATCGGCCCTGTGGTGCCGCTATTTCTACGGCACGTCGGACAGCGGGAAGGAGATCGTTTTCAACGATGCCAGTGCCGAGCGCTTGCAGGCCGCGGCGATCAAGGCGAAGGACGATCCGATGGCGTTTCTGGCCTTGTCCGATATATTCGGCGAGGTTGCGAATTCCGACCTCTTCCGCAAGCGCTTCGCCCATGCTCTAAAGACGCTGTGGAGCCAAGGCACCGCTAATACGCTGCAACTCTATCTGGATAATAAACTCATCGAAAGCTGATCTTATGCCAAGCGAAACCGGCCCCCTGCTGATCTTCGACTGCGACGGTGTTCTCGTCGATAGCGAGCCGGTTTCAGTCGCCGTCCTCATCGATATGCTCGCCCATCAGGGCGTGGAAATGACCGAGGAGGAAGCCTATCAGCGCTTCCTTGGCCGCAGTATCGCCAGCATGACGGCAACGCTTTGGGAGGAATACGGTATCGAAACCGATATCGATTTTCTCGATCATATGCGCAGCGCCCTGTTCGAGCGGTTTCGGCTGGAACTGAAGGCAATCGAAGGCATGGCGGAAACGCTGGATCGTCTCGAAATGCCGCGTTGCGTCGCGTCCTCAAGTCAGCCGGAGCGCATTCGTTATTCGCTGGGACTGACCGGGCTGCTGGAAAAGTTCGAGCCGCATATTTTCAGCGCGACCATGGTCAAGAACGGCAAGCCCGCGCCCGATCTGTTCCTCCATGCGGCAAGCCGGATGGGTGTAGAACCCGCCAATTGCATCGTCATCGAAGACAGCCCGGCGGGCATTCTGGCGGCAAAAGCTGCCGGTATGTGCGTTTTCGCTTTTACAGGGGGCTCTCACGCACGCTTTCCCGCATTTCGAGAGCAGATTGCCGCTCTGGAGCCCGATCTGGTGTTTGACGCCATGCCGGATTTGGTCCAACTTGTCGGCAACCGAAAAGGCCGCGATGGCTTTGGGTTAGAGGCGGGCTAACGTGCAAGCGATGAAACGGAACCGTCTCATCCCCGCGGTCTCGCAAATGAGGGATGGGAAACTAGCTTAATGCGTCAATATCTCGTTGCGGTCGATGTCGGAACAGGCAGCGCGCGTGCTGGCGTGTTCGACCGTAACGGCATTATGCTTTCCCGCACGACGCATCCCATCATCATGCACCGGCCCAGAGAAAATCATGCCGAACATGATTCCGAGGATATCTGGAACGCGGTGTGCCTCTCCGTGCGCGGAGCCTTGGCGCAGGCTGCAATCCCGGCGCAAAGCGTGGCTGCCATCGGCTTCGATGCGACATGTTCGTTGGTGGCTCGAGGAAAATCCGGTGAGCAGGTCTCGGTATCGACCAGCGGGGAAGATCGGTTCGATACGATTGTCTGGCTGGATCATCGCGGCATTGCGGAGGCCGATTTCCTGACGGCATCCGGGCATCCTGTTCTGGATTTCGCAGGCGGATCGATTTCACCGGAAATGCAGATGCCGAAGCTGATGTGGCTGAAGAAGCATCTGCCGCAAAGCTGGGCGAGATCGGGCCATTTCTTCGATCTGGCGGATTTCCTCACTTGGAAGGCGACCGGCAGCACGGCGCGTTCCAACTGCACACTCACGGCTAAATGGAATTTTCTGGCGCATGAACAGCAGGGCTGGCGACGGGATTATCTTGAACTGGCCGGGATCAGCGACCTCTTGCAGCAGGGCTCGCTGCCGGATGTGACCGTCGAACCGGGCAAAGCCATCGCCCCCCTGTCTGAAAAAGCTGCGCAAGAGCTTGGGCTCGATACCGGATGTCAGGTGGCAGCTGGCATGATCGATGCCTATGCGGGCGCGCTTGGCGCACTTGGAGGAAGCCTCAGTGCCGACGTTGGGCGCAATGTGGCGCTGATTGCCGGGACCTCCAGCTGCCTCGTGGTGCTGACACCGCAGCAGATGCAGGGCCACAGCCTTTGGGGGCCGTACTGGCAGGCAGTGCTTTCCGGCCATTGGCTGGTCGAAGGCGGGCAGTCGGCCACGGGTGCGCTGCTCGACCATATCGTGCGGATGCATCCGGCGGGAGGGGAGCCCGATGCGGCCTTGCATGGCCGGATCGTCAAACGCGTACAGGCGCTGCGCGAAACGGAGGGCGAGGCCTTCGCCAGCCGGCTTCATGTTCTGCCGGATTTCCACGGCAACAGATCGCCGCTCGCCGATCCGCATGCCCGGGGTGTCATCAGCGGGCTGACGCTCGACACCTCATTCGATAGCCTCTGCGCGCTCTATTGGCGAACAGCCGTTTCCATCGCGCTCAGCACGCGGCATGTTCTGGAGGCGATGGAGGGATTTGGCTATGAAACCAGCACGCTTCATGTGGCGGGAGGCCACATTCACAATCCGTTGCTGATGGAGCTTTACGCCGATGTCACCGGCAGACGGGTCGTCGTGCCGAGAACCAGCGATGCAGTTCTGCTTGGCACGGCGATGAATGCTGCGTCAGCGGGGCATGTCCATAAAAGCCTCGTTGAAGCGGGCACGGCCATGTATCCGGGCTTTGAAGAGCTGGCACCGAACGTGGAACGCGCGAAAATTTATGAGCGCGATTACAAGCGCTTCCTCGCAATGTATCAACATCGCGAGGAACTTGACCAAATCTGAGCCTTGAGGCGGCTAAATCACCGGATAGAGCGACCAAAAGAACAGGTCGTGTTCCTGATCGCGGTCGCGCTGTTCTGCATCGTCCTTCGTGGTCTGCTCCCGCTTGGAAACAGTCTCGCGCTTCAGTTTCTCTTCCTGTGCCCTACGGCCCAAGCCGAAGAGATCGAAGGAAAGCATGTTGAAACCAGCAACCATTTTCATTCCTCCAGTCACCAAACTTAACGATGTGTAAAGTTTCGCGCGTTGCCATGATTTCGTCAAGATTGTCTAGGGAATTTGTATTGTACCGTTGTGGATGAAAATCGAAGTTTCATTTCAAACTGGCGGCTCTTCGTAGCGCATTATTCCATGCTGGTATTTCATTCGTCCTCGCGCATCGTCAAAACCGCTTGCCTCCCGCAACGCGATCATGGATTGTCGCCGCGCTGCGTGAACGCTTAAATTCGATGTTCAAGGAAAGACCATGCCTGCCCAATTCAATCCGCTCGTTGCGGATCTTCTTGCTCCCCCGGTGCCCTCCGTTTTTGCCTGGGCGCGTGCTTATGGAGGAGGAGGGCGCGGGCCTCTGATCGATCTTTCGCAGGCTGTCCCCGGCTATGCTCCGCATGCGGATATTATGCACTGGCTCTCTCAAGCCGCAGCCTCGACCGCCTATACGGGCTACGGCCCGATAGAAGGCGAGGCGGAGCTGCGTTCGGTTTATGCAGCACATGAGGCCGAACTTTACGGCGCAAAGTTGGCGTCTGAGAACATCCACATCACATCCGGCTGTAACCAGGCCTTCATGTGCGCCGCGATGGCCGTAGCAGGTGCGGGGGACGCGGTGGCGCTGACCAACCCGTTCTATTTCAATCAGGACACGACGCTCGAAATGCTGGGCATACGCCGCGTTCTGATCGACTGCGACCCTGCCGATGCCTTTCTTCCGAAGGTGGAAGCGGTGGAAGCTGCGCTGAAGAGCGGGGTCAAGGCTCTCGCTCTCGTCACGCCAAATAATCCGACAGGTTCCGTCTATCCGTCGGCCCTGCTCTCCGACATTTTCGCGCTGTGCCAGCGCTATGATGCATGGCTGATACTGGACGAGACCTACCGGGATTTTCTTCCGCTGGAAAACCGCCGTCCGCACGAATTGATGGGTGTGGAGGGCTGGGAGAGCAATCTCATCATGCTCTACAGCTTCTCGAAGTCCTTCTGCATTCCGGGCCATCGTCTGGGCGCGATCACGGCGGGCGCGGAAACCGTCACCCAGATCGCCAAGATCATGGACAATCTCCAGATTTGCGCAGCGCGTGCGCCGCAGGCGGCTGTTGCCAAGGCCATTCCGGCTCTCGTGGACTGGAGAGATGATAACCGGCGCGAGATTGCCGCGCGGGCCGATGCCCTGCGCAGCGTCATGACCGCGTTGCCGCAATGGAAGCTCGTTTCCGTGGGCGCTTACTTCGCCTTCGTCAAGCATCCCTTTGCAGGTGTGTCTTCCGCGCTCGTTGCGGAGCGGCTGGCAAAGGAAGCAGGCGTCGTCTGCCTGCCGGGAACTTATTTCGGCAAAGATCAGGGCGATTATCTACGTTTTGCTTTCGCCAACGCGGATGCACAGACAATCGCCAAACTTCAGGAGCGGCTCTCCAGCTTCACGCTTTAGCCGACTATAGCGCGGGCTTCGTCATGGCCTTCAGTGCATCTTCCGCTTCATAGATGGCGCAGACGATGTGATAGAAGGTACTGGCGGGTGACGGTTCATCGATCATCGGCGCATCCGCAGGCCATTTGTCGAACCACAGGCCTCTGATCGGCGTGTCGAGGAAAGGCTGAAGCGCGCGAATGGCGTTCAGCGCGGAAGAGAGATAGGTGTAACGCTCCTCACCCTCCGTCGCTGTGGCAAGCCGGATCGAGGCTTTCAGCCATTCCGTCTGGGGCCACAGGCGGGCCAACGGGTCATGCATGCTGAAATCATCCAGCAGGCTCATCACCGCCACCTTGCGGCGCGGGCATATGCCGTGCGTTTCGCCGATTTGGAAAAGCCGCTTCGCTTTCGAGATCGCGTCGAAACTGTTGCGCAGCAAGCCCCAGCGAACGAGAAGCCAGGCCCATTCGAACTGGTGACCGGGCTCCATGATCCGGCCTTTTTCGCCGGGTGCCGGGTTCCAGTCATGGTCGAAGAATTCGCGCAGGCCGCCATTGCTTCCATCAATGAATTTGGTCAGCGCAAGATCTGCGATTTCGTCGGCTAATTCTCTCCATGGCCCTTCGGGATCGACGGTCTCCCAGGCAAGCATCGCTTCGAAAAGATGCATGTGCGGGTTGGAGCAAAGCGGCTCGCGAGGTGGATTGGCTTCCTCGAAACCCTGCACAGGATGCCTGTAGGCATTCCGGAGAACGGAAAGAATGTGCAGCGCGCGCTCACGCATGTCGTTCTTCCGTTCGGGAAAGACGGCAGCGGTCTGTGCTGCGGCAAAAAGGGCGAATGCCTGATTGTACAGATCGAAGGACGGGTCGATCAGCTTGCCGGAGGCATCTGCGAGATTGCCATAGAGACCGTTTTCAAGACGATATGTCTTGTCGAACCAGCTTAGACCGTGGTCGACGGCTTTACGCCAGTTGCCCTGCCAGCCTTTCTGGCCCGCTGCGGCATAGCAATAGGCCTGACGAGGCTGGACGCGCGAGCGGCGGTTGTCTCCCAGCACAGGATTTGCATCCTGGCCCACGCGCTCATGGAAGCCACCATCCGGCTTTGCAGCGCCAACATCCCACCACAGGGGCAACGCAGCGTCATCGAGCCATCGACGCAAACCAGCAATTTCTTCCGTCAGTTGTCGTGTCGGGCTCATGGGTTGATCTGCCATCGTTCTATCCGTTTCCGTTCCTGATATAAGTTCGGTCCGTTAAGACTAGATCAACCCCAAATCCCTGCCGGATGACAAAGTTCCCAAATCCGGCGTTTCCGGGCAGCCTCATTCTACGTCAGCGACTTTTAGGATTGCTAATTTGCGGTGCTCACGTATTTCGGAAGAATGGCTTGGTCACATCTGATTCGTTCTGTGCGAAACCCTTTGGGTGGACGTGATGCGGCGGCAAGAAAGGCCTCCGCAATTGCGCTGTCTTGCGGTGCGGCACTTGCGCTTTCAGGCTGCAACACACCGGCAGGTGTGCAGCAGTCCGGTGTGCCGAAAATGCTCTCGCCGGAAGAGGCGCTGATTTTTCCGCCGCCCGGCGGCCCGGAAATCCTGACCGTCATCAACCGCAACTATTCCAACGCCGTGCAGCAGGATGTCATTCTGCGCTCCGATGCCGCAACGCCGGGGCAGAATTATCTGAAGGTTCAGCTGTACGGGCCGCAACGTCCCGAAGATGAAACGCGCGACGGATTGTCCAACAGCAGTCTGCGTGTCTCCTCCATCCAGCGTGAAATCCGAACGGCGTTTCCGGGCGTGGCAATGTCCACCTCTGCGGAATACCTGCAAAACAGCTACGGTGCCTTCTCCTATGCCTCCGGCAAGGGTTTCGGCAACGATACCTGTGTCTATGGATGGCAGCAGATACGCTCTGCGGAAAGCATGCGCCAGGGCTTCAAGAACCTGGGCCGCATCAATGTGACGCTGCGTCTTTGCCAGTCCGGCGTCACCGTGCGCGATCTGCTGACCGTCATGTATAATTACACCATTACCGGCAGCTACAAGTCGGATAACTGGAACCCCTACGGCACCGCGCAGGAGCCGGATAAGGGCATCGGGCGTTCCGGCAGCCCAATCTACCCAACGACTGCCGGCGAAGTGCCGATGCAGCCGGGAGCGCAGACGCTGGTGAAAGCGCCGCCGCCGCGTGTCGTGCGATACACGGCGCCTCGCCCGGTTGTCGTTCAACCCGCGCCGGTCGCGCCGCAGGCGGCGACATCGGCTCCAGCAACAACTCAGACACAGGCGCAGTCGAGCGTGGTTATCCCCTCGCCAACCCTTGCGCCGGGGGCAGGTACACGCCCTGCCAGCGTGGCGGCACCTGCGCGTCGCGTCGAAACGAAACAGGTTTCCATTCCCTCCCCGACATGTGTGGCGGGAGAGACGAACGGGCAAACCTGCAATTAACTGTTTTAGGTGTAACTGCTCCACATGGCGTCTCGATGATTCGAAGTGCCAGTGGCATGAGGCCAAAGGGAGCAGTTCGTTCCTGATCGACTTGATGTAAAGGTTCGCTGATGAGCAAGGCCATCACATTCATTATCTGGCTGTTCATATCGGCCTGCGTCCTTGTCATCATTACTTTGCCCGTCAGTTTGCAGACGCACCTCATCGCAACCGCGATTTCGCTTGCGCTTCTGGCCACCATCAAATCCCTCAATGGCAAGGGCGCCTGGCGGCTGATTGGCCTTGGTTTCGGCACCGCCATCGTGCTGCGCTACGTCTATTGGCGCACGACAAGCACGCTGCCGCCGGTCAATCAGCTCGAGAACTTCATTCCGGGCTTCCTCGTCTATCTCGCTGAAATGTATAGCGTGCTGATGCTGGGGCTCAGCCTCGTCATCGTGTCCATGCCGCTGCCTTCGCGCAAAGGGCGGCCCGGCTCGCCGGGCTACAGGCCAACGGTCGATATTTTCGTGCCCACCTATAACGAGGATTTCGAGTTGCTGGCCAATACGCTGGCAGCAGCCAAGAACATGGATTACCCGGAAGACAAGTTCACCGTCTGGCTTCTGGATGATGGCGGAACCGTGCAGAAGCGCAATGCGCCGAACGGGCTGGATGCGCAGGCAGCCACGCGCCGCTACAATGAATTGCAACAGCTCTGCGCCGATCTCGGCGTCAACTACCTCACGCGCGAGCGCAACGTTCACGCAAAGGCGGGCAATCTCAACAACGGTCTGGAGCATTCCACCGGCGAACTCGTCACCGTTTTCGATGCCGACCACGCGCCTGCGCGCGATTTTCTGCTGGAAACAGTGGGGTATTTCGAAGAGGACGAGCGGCTCTTCCTCGTTCAGACGCCCCACTTCTTCGTCAACCCGGACCCCATCGAACGAAACCTGCGCACATTCGAAACCATGCCGAGCGAGAACGAAATGTTCTACGGCATCATCCAGCGCGGTCTGGACAAGTGGAATGGCGCGTTTTTCTGCGGCTCTGCCGCCGTTCTTCGGCGCACCGCGCTCACCGAGACGGATGGTTTCAGCGGCGTCAGCATTACAGAAGACTGCGAAACGGCGCTTGCCCTGCATTCGCGCGGCTGGAACAGCCTTTATGTCGATAAGCCGCTGATCGCCGGTTTGCAACCGGCCACCTTCGCCAGCTTCATCGGCCAGCGAAGCCGCTGGGCGCAGGGCATGATGCAGATTCTGATCTTCCGTCAGCCGCTCTTCCGGCGCGGGCTGTCGTTCACCCAGCGGCTCTGCTACATGTCGTCGACGCTGTTCTGGCTGTTTCCGTTTCCGCGCACGATCTTTCTCTTTGCGCCGCTCTTCTACCTGTTCTTCGACCTGCAGATTTTCGTCGCCTCGGGCGGTGAGTTCCTGGCCTATACGGCTGCATATATGCTGGTGAACCTCATGATGCAGAACTTCCTCTATGGAAGTTTCCGATGGCCGTGGATTTCCGAGCTCTACGAATATGTGCAGACGGTGCATCTTCTGCCCGCCGTCGTCTCGGTTCTGTTCAATCCCAGCAAACCGACCTTCAAGGTCACGGCGAAGGATGAGTCCATCAGCGAAGCAAGGCTTTCGGAAATCAGCCGTCCCTTTTTCGTTATCTTCGCAGTGCTGATCCTTGCCATGATCTTTGCGATCTATCGTATTTACGCCGAGCCCTACAAGGCAGACGTGACGCTGGTCGTTGGCGGCTGGAACCTGCTCAACATCATCTTTGCCGGCTGCGCGCTCGGCGTGGTTTCCGAACGCGGCGAAAGATCGGCATCGAGACGCATCACCGTGAAGCGTCGGTGCGAGTTGCAGATGGATGAGGATGGGCCATGGCTACCGGCCACGGTGGAGAACGTCTCCGTCCACGGCATGCTGATCAATATTTTCGACAAGGATCTGGTTGCGATAGAGAAGGGCAAGACCGCCACCATCCGCGTTGCAACGCATAGTCCGGGCGTGCCGCCGACGATGACGATCAATGTCGTCAGAACCGTCAAGCAGCAGGGCTTCATGTCCATCGGCTGCACCTTTGCGCCGAAAGCAGCCATCGAGCACCGCCTGATTGCAGATCTGATTTTTGCCAATTCCGAGCAGTGGACGGAGTTTCAGCGGGTTCGCAGAAAGAACCCTGGCCTGATCAAGGGAACGGCGACGTTCCTGGCGATTGCTGCATTCCAGACACATCGCGGTCTTTATTATTTCGCGCGCTCCTTCAAGCGCAGCACGCCGCAGAAGGCTCCAGCAGGAGCGACGAAGTGATGAGACAGCCGCTCATTCTTGCTGCGACTTTCGCTTTGCTGGCTGCATCGGCCCTTGCCCAGACAGCACCCTTCGACATGTCGCCGGAACGTCCCGCGAGCCCTCCGCCCGCCAGGCCCATTCCGCCTGCACCTCCAGCCATACCCCAGGCTCCCGTATCTCAGCCTCCGTCCCAGCCGGTAGCGCCGCCCGCTCCCCCGCAACCGGCGGCACCGCCGCAGGCAACCCCGAGCAACCCACAACAGGCGCCCAGCATTCCTCGAGCGCAACCCGCACAGTCCATTCCGGCAGCACCTCCGCAGGCACCGGTTCAGGCCACGCCAGCGTCACCGCCTGCTGCACCCGTCAATACAGCGGACGAGCGTCGTCGCTATATCCTGCCTTTTACCGATCTCAGCCTCTCGGGTGAAATGGATCAGCGGCAGTGGACGATCTATCTGACGCCGGAGCAGGCCGAGGCCGCCACGGCGCTGAATATCGGATATCAGAACGCCATCGTCGTTGCGCCTGAAAGCTCCAGCCTGCTGGCCGCCATCAATAATGTGCCGCTGGAACGGAAGAATATTTCGTCGCCCGATACCGAAGCCAGCGCTTCGATGTCGATACCGCCGGGCACGCTTCAGGCCGGGGCCAATGTCATTACGCTTGGCGTGCAGCAGCGTCACAGAACCGATTGCACCATCGAATCTACCTATGATCTGTGGACCGATATCAACCCGGCCAGCACCTACCTGTCGCTCAATGCCGATGTCGCCAACCGCTTCAGCAATGTCGAGGATATACAGGCCACAGGCGCTGGCGGTAATGGCCTGACCTCCATCGATATCGTTGCGCCGGGCCTTGCCAACCCGGTCTTTGCTGAATCCCTGCTGCGACTTTCGCAGGCCCTTGCGCTGCGCACGCAGATGCCCAATCAGCAGATCGTCTTTCACTCGACGGTGCCTGCCGAGCGGAAGTCCGGCTCCTTGATCGTGCTTGCAGGCACGTCGCGCGAAATCGCCAGCGTTATGCGCGCGGTGCCGCCGGAAGTCCTGTCGGGACCGTATGCGGGCTTCGAAAACAATATCGTCAATGGGGTCTCCGCACTTGTCGTCGGTGGACCGACGCCGCAGGCGGTGCAGACGGCAATCGATAGTCTCCTGACATCCATCGAGCGCCCAGCCGGATCCTCGCGGGCCTCGCTTTCAACCAAGGCGTGGCATACGCCGGACGCCCCGCTCATCATGTCGGATCGTCGTATTCCATTATCGGCACTTGGCATCAAAAGCGCGGAATTTTCCGGTCGCCGTTTCCGCACCGATTTTACGGTTGGCGTTCCTGCGGATTTCTATGCTGCAGCCTATGGTGAGGCGACCCTTCTGCTGGATGCCGCCTATTCCGGCGATGTGCTGCCGGGCAGCCATATCGATATCTACGTGAACGGAAATATCGCTTCCACCGTGCCGATCACCAATCGTGGCGGCGGCATTTTCCGGCACCTGCCGATCAATGTCACGCTTCGCCACTTCGTGCCCGGCGCAAATACGGTAGCCATCGAAGCCGTGGTGCAGACGCAGGCCGATACGGCCTGCGCGCCCGGCACGACGGCCAGCCAGACACCGCGTTTTGCCCTGTTCGATACGTCCGAATTCCGCATGCCGAATTTCGCGATGATCAGCCGCGCGCCGGATCTGGCCGCGACCAACGGTGTGGCCCAGCCCTACCGTGCCGGAGAACAGCCGGTCGCCGTTTTCCTTGAGCGGGTGGATGCGGATATCCTTTCTTCAGCCGCGACCCTTCTCGGTCGTCTGGCCGTTGCCGCGGGCCATCCGATCAAGATCGATATCGTCGCGTCCCCCGCCGTCGTGGGTGAGAGAAACGCGCTCTTCGTCGGCACGCTCTCGCAGATGCCGCCAGCGCTGGTCACGCAGTTCAACATCGCGCCCGCAAGCCAGACGGCATGGAACGACCGGCAGCAGAAGGCAGCTCCCTCTGGCGAGCAGACGGATCAACTGTTCGAAGACTGGCGCCAGCGCGTGGACGGCGGCCTGTGGCAGGGGCAGATTTCATCTTTCGAAGAATGGATGCGCCGCAATTTCGATATCACCTCGGATACGCTTCGCTTCCTGCCCGGTGCCGAGCAGATTTATACGCCGCCCGGCAATGTCAATTTCATGCTGGCGCAGGGCCTCAGTCCCGGCGGTGAGGGCGTGTGGACTTTGGCAACCGCCCCCACCAGCGCCGATCTCCGTTCCGGCGTCAGCGCCATTACCGAGTTGAAGCGCTGGTCTGGCCTTTCAGGCCGCATTGCCACCTATGATGCCAGTGCGGACAAGGTTGAATCCATTGTCGCCGAACAGCAGGCTTTCTTCATCACGCGCCCCTTCTCCTTCTCGAACTGGCGTCTGATCGCGGCCAACTGGCTGTCCAGCAATACGCTGTCTTACTCGCTGGTCTTCATCGGTTTCCTGTCGCTGCTCGGACTTGCAACCTTCATTCTCCTCAGGGGAGTGGGACGCAAGCCATGACGAGATTTTCCCGACTGCTGGTGAAGACGATCTGGCTGCTTATGATGGTTCTTTCTCCGATCACAGCGAAGGCAGCTTCGCTCAACGCAGCGGATTGGGAGAGCTATCGCGCCTCATTCCTCGATCCTTCGGGCAGGATCATCGATACGGCCAACAACAATATCAGCCACAGCGAGGGGCAGGGCTACGGCATGTGGCTGGCGGTGCTGGCCGATGACGTGTCGAATTTCGAGCTGATCTGGTCTTTCACCAAAACCGAACTACTGGTGCGCGACGATGGATTGGCCGCATGGAAATGGGATCCGCAGGCCAACCCGCATGTCTCGGACATCAACAATGCGACGGATGGAGATATACTGATCGCCTACGCATTGTCGCTTGCTGCCAGGCAGTGGGGGCGTCAGGATTATGCTTCCGCAGCACAGGCAATCGCTCAGGCCGTGCTGGACAAGACGGTGATAGAGCGTGGCGGCAGAACGCTTCTGCTTCCCGGCACGACGGGCTTTGCCGAGACCGAGCGGCCAGACGGCCCCATCATCAATCAGTCCTATTACATTTTCGAGGCGTTTCCGGCGCTGAACGAACTCGTGCCATCTCCGCTCTGGGGCAGGCTGACGGCAGATGGACTGGCCGCAATCACCAACCACGCCTTCGGCGACCGGAAGCTTCCCGCCGACTGGATTTCGGTCAAAACCCGTGCAAGGCCTGCCGATGGCTTTCCGCAGGAGTTTGGATATAATTCGGTGCGCATCCCGCTCTATCTTGCCCGCGCGGGCGTCGGCACGCCGGAACTTTATGACAGGCTTTCGCGCGGCATGTCGCTCGAAACGGGAAATGTCGCGACATTCGATCTGCGCACCGGCGCTGCAAAAGATGTGCTTTCCGACCCCGGATACCGCGTCATTCCCGCACTTCTGGCCTGCGTTTCCAAGCGAACGCCCATTCCGCAGGACCTGAAAAGCTACGCGTCAACACTTTATTATCCATCTACGTTGCATCTCTTGGCTTTGTCTTTCGTAGCGCAAACGAATCAGGAGTGCCTATGAACAAGAAGCCTCTGTTGATTTCTGCCGCGGTACTGGCGCTGTGCGGCCTTGCCGCATTCCAGTGGCGTGACGCGCTGGTGGATCGCGTGGGCGAAATCCATACGGCTTCCGTTCAGGATGGTTTCGGCACAGGCGCGACGTCTAATAATCGCCAGACCAGAGGCAACGTTCAGCTTGCGCTTGGCGATGTGCCGCCTTCACCCTTCTCCACGACACCGCCTGTCACCACCTCCACGGATGTTGCCCAGGCCCCCAACCGCGCGCCTCAGGCAACGCCGCCCGCGTCCCAACCGGCAAACAGCCAGCCGCCGCCAGCGGTGGATGAAAGCGCGCTTCGTTACTTCGCAGCGCGTGGAGATACGGCCCGTTTGCAGGCGGAAATCGCGCGCCTGAAGGCGCTTTATCCCAACTGGACGCCGCCTGCCGATCCAACCGCTGTCGCGCCGACCGGCGATCCGCAGCTGGAAACCATGTGGCAGCTTTATGCCAATGGCCGGTATCCGGAAGTTCGCAAGGCCATTGCAGACCGTCAGACGGCGGAAGCGGGCTGGCAACCGCCGGACAATCTCATCGAGATGCTCAACCTTGCCGAAGCAAGGCAAAGGCTGGTGAACTCGTCCGACCTAAAGCAATATAATGCGGTCATCGACGTGGCCGCGACCAACCCCGGCTTGCTGACCTGCAGCGAGGTTGATGTGCTGTGGCGCGTGGCCGAAGCCTTTGCCCGCACCGACAAGCCGGAGCGCGCGCGCGACGCCTATAATTATGTGCTGACGAACTGCGATGGCGCGGCCGAACGTCTTGCCACCGTGCAGAAGGCGTCGACGCTGCTGCCTGTCGATATGATGGAAGCTCTGCTATCGCGTGAAAAGCCGGGTGCGGATGGTCAGCTCGAATTCGAACCGATCAAGGACGATCTGGCGCGCCAATTCGTAGCCAAGGCGGGTGAAGACCCCAAGGTGACGGTACCGCCCGCCTATCTGATGCGGCTTGAACGGGTGGCCGAAGGCAACAAGCTTGCAAGCGATGCGCTTCTGCTCGGCTGGTACAATGTGCGCCGTGAGAAGATGGATGATGCGGAAAAGTGGTTCCGTCGCGCAAGAGACGCGGAAGATTCCGCCTCTGCATCCCAAGGCCTGACTTTGGCGCTGATTGCGCGCGGCGAACCGCGCGAGGCCGAAGAGGTGATGTACAAATGGCGCTCCTCCTCTGACGATGCGCGCGCAGCCTATCTCGCGGCTGCCGCCAATCTTCTGGCGCTCGATCCGCCGGTTGCGCTGGAGCCTGAGGTTCTGCAGCGTATCGCCACCGAGACCGTGGCACAGAAGGATGCTGCAACGGCGCAGGAATTCGGCTGGTACTCGCGTGCCTTCCAGCAGCCGCAGCTGGCGCAGCAGTGGTTTTCCGCGGCTCTCCAGTGGAAGTCGGATGACGAGCCGTCCGCCTATGGTCTTGCTCTCACCTATCAGGAACTCAACAATCCTGCGGAAGTGCGCCGCCTGCAACAGCAGTGGGGCTCCACATCTCAGCGCATTCTCGATGTCGGTCGCCCGGTTTCCCAAGTCGCAGAAGCAACTCCAGCAGTACGCCAGCCAGCGCCCGGCCCGGCGCAGAGCCAGACGGTTACCTTGACTCGTCAGCCACGTGCTGCTGCGCCCCAGCCGACAGCAGTGGCCTATCAGGCGGCGGAGCAGGTTGCGGCAAGCCGACAGGTGGTAGAAGTGCGCCAGACGCAGGGTGTCCGCAAGTCCAGCCGCTGCGCAACCCATATCAACCCGGAAGCGCTAACCCCGCAAAGCGCGCTCCAGCAGGGCTGGTGCCTGATGGAGGTGAACCGCCCTGCGGAAGCACTGAAGGCGTTTTCCGCAGCCCTGAAAGGCGGGCAGGCGACGGTTCGCAGTGACGCGGCTTACGGCCAGAGCCTTGCCTATCTGCGCATGGGCCTGACGGACAATGCTGCGGTTTCCGCAACCAAATCCTCAATGGATCGCCAGAAGGCAACCGAACTTCAGGTGGCCATCCTCACTGACCGGGCGCTCGCGGCCTATCAAAGCCAGCGTTACGAAGAAACGCTCATTCTGCTCGATCAGCGTGCCCGCTTTACCGGCGAGCGTATCGATCTGATGGTCATTCGTGGCTACGCCTATCTCAACATGAAGCGTTATGCCGAGGCGATCCAGATTTTCGAGGGCGCTGCCGCAACAGGTAACGCAGATGCCATTCGCGGCCTCTCGAATGCGCGCGACGCCCGCCCGAGCCGCGGACCGCAGGGCGGTTAATTCGCGTTTCATTCGACAGTTTTCATGGAATTCATTGAAAGTTCATGTGGCGGCGGCTATGTCGGTTGCAAACCAACGGAACCGAAAGACGCCAATGCTGACGAAGAAGGGTAAATACGGCCTGAAGGCACTGATCGACCTTGCTGGACTGGGGCAGGGAGAGACGGCGTTCGTCAGCGAAATCGCAACGCGCAACAACATCCCGAAGAAGTTTCTGGACGCCATTCTGCTGGAATTGCGCAATGAAGGCATGTTGCGCTCCAAGAAGGGGCCGGGTGGCGGATATGCGCTCTCCAAGCCAGCCTCCGATATCTATATTGGTCAGGTCATTCGCGCGCTGGATGGCCCGCTTGCGCCCATTCGCTGCGCCAGCCGCACGGCCTTCGAAGCCTGCGAGGACTGTTCGAACCCGGAGGCCTGTCAGGTCAGGCGCTCCATGACGGACGTGCGCGATGCCATGGCCGCCGTTCTCGACAATATGACTCTGGAACAATTCGCCGCCAATACGTCCGATACCGCAGCTGAAAAGACGGCCTGAAACGGGTTTCAGGCCTGAGCGATCTGAACGTATCGCCCCGCATGGTAGAGCAGCGGCAGACCTGCGCCCTGCTCGACGGAAAGCACGCGCCCGATGACGATTGCATGGGTGTGCCGCTCGATCACGTCTTCCACCGCGCAATCGATGACCGCAAGCGCGCCCCGCAGGCCGGAAGCGCCGCTTTCAAGCTCGAACCAGTCGGCGCCCGAATAGCGCTCCGCGCCTTTCAAGCCGCCCACTCCAGCAAAGCGTGAGGCAACCTCTTCCTGCTCTGCCGAAAGAATATTGACGCAGAAATGATTGTAACGGGCGATGATCGGCCAGGTCGAAGACGTCTTGTTGATGTTGACGATCATCGTCGGCGGGTCCATCGAAAGCGCCGTTGCCGAGGTTACTGTTGCCCCGGTACGCTGCGCTCCGGTGCCTGCCGTCACTACACAGACACCGCCTGCAACGGTGCGCATCGCCGCTTTCAATTCACTTGCATCGAAGGAAATTTTTTCACGCTCCTCGTGAAGGTAAGTCACCGTTGCTGTCATCGTGTCACCTTTCAGCGCTTGTCCCGCCCACACTTGAAAGCGTAGCAATGTCGCCGGGCGGCCAATAGCCAAAACATTTCGTTGTTGATGATTTTTATAGAATTATCGTCGTGCAATTGGCGCGGCCACAGATCACGCTTACCGGTGTTAGCAAAAATGCCATTTTCAGCTATCCGTTGCGGAAGGAAATGCTAACCTCCACATAAATGGTGCAGCATGGCGTCAAATCGTGGAGGAGACGATGAGAATGAGCAAGGCGCAGATCGTCGGTTGGGCGCATTCCCCCTTTGGAAAATCCGCATTGGAAAACACCGAGCAGCTTATGGCATCGGTGGTCGGTCCCGCAATCGCGCATGCTGGCATTTCTGCGGAAGATATAGACGGCATCTTCGTCGGCGTGATGAATAACGGCTTTTCGAAGCAGGATTTTCAAGGCGCACTGGTTGCCATGGGGGATGAACGTCTGGCCCATACGCCCGCCGTTCGTTTCGAAAATGCCTGCGCCACCGGCTCGGCTGCGCTTTACAGCGCGATGGATTTCATTGAGGCCGGTCGTGGCCGGATCGCGCTGGTCGTCGGTGCCGAAAAGATGACGGCGCTGCCGACGGCCGATGTCGGTGATATTCTGCTGGGTGCCTGCTACCGCGCCGAAGAGGGCAATATAGACGGCGGCTTTGCCGGCCAGTTCGGGCGCATCGCGCAGGCCTATTTTCAGCGCTATGGAGATCGCTCGGAAGAGCTGGCGATGATCGCCGCCAAGAACCACGCCAACGGCGTCCACAATCCCTTTGCACATATGCGCAAGGATTTCGGCTTCGAGTTCTGCAACACCGTCTCAGACAAGAACCCCTATGTCGCCGCACCGCTGCGCCGGACCGATTGCTCCCTGATCTCTGACGGTGCAGCAGCCATCATTCTTGCGGATGAAGAAACGGCAGCGTCCCTCAACCGGGCGGTGGCGTTTCGGGCAAGAGTGCAGGCAAACGACATTCTGGCGCTCAGCCGTCGCGATCCATTGGCATTCGAGGGCGCGCGGCGTGCCTGGGCGGGTGCGCTGGAACAGGCCGAGGCCACGCTTGACGATCTGTCTTTTGTAGAAACGCACGACTGTTTCACCATTGCAGAACTCATCGAATATGAAGCCATGGGGCTGGCCAAACCCGGCGAGGGGTATCGGGTCGTTCGCGACGGGCTGACAGCAAAAAGCGGTCGCTTGCCGGTCAATCCCTCTGGCGGGCTGAAGGCGAAGGGTCATCCTATCGGAGCGACGGGCGTTTCCATGCACATTATGGCGGCCATGCAGCTTTGCCAGGACGCAGGCGAAATGCAGGTGCCGGACGCTAAGCTCGCGGGCGTTTTCAACATGGGTGGAACGGCAGTCGCCAACTACGTGTCGATCATGGAACGGGTGAAATAAGACACCTCCGGCACATCCTTTGCGGGAGGACTTTCACCGCTTCTCCAATTAATATCTGAAATAACGAGAACGGACTCGACACAGGCCGTCTCGCGCGCTATCCTGCTTAAACGTTTAATCAGGGGCGCAGAGCAGATGGCTTCGCAACGGCCAGCCGCAAACTTAAGTGCTATTGCCGCAGCGCTTGGCGTTTCGGGCGCAACCGTGTCCAATGCTCTCTCCGGCAAGGGACGCGTCTCTGCCGAGTTGACGGAAAAAATCCGCAAAAAGGCTGCTGAACTCGGTTATGTCCCAAGCTCTGCCGGTCGCGCGCTGCGCACGGGCCGCAGTGGCGTTCTCGGTCTCGTGTTGCCAGATATCGCCAATCCTCTCTTTCCGCAGATTGCGCAGGCCATCGAGCAGGCGGCAGCGGATGCCGGTTATGGCGTGCTGATTGCCGACTCTCACGGCGATGTTGCCAAGCAGACCGAAGCGATCAATCGCCTTATCGAACGCGGCGTCGAAGGCATGATCGTCGTGCCGCGCCGCGGCACCCGCATTGCCGATGTCGATTGCCCTGTCGCCGTCATCGACTCGCCATCCACGCCTGGCAACACAGTCGCGGCGGATCATTGGGGTGGTGGGCAGGCAATAGGGCGGCACTTGGCGGGTCTCGGACACGAGAAAGTCGTCATCATCGCCAAGAACCCGGATTCCAACGTGCAGAACGACCGCGTCGGCGGCATCCGCGCCGGGCTTTCCGCTTCTGCAAAAACGGAAACGCTGTGGATCGCGCCGCTGGAGCAGCGCGAGGGCGCGGGCTGCCGTCTTGGTGTTGCAGATAAGGTCGCGCAGGGCTTCACCGCCTTTGCCGCCGTTTCCGATCTGCACGCCCTTCGCGTTCTCACGGAATTGCAGCAGGAAGGCATTAGCGTTCCCGAACAGGCAAGCGTGACCGGCTTCGATGATCTGATCTGGGCACCGGTGGTCACGCCCGCCTTGACGACGATCCGTATGGATATGGCCCGGATTGCCGATACCGCCATAACCGCGCTGGTGCGGGTCATCGATGGCGAAGACCCGCCAGATCGCTCCGCCTCCGGCGGCGTGGTTGCCGATATTTCGAAAGTCGCGATGGAGCTCATCATTCGCCGCTCCACCGCTTCCAATAATCAAAAACAGAACGAAGACAAAACCTCGACAGCAGGAGAACTCACATCATGAAGAAGATCATTCTCGCATCGGGCACGGCGCTGATGCTTTCCATGGGCGTGGCGCAGGCGCAGGACAAGACGCTGACGATTTCCGTCTATGCCTTCGCGCAGGATGAGTTCAAGGAACTCGTCTACACCCCGTTCGAAGCCAAATGCGGCTGCAAGCTGGTGGTCGAAACCGGCAACAGCGTCGAGCGTCTGGCCAAGATGGAAGCCAACAAGGCCAATCCGGTTGTCGATCTTGCCATCGTTTCCATGGCCGACGCGCTCTCCGCTACCCGCAAGGATCTGATCCAGAAGATCGACGCCGCCAAGGTTCCAAACATCGAAAAGCTCTACGACATCGCCAAGGACCCGAATGGCGATGGCATGAGCGTCGGCGTCAATTTCTACGCCACCTCCATCGTTTACCGCACGGACAAGATGAAGATCGACAGCTGGGCCGATCTGCTGAAGGACGGCATCGTCGACCACGTTGCATTTCCGAACGTCACCACCAATCAGGGCCCGCCCGCGCTCTATATGCTCGGCAAGGCCATCGGTAAGGACACGCCTGATCTCGCTGGCGCCATCGAAGCCGTGGGCGAAAAGAAGGACGATATCGTCACCTTCTACGTAAAATCTTCGCAGCTTGTGCAGTTGATGCAACAGGAAGAAATCTGGGCAGCGCCGATTGGCCGCTTCTCCTGGGCACCCTTCACCAAGCTCGATCTGCCGCTGGCATGGGCAACGCCAAAGGAAGGCCAGACGGGCGGCATGAACGTTCTGGTCGTTCCGAAGGGCACCAAGAACGAAGATCTGGCGCTTCAGTTCATGGACTTCTGGCTCTCGACGGACGTTCAGAAGGCGCTGGCCGAAAAGCTGGTGGATAGCCCGACCAACAGCCAAGTGAAGGTTTCCGAGGAGGTGGCGAACAACATCACCTATGGCGATGAAACCGCGCGCAGCCTGCAACTCATCCCGTCTGCCACGACACTCGACAACCGCGACAAGTGGCTATCCGAGTGGAATGCGAAGGTTGGGCAGTAAGTACACGCGAGGCCGCGACGTCGCTCCCTTCCTCAACGTCATCCTCGGGCTTGACCCGAGGATCCACTCACGTCGAAGCTACTTCAACGTGGGCAGATGCTCGGGACAGGCCCGAGCATGACGAGCGGGTAGGTTTCGGACGGCTGACAACGCCGGTCAAAGGATAAGGTAATGTTTCAAAATCGGGCCGAAGCTCTGGCGCTTGCCTTGCCCGCTGCAATCTTTGCGGCGGCGGTGTTTCTCGTGCCGGTGTTCATTCTTCTGTCGGAAGGCTTTCGCACGCCGGATGGGTGGACGCTGCAAGCCTATACGAGCTTCTTCTCGGACCCGCTGAACCAGACGGTGTTTCTGCGCACGCTGAAACTCGGCGCAATCGTTACCGTCGTTTCGGCGGTCATCGGTTATGCGGCGGCCTTCGCCATCGTCAGCCTTCCGCCCGGCTCCAAGGGGCATATGATCAATCTGGTCATCCTGCCGCTGATGATATCGCCTGTTGCCCGTACCTATGCGTGGATCGTCATTCTGGGCCGCACCGGCATCGTCAACGAGGCGCTGAAGGCCGTTGGCCTGACGGATAGTCCCATCCGCATTCTCTTCAGTGAAACCGCCGTCTTCATCGGCCTGCTGCAACTCTTCCTGCCGCTGATGATCATTTCGCTGATCAGCGCGCTTGAAAACATGCCGCGCGATGTCGTTGCTGCATCCCGCGTTCTCGGCGCAAACTGGTTTCAGGTGTTCTGGAAGGTCATCATTCCCCTGACCAAGGAAGGCCTTGTCGTGGGCGGAACGCTGGTCTTCACCGGCTCGCTCACCGCTTACATTACGCCCGCCATTCTCGGCGGCTCCAAGGTGCTGATGCTGGAAACGCTGCTCTACCAGCAGGTTACGGTTTCCAGCAATTTCGTCGCTGCAAGCGTTATCGCCTTCATCCTGATCGTCATGAGCTTTGCCGCCAACATCCTGCTCAAGCGCATCGCAACGGCGAGGAACAATAAATGACCCGCCAACTCTTTATTCCGCTGACACTGCTACTCGTCATCGGCTTCCTCATCGGCCCGTTCCTTATCATCGTCGCCGCGTCCTTTTCGGCAGGCGATACGCTGGCCTTCCCGCCGCAGGGCTTTTCGCTGAAGTGGATCGCCAAGGTCTTTACGGTCGAAAGCTTCCGCGAGAGCTTCGCCATGTCGATGTTTCTGGCCATCGGCGGCACCTTTACGGCGCTGCTTCTCGGCATTCCTGCCGCCTACGCCATGTCGCGTTACAAGCTGCCATTTTCGGAAACCATCCGCACCGTCGTCTCGGCCCCAATCATCGTGCCCGGCATCATCGTCGGTCTGGCGTTGCTGCGATATTTCGTCGTGCCGTTCGGTGTCGGCATTACGCTTGCGCTCTTCCTTGCCCACACGGCGCTGATCCTGCCCTATGCCGTGCGCGTGGTGTCTGCCAGCCTCACCAATCTGCGCTCGGATATAGAAGAGGCAGCGGTGCTGCTCGGCTCGTCGCGGCTTGGTGCCTTCTTCCGCGTCGTGCTGCCCAATATTCGTGGCGGCATCCTGTCGGCCTTCATTCTTGGCTTCGTCACCAGTTTCAATCAGGTGCCGGTGTCGCTGTTCCTGTCGGGGCCGGGCGTTCGCACCCTGCCGATCGATATGCTCGGCTATATGGAAATCGTCTTCGATCCATCGGTCGCCGCGCTCTCCTCGCTTCTCGCTTTCCTGTCCATCGGCATCGTCTTTATGGCCGAACGTTTTCTGGGGTTCTCCCGCTATGTCTGACGCAAAATACCTGTCCCTGCAGAACCTTTCGCTGGCCTATGGCAGCACCATGGCCGTGAAAGACCTGAACCTCGATATCCGCAAGGGTGAGCTTCTCGCCCTCCTCGGTCCCTCCGGCTGCGGCAAGACCACGACGATGCGCGCTATTGCCGGGCTGATGCCGGTTGCCGGTGGGCGGATCGATCTGGATGGTGCCGATATCACCCGCGTCTCTGCCAACAAGCGCGCCGTTGGTCTGGTCTTCCAGTCCTACGCGCTTTTCCCGCACCTCACCGTGTTCGAGAACGTCGCCTTCGGCCTGCGCCTGAAAGGCATGAAGGGTACGCCGCTGGATGAGAAGGTCGCATCCGGCCTGAAATCCGTTGGCCTCTCGAATTTCGCTTCGCGTAAACCGGCAGAGCTTTCCGGTGGCCAGCAGCAGCGCGTGGCACTGGCACGCTCCATGGTCATGGACCCCAAGGTCCTTCTTCTGGATGAGCCGCTCTCCAACCTCGATGCCCGCCTGCGTCTGGAAATGCGCACCGAATTGCAGCGTGTGCAGAAGGCAACGGGCGTGACGATGATTTTCGTCACGCACGATCAGGTCGAAGCGTTGGCGCTGGCTGATCGCATAGTTGTGATGAAGAACGGCGCGATTGAGCAGATCGGTACGCCGGAAGAGATATATAATGCACCCGTCTCATCCTTCGTGGCAGACTTCGTCGGCTTCGAAAACATCTTCCGCCTCGATGGCACAGAGTTGAAGACAGACGCCGGTCGCATAACGCTTTCTGGCCAGGTTCCGAGTACGGCGGGCCTGGCATGGAGGCCGCGCATGGTAACCCTCGGTTCAGGTCCTTTTGAGGGGACCGTGCGCGGCGCGTCTTTCGCAGGCAACACGCGGGAATATCTGCTGGATAGCGCGCTCGGCCCCATCAAGGCCGAGACGGATGCAGCGCTGACGCCGCATGCAATCGGTGACAGGCTGGCCTTCGATCTTCCGGTCGAAAAGGCAGCCAGCCTTTCGGTGTTCAACTGATCATGGGCATCTGGATCGATACTGATATGGGCTTCGATGATATTGCCGCCATTCTGGTGGCAAAGTCGTCGGGCCTTGCGATAGACGGCATTTCTCTGGTCTTCGGCAATGCGCCGCTTGCGCAGGTGCAGCAGAATGCAGCCGGTGCCGCGGCAGCGTTCTCCTGGCATTTTCCCATCCATTCGGGACGCGCCTGCCCGGTGCTGGGAGAGATCGAAACGGCTCAGGTCATTCTTGGCGAAACCGGCATCCCGACGGTTGGCGCGACGCTTCCATTGGTGGAAAATCTGCCCGAAAGCAATGCGTTCGAAGCGCTCTGCCGCTGGCTTTCGGATGGCGACGCTGAAAAGCGGGTCCTCGCACTCGGCCCGCTCACCAATATTGCGGCCCTATGCCTTGCCAGACCCGATCTCGCCAGCCGCATCACCGAACTCACATGGATGGGCGGCGGCGTGACGAGCGGTAACCATACAGCTTCTGCCGAGTTCAACGCCTTTGCCGATCCAGAAGCTCTCGCCATCGTCATCGCTCATGGTCTGCCGTTGCGCATGGTGGATCTCGATCTTTGCCGCAAAGTCACGGCATCGCTTTTAGATGTCGCTCCAATTCGCAACGCCTCCGGCAAAAATGCGGCTTTGGTTGCGGATATGCTGGAAGGCTTCATCAACATCGCCACCAGCCGTGGGCGGCAAGCCATGGCGCTTTACGATCCTTGCGCCGCCGTCGCTTTGGTCGCACCTGAAAGCATCGGCTGGAAACACGCCCGTATCGATGTGGAGTTACATGGTGGCCTGACGCGCGGAAGGACTGTGGTCGAGGCACGCGCGGCCCATGCTGCCCGGTTCAACGCCCATTATGCCGACACAATCGATGCCGACCATGCCAAGAGGATCATCCTCGACGCCCTTCTGGAGGAGGCGAGCCGATGAGCGAAAACCCAATCATTATCGACCGCGATGGAATGAACGACGATGCCCTGCGCAGCCGCGCCGTTGCCGCTGCGCGCGGAGATGCGCCTTTCGACATTCTCATATCAGGCGGCACTCTGGTCGATATGGTGACGGGCGAATTGCGCAAAGCGGATATCGGTCTCGTCGGTCCCCTGATTGCAAGTGTTCATGAGGCAGGCGCACGTAGCGATGCCGCCAGGGTGCTGGATGCGACCGGCGGTTACATTACGCCGGGGCTCATCGATACGCATATGCATGTGGAAAGCTCCATGGTCACGCCTGCCGCCTATGCTGGCGCAGTCGTTGCCAAAGGCGTGACGACCGTGGTGTGGGACCCGCATGAATTTGCCAATGTCCACGGTGTGGACGGCATGTGCTGGGCCACGAGGGCCAGCCGTGGCTTGCCCTTGCGCGCCATCATGCTCGCCCCATCCTGCGTGCCTTCCGCGCCCGGTCTGGAGCAGGCGGGTGGAGATTTCGATGCGACGGCGCTGGCCGAAATTCTTTTCTGGGCAGAAGTCGGCGGCGTTGCCGAGGTCATGAACATGCGCGGCGTCATCGACCGCGATCCTCGTATGAGCGCCATTCTTCAGGAAGGCCTGCTGGCCGACAAGCTGATTTGCGGCCACGCGCGCGGCCTGGCCGGTGCCGATCTCAACGCCTTCATGGCAGCGGGCGTAAGCTCCGATCATGAACTCACCTCGGCAGACGACCTTATGGCGAAGCTACGCGCTGGTCTAACGATAGAATTGCGCGGCTCCCACGATCATCTACTGCCGGAATTCGTGGAAGCGTTGAACAGGCTTGGCCATCTGCCCCAGACGCTGACGCTTTGTACCGATGACGTGTTTCCGGACGACCTGCTGAATGGCGGCGGTTTGGATGATGTCGTGCGGCGGCTGGTGAGATACGGAATGCGCCCACAATGGGCGTTGCAGGCAGCAACCCTGAATGCCGCCGCTCGCCTTCAGCGAAACGATCTCGGTCTGATCGCCGCTGGACGTCGCGCTGATATCGTCGTCTTCGATGATCTTACGCAATTTGCCGCGCGCCATGTTCTGGCAAGCGGAACGCCGGTCGCCGAGCGTGGCAGAATGATCGTGGATGTGGCCGAAATCGACGCCGCGCCACTGAAGAATTCCATGAAGCTGCCGCTTCGCTCGCCTGAAGATTTTCGGGTGAAGAGCAAAGGCAATCGCGTGAAGCTTGCAACCATCGATAAGCCTCGTTTTACACAATGGGGCGAAATCGAAGCAGATGTCATGGATGGCTTCGTCGTGCCGCCTGAAGGTACAACGATGATTTCCGTAACGCACCGCCACGGCAAGGCTGACGCCACCACCCGAACCGGCTTCCTGACCGGATGGGGCAAATGGGAGGGCGCCTTCGCAACGACCGTCTCCCATGACAGCCACAACCTGACGGTCTTCGGCGGAAACGAACAGGATATGGCAATTACCGCCAATGCCGTTATCAAAGCCGGTGGCGGCATGGCCGTTGCATCCAACGGCAAGGTCACGGCAATCCTGCCCCTCCCGCTTTCAGGCCTCGTCTCAGACGCGCCTCTCTCGGAAGTCGCCGCCGGTTTCGAAGCCATCCGCGAGGCCGTAAGCCACATCGTGGAATGGCAACCACCCTACCTCGTCTTCAAAGCCTGCTTCGGCGCGACCCTCGCTTGCAATATCGGCCCGCATCAAACGGATATGGGTATTGCCGATGTGTTGACGGGGAAGGTGATGGAGACGCCGGTCATTGAAGTGTTAGGCTGAGGCGTAGGACCCCTACACCGTCATGCTCGGGCCTGTCCCGAGCATCTGCTACGCTTCCACCTTTTCGACGTGATTAGATTCTCGGGACAAGCCCGAGAATGACGAAAGAGGCAAGCGCTTTCCCTTCAATCCACCGCCAGTTCCTGCTCCACCAGCGTCGTCCAAAACGCCACACCAGACGCAATCGCCTCATCGTTGAAATCATAAGACGTGTTGTGGTGCAACGCGCCGTCTTTTGCCGGGCCGTTGCCGAGCCAGACGTAGCAGCCGGGGGCCTCGCCTGCGAAGAAGGCGAAGTCGTCGCCTGCGGTGGAGGGCGGGAAGGTGGTGCGGGTCTTTTCGCCGAAGACGCTTTTGGCGGCCTTCAGTGCTCGGTGCGTTGCGTCTGCGTCGTTCACGACAGGCGGGATGCGGCGGATGAATTCGTAAGTGGCTTCGATGCCGAACATGGACGCCGTACCCTTGGCGAGGCGACCGATTTCCTCTTCCAGTTGGTCGCGTACCACCGGCGTATAGGCCCGCGCCGTGCCGCCAATCTGGACGAGATCGGGGATGACGTTGAGCGCGTTCGGGTCGCCTGCCTGTATCGAGCAGGCACTGACTACGGCTGGCTGAAGCGGATCGACCACGCGTCCGACGATGCTCTGGAGCGCGCTTAAAAAGCTCCCGGTTGCCGTAATGGGGTCGCGCCCGAGATGCGGCTTTGCGCCATGGGTGCCGACGCCCTTGAAGGTCACGCGCCAGCTATCGGAAGAGGCAAGCTGCGGGCCTTCCACCACAGCCATCTCATCCGTATCGAGACCGGGCATGTTGTGCAGCCCATAGACAGCATCGCAGGGGAAAAGATCGAAGAGGCCGTCTTCCACCATCTTCCTGGCGCCGCCGCGACCTTCTTCGGCGGGCTGGAAAATGAAGTGCACGGTGCCGGAAAAGTTCCTGGATGCAGCAAGCGCGCGGGCGGCACCCAGAAGCATGGTCGTGTGGCCATCATGGCCGCAGGCATGCATCTTTCCGGCGGTTTTCGATTTGTAGGGGCGTTCCGCCAGTTCCGGCATGGCGAGTGCATCCATATCCGCGCGTAGTCCAATGCGGCGCGTGCCGTTTCCGACCTGAAGTGTGCCGACGACGCCCGTCACACCAAGCCCGCGATGCACAGCAATTCCTGCGTCTTGCAGATGGCGCGCAACGATATCGCTGGTCCGTACCTCTTCAAACCCCAGTTCCGGATGGGCATGCAGATCGCGCCGCAGTTCGGTCAGAAAAGGGAGATCGTTTGCGATCAGGCTCGAGGGTTTCATGCGAAGAATTCCTTGGATATTGCGCATGTCATGCGGGCAACCGCTTAACATGTAGATCAGGTGACTTTTCTAGTGCAAAAGCACCTGAGAATAAACGGAATCGATCATGGTTCGGAAAATAATCGAGAGCGAAAGGCCGCGGACATGAAGCCTCACGAATTCTGGCAGCACATCCATGCGCCGCAGAGCTTTCCAGCCAATGGCCCCCATGTCGATTTTTATCCGGTGACTTTGGACGATGGGCGGCAATTGCGTCTGCCAATCCGTCCGCTTGGCGATGGGCAGCATGCGCTTGCCTCGCTCATCGTTAATCAGGCCTCGTTCGAGGTGCTCGGCGTGTTGGCGGATGATCTGGCTGCGAAACTGAAAGCATTCGAACCGGAGATCATCGTCGGATTGCCGACATTGGGCCTGACGCTTGCCAGCGAAGTGGCGCGGCGTCTAGGCCATTCCCGCTATGTGCCGCTTGGGACGTCACGCAAATTCTGGTACTTCGATGAGCTTTCGGTGCCGATGTCCTCCATCACCACACAGCAGGAAAAGCGGCTCTATCTCGATCCGCGTATGCTGCCGCTTCTGGAAGGGCGGCGGGTGGTGCTGGTCGATGACGTGATGTCGAGCGGCACCTCCATCATTTCCGGGCTTTCTTTGCTTGGCGCATCCGGCATCGAGCCGGTCGCTGTCGGTGCGGCCATGCTGCAATCGGATCGGTGGCGGGAAAAGCTGGAAAGCCTAAGCCCGGAATGGCCTGCGCGGGTGCGCGCCGCATTCTCCACGCCGCTTCTGCAAAAGACTGTAGACGGCTGGGTCTGAGCGGGGAACTTCCGGCCCCTTTTTGCGATTAGAAGAGGCTGCTGCAAAGCCGCGCTCTGGTTGTTCGCGTCAAGGAGTTCCCATGCCGAGGCAGACGTTCTGGAAAGGTCATCTGAGATTGTCGCTGGTCACGGCCAAGGTGTCGCTGACGCCTGCGATTTCGCAAAGCGGCAAAATCCGTTTCCACGTCATCAATCGCGAAACGGGAAATCGCGTGGAAAGCCGTTATGTGGACAGTGTCACGCACCGGCCCGTAGCGGACAAGAACCAAGTCAAGGGCTTTCCCAAGGAAGACGGTGATTACGTTCTGCTTGAGGAAGACGAGATCGACGCCGTGGCGCTGGAAAGCACCAGAACAATCGACATTCAGACCTTCGTTCCGGCAGGCTCCATCGACTGGATCTGGTACGACCGCCCGCATTTCCTCAAGCCTGAGGACAAGATCGGTGCCGAGGCTTTCAGCGTCATTCGTGAGGCAATGAAGGCGAACAAGGTGGTTGGCATAGCAAGGCTCGTTCTGTACCGGCGCGAACATGCCGTGCTGCTGGAGCCTTCCGGCAAGGGCATCATTCTCTGGACGCTGCATTACGGCGAAGAGGTGCGCGAGGCGGTCGATACGGTCGACAGTAAGACCAAGGCAGACAAGGAACTGCATGAGGCGCTGGACCGGCAGATCGAGAAGCAGCTGACAGGCTGGAAGCCTTCGCTGGTGCAGGACACCGTGCAGAAAAAGGTCCAGAAGCTCTTGAAAACAAAGGCCAAGGAGCTGCCGAAGTCCAAGGCGAAGAAACCAGCCGCCGCCAAACAGGGCGGCAACGTCATCAATATCATGGATGCGTTGAAAAAGAGCCTTAAAGCCTAACCCGGCAGCGGCTTGGCCGAGGCGAAGAATTTGGCCCAGGGGTCTGTCTTTAGCGCTTTCAAGCGGTTTGGCGTGTTCTTGATAGTGAACTCGGCAGGCCCGGCAATATCGGAAAGCTCCGACCATTCCAGTGGCATCGAGACTGCGGCGCCAGCCCGGGCGCGGGTGGAATAGGGCGCGACCGCCGTGCTTCCGCGACCGTTGCGCAAATAATCCACGAAAATGCGGCCATTCCGTTTGGCTTTCGTGGCGACGGCCAGATATTTATCCGGCTCTGCCTTCGCCATGTCGGTTGCCAGCTTTTTGGCAAACCCCTTCACCTTCGCCCAGCTGGCCTTCGGTTCGAGAGGTGTGACGACGTGCAGGCCTTTGCCGCCGGACGTCTTGACGAATGCTGCAAGTCCCAACGCTTCGAGGCGGGACTTGAGATCGAATGCCGCCTCCACCACCGCAGGCCACGGCACATCGTCAGCGGGATCGAGATCCATGGTGATCATATCCGGCTTTTCCCAGGATTTGGTGGTGGAGCCCCATGGGTGTATTTCCAGCACGGCAGACTGCACCAATGCCATCATGCCATCGAAATCCTTGATCACCACCAGAGGTTCGCCGTGCCTGTCCTTCGGGTCCTTTATCGCGCCGATGGCCTTGTTCATGCCCCGCCACGGGTGCTTCTGAAAAAACGTCTGCCCGTCGATGCCCTCCGGGCAGCGCAGCAATGAAAGCGCGCGGTTGGTGATGTAGGGCTCGATGTGTTCCCAGACCTCGGCATAGTATTCCGCAAGATCCGCCTTGGTGATCTTTTCTTCGGGCCAGTAGAGCCTTTCAGGATGCGTAAATTTCACGCTCGTTTGCGGCTTTTCCGTTTCGGTCACGTTCTCAACCTCTTTTCGGATTTCCTCCGGGGCCTTGTCCTCGCGCAACCCCTGAAAAGAGGCGTGGCGGAGGTTGCCGTCGCCTGACCAACCGCGAAACTCCACCTGCGCCACCAGTTCCGGTTTGACGTAGTGCAGACCCCTCCGCGCGAGCGCTGTCAGCTTTTTTGAGAACGGACTTTCCTCTTGGCTGAGCGGCTTCAGCCTGTCGAAAATCTGCTCGGAAGTCTCTGCGGTAAAGCCGGTGCCGACGCGACCGACATGGCGCAGCTTGCCACCTTCATAAACACCAAGCGCAAGCGAGCCGATTGCCTGATCCGATGCCGAGGAGAGGGTGTAACCGCCAATGACGAATTCCTGGCCGCTGCTGCACTTGGATTTGATCCACTGGCCCTTGCGCCCGGAAACATATTTCGAATTCGCCACCTTGGAGATGACGCCTTCCAGCCCAAGCGTGCAGGCATGCTGAAGCACGCGGTCGCCCTCTTCCTGAAAATGAGCGCTATAGTAAAGAACGGGATCATCGGACGGAAGCAGCTTTTCCAGCAGCGCCTTGCGCTCCAGCAGCTCGGCACTCTGCAAATCGCGGCCATCCAGATAGATCAGATCGAAGGCGTAGTAGCGAAAGCGATCGCTTTTCCCGTTGCTCAAATCAGCCTGAAGAGCGGAGAAATCGGAAACGCCATTCTCTTTCTCGACAACCAGTTCGCCGTCGATGATCGCCGTCTCGACAGGTAGCCGGGTGAAGGCCTCGCGGATTGCATCGCCGAATTTCTCCGTCCAATCGAGGCCGCTGCGGGTCAGCAACACGACCTCGCCTTTCTCGATCCTCGCCTGAATGCGATAGCCATCGAACTTGATTTCGTGCAGCCAGCGGGTCCCTTCGGGGGCGTTGTTTTTCAGGGTGGCAAGAGCAGGTTTGATGAAAGACGGCATGGAGGCCTTGCGGCTTCCTTTCGGAAAATCATGCACCTGCTTTTCGGCTTTGACCGGAGGTTTGCTCTTGGCCGATGTCTCCTTCGAATTCCATGTATCCTGAGGGTTCTTCGCCACATCCTCCAGGCTTCTGCCGGTCTTTACCGAATTGGCGGCCTCCTCGATGATGTCGCTCGTATCGCTGGCTTCATCGTCATGCGCCTTGATCAGAAGCCAGTTCTCGCGCTTCTCCTCCGCCTTGCCCTTCATCCGCACCAGATGCCAGCGGCCCTTCAGCTTTTCGCCGTCAAGCTCGAATTCCAGATGGCCCTTCCGATAGGCCTTTTTCACATCGCCGATGGGAGACCATGTACCGCGATCCCAGACGATCACGGTGCCGCCGCCATATTGGCCCTTGGGAATGATGCCCTCGAAATCCGCATAGCTCAGCGGATGGTCTTCGACATGGACTGCGAGGCGCTTTTCGTTCGGGTCCAGGCTCGGTCCCTTCGTCACCGCCCAGCTTTTCAGAACGCCGTCCATCTCAAGGCGGAAATCATAATGAAGCCTTCGCGCATCATGCTTCTGTACCACGAAACTGTTGCCGGAACTGCCCGCCGCCTCACCTTTCGGCTCCGGGGTTTTGTCGAAACGGCGCTTCTGGTTGTAGGCTTGCAGACCCATCTATCAGCTCGCCTTCTTGCGCTTGGCATTGCCGGACGAGCTGGATTTGCCGGTCTTTTTTTCGGACACGCCAGCGCTTTCACGCAGCGCCTCTCGCAGATCGATTACATTGTCGCGTTTTTCCGGCGCGCGTTTCTTGATCGTCTTGCCCGCAATCTTCGCCTCTACCAGTTCGATGAGCGCGTCGTTATAGCGGTCGCTGTAACTGGCGGGATCGAATTTGCCTGCGCGCTTCTTGATGATGTGTCCTGCAAGATCCAGCATCTCATCATCGAATTCGATATCTGGAATGGTCTTGAAGGCAGCGGCCTGCGAGCGGACCTCGTAATCATAGTTCAAGGTGGTGGCGATGATCGTGTCACCATCGGGCCGGATCAGAACCATGCGGTTGCGGCGGAAGAGAATTGCTTCCGCAAGTGCCGCCACTTTTTTCTCGCGCAACGTCTGTGCCAGCAGGGAGAGTGCTTCGCGATCCTCGTCGGTCGAAGGGGAAAGGTAGTAGGGCTTGTCGAAATAGAGTTTGTCCACCTCGTCGCATTCGATGAAATTCTTGATGCGGATGACCTTGTTGCCGTCCGGCATCAGTTCCGCCAGCTCATCCCCTTCAACGATCAGGTGGTCGCCATTATCGAGCTCGTAGCCTTTGACCTGATCATCCCGCTCCACCTTGTCGCCGGTTTCGCTGTCCAGATATTGCCGCTCCACCCGGTTGCCCGTTTTGCGGTTGATGATGTTGAAGGAGATTTTCTCGGAGGATGAGATCGCAGTGTAGAGTCCTACATCACACTGAAAATCAGCGAATTTGATGCTACCTCTCCACACGGCTCTCGGTGCCATTACTCAGCTTCCTCTTGAGTTTCCTGATTTGGTTTGCTCGCGGTCTATGATGCGCTCCACCGCAACGACGTCTTCCTGCGAAAACACCGGAACGGGGTCGGATGCCATGGCTTCCAGAACATCCGGCGAAAGCCCGCCGTGGCGCGCGACCCACTCCATGGCCTCGCGCGTTTCCCGCTCTGCTTTCAGCTGCGCGTAGAGCGCGACGATCAGCCGGTCGCGTGCATCGGGTTGATGATCCTGAACATGTCTGCTTTTCGCGCTATGTGCCATTCTGCTTAAATTCGGCATCGGAGCGAAAGTTCCGCATGGGCAGCGGTCCCGCTGTTTCCAGAGGTTTCTGTCCGGCTTCGGACCGACTTTCGAAAATTTCGCATCCCTGAGGAGGAACTTTTTTCGGGAACAATCTGTAGATGTTGAAGTTACCTCCTCTCAGGAGGAGGACTGTTTATGAAAAAGAAAGCTATTTCGTTCGGCGCAACCGCTGCCGCATCGGTATTGTTTTCCACATTCGCATCGGCTCAAACCGCGCTTACCATGTGGTATCATGGCGCTGGCAATGTTGAGGAACGCAAAATCCTGACCGGGGTGATCGACGATTTCAACGCGTCTCAATCACAGTGGCGCGTCACGCTCCAGGAATTTCCTCAAAGCGCCTATAATGAATCCGTTACCGCTGCCGCACTTTCCAACAAGCTCCCGGATATTCTCGATGTGGATGGGCCGAACATGCCCAACTGGGTGTGGTCCGGTTACCTCCAGCCTTTGAAGATCGATGAAGCAAAGATCGCGAACTTCCTGCCCGGCGCTGTCGGAAAGTGGAACGATAAGCTCTATTCCGTGGGATTGTGGGATGCCGCGGTTGCGGTCTTTGCCCGCAAGTCTGTGCTGGACGAGAATGGTATCCCCATTCCCACGCTCGATAAGCCCTGGACCGGCGATGAGTTCAACGCGGCACTCGAAAAGCTGCAGGCGAGCGGCAAGTTCGAATATGCCATCGACCTCGGCATGGCCGACAAGACGGAATGGTACAGCTATGCCTTCAGCCCCTTCCTTGAAAGCTTTGGTGGCAGCCTGATCAACAAGGATGGCTACCAGACGGCAGAAGATGCGCTAAACGGCGATGATGCCGTCAAATTCGGTGAATGGTGGCAGTCACTCTTCGAAAAGAAGCTCGCCCCCGGCACCTCCCAATCCCCTGCCGATCATGAAACTGGCTTCCTTGAGGGCCGCCACGCCTTGCAATGGATGGGCAACTGGGTTGCGGTAAAGGCGTTGGAGAAATACGGAGACGATCTTCTCTTCCTGCCAGCACCGGATTTCGGCAAGGGCCCGAAGATCGATGCCGGATCGTGGCAATTCGGCGTTTCAGCTACCAGTCAGCATCCTGATGGCGCATCCGCCTTCATCGAATTCGCCATTCAGGACAAATATCTGGCGCAGTTCTCCGACGCCATCGGGCTGGTCCCCGCAACCTCTTCCGCTGCGCAGATGACGAAGAATTACAAGAAGGGTGGTCCGCTGGAAGTGTTCTTCGAACTTTCTAAACGGCAGGCAACGCTTCGCCCGGTCACACCGGCCTATGCCTTCATCTCGCCGGTCTTCGCCAAAGCGATTTCGGATATCGCCAATGGCGCGGATGTGGCGGACACGCTGGATAATGCGACGGACGAAATCGACAACAACATAGAGCGCAACGGCGGTTACAAGCCCAAGTAGGGGGAGTAGCCTATGTCTCTCTTCACGCAACAGGAAAAGCTGACCCGCAACAGCGCGGCGGGTTGGCTGATGGCCGCACCGGCAATCCTCCTCATCGGCCTGTTCCTGATCACGCCGTTCCTGCTCGGTCTCGGCTTTTCCTTCACCAACCAGCGGCTGACCTCGCCCAACCCGACGGAATTCGTGGGCACGGAGAACTACACCCGCCTTCTGGGCGTGGGTGTGCTGACACTTGAACCGGAGCGTGAAGACGATGGCAGCATCAAGCGGGATGACGATGGGGAAATTTCCTATCCGCGCATTCGCAATTTCACCCGCAACAATGCCGATTATCCGCATCTCGATGGCATGCGCGAATATAAGAATTTCGGTTGGGGCGAGAACCGGATCGTCATTCTCGCACGCGACGTGGTGTTCCTGACGTCGCTGGTCAACACGATGTCATTCGTCATCGTCGTTGCCCCGGTTCAGGCGGCGCTTGCGCTGTTTCTGGCGCTGCTCGTCAACCAGAAGATACCCGGCGTCACCATTTTCCGCGCCATCTATTTCATGCCGGTGGTGCTGTCGGTGGTGGTGGTGGCCCTGCTCTGGCGCTTCATCTATGCGGCAGATAACGGGCTTCTGAACAGTCTCCTCAGCTATATGAGTTTCGGATTGTTCCAGCCGGTGGACTGGCTGGGCCGAACCGATACGGCGCTTTGGGCCATTCTCGTCATGTCCGTCTGGCAGGGCGTCGGCTTTCATATGGTGATCTGGCTTTCCGGCCTGCAAACCATTTCTCCAAGTCTCTACGAGGCTGCGGATATTGAAGGTGCCAACCGCTGGCAGAAATTCAGCATGATTACCTGGCCGCTTTTGCGCAACACGGCGGTCCTCATCATCATAGTCATCACGATGCAAGCCTTTGCTTTGTTTGCCCAGATCGACGTGATGACCAAGGGAGGTCCGCGCGATGCAACACAGAGCGTGGTCTATCAGGCGGTGGAGCGAGGGTACAGGCAGCAGGATATTGCGGCGGGTTCCGCTATCTCGGTCATCCTGTTCCTCATGGTCCTCTCCATCTCACTGGTGCAGCGATACATCACACGGGGGAAGGCATGATGCAGGCCGGTCGTCATAAATCGCCGCTTTTCCTCGTGCTCAATTATGCGGTGATGATCGCCTTTGCGGCGGTCTTCATTCTGCCGCTGCTCTTCATGGGATTTTCCTCGCTCAAACCCAATGACCAACTGCTGCGCGACGCGACATCCATGCGGGCTTTCCTGCCAGTCGGCGATCTGTCACTGGATAATTACGCGGCAGCTTTCGCGCGCGCGCCAATCGCCACCTTCATCTTCAATTCGGTGCTCGTCACATCGGTTACGGTGTTTCTGGCACTGATCCTCGGATCGCTGGCTGCCTTTGCATTTACGTTTCTAAACTGGCGCGGCAGGGACGTGCTGTTTTCCGTCATTCTCGCCACCCTGATCATTCCATTCGAAACCATTGCGGTGCCGCTGCTTCTGGAGGTGAACAACCTTCCGTGGCTCGGCCTGAACGGTTTCACATGGGGCTGGCTCAACTCGTGGCGGGTGCAGATCATTCCATGGATTGCCGATGGGTTGACGATTTTCCTGTTCGTCCAGTATTTCAAGGATCTTCCCAAGGAATTGCTGGAGGCGGCGCGGATCGATGGCGCCGGCTGGTTCAGGATTTACGCGCAGGTCGTCATGCCGCTCAGCGGCCCGGTCATCGCAACCGCAGCCATCCTGAAATTCCTCGTCATGTACAGCCAGCAATATCTCTGGCCACTCCTTGTCACGCAGTCGGAAACCTATCGCCCGGTCATGGTGGGGCTGCAATATTTCTTCCAGCTGAACACACCTTGGGGCGAGGTGATGGCTTACCTCACCATCATCACCATTCCCGTGCTGATCTTCTATCTCTGCCTGCAACGGCTGTTCATCTCCAGCATCGCAGCGAGCGGCATCAAAGGTTAGGCCGTTTCCTGTTGGGGAAACGGCCTCGTCCACTCAAATCGCCGATGCGGTGACCGAGACAGGCAGGAACTTATAGGCCGGTGTCTTGGATTTCGGATCGTGGTGATCCAGCGGAAAGAGCGGATTGGTTTCCGGATAATAGGCCCCGCAACTGCCTTCGGGAATATTATAGGCAATGATGATGAAGCCATGCACAGCGCGGCGCGAGGCCTCGTCTATGGCGGTCACGATGTCGACTGCCATCCCATCCCGAAGGCCGAGTTTGGCGATGTCGTTGGGATTCATGAAGATGATCTTTCTCGAACCGTGAACGCCACGAAAGCGGTCGGCATAGCCGTAAATCGTGGTGTTGTACTGGTCATTGGAGCGCAGGCTCATCAGGTAAAGCGGCTTGGAGGACGACGGCTGCTCATCCACTGGAAACAGCTTTGCAGGCGTCAGGAAGTTCGCCTTGCCGGACGAAGTGACCCATTTGCGCTCGCGCGCGGGCAGCGGCCTGCTCATGCCGCCGGGCTGGAAGGCACGCGTGTTGAAGCCCCGGAAGGTCTCGGGGTAAGTGAGTTCGATGGCGTTGCGGACCATGGAGTAATCCGCCACCCATGCGTCCCAAGGTACCTTGCCCGTGGTCAGCGTCGCCTTGGCAAGCCCCGCAACAATGGCCGGTTCAGACAGCAGCATATCACTGATTGGCGCGACCTGACCCTTCGATGCATGGAAATGCGCAAGAGACGATTCCATCGTCACATGCTGCTCGCCACCCTGCTGTCGGTCCACTTCCAGACGCCCAAGACAGGGCAGAAGATAGGCGATCTCACCATGCAGGACATGGCTTCGGTTGAGCTTGGTCGCGATCTGCACCGAAAGGCGCATCTTTCTCCAGGCAGGCTCCATCGTATCGGTATCGGGAATGGCGCGCAGAAAGTTGCCCCCAAGACTGAGGAATGCCTTTGACTCGCCGCTCAAAATGGCCTGACAGGTTTCCACCGTCGAATGCCCCATCTCGCGCGGCGGCGTGAAATGATAAAGTTCGCCAAGCTTGTCGAGCGGAACGAGGTCGGGCTTTTCGGAGATGCCGACCGTCCTCTGCCCCTGCACGTTGGAATGTCCACGAACAGCACAGATATTGGCACCGGGCTTGCCGATATTGCCGCGCAAAAGCGCCAGATTGGCAATCATATGCACGTTTTCGACGCCCATGACATGCTGGGTGATGCCCATACCATAACAGATCAGAACAGCGTCGGACTCGGCATAGATTTTGGCCGCTTCCTCGAGGTCGGCGCGCTTGAGACCGGAATATCGCTCGATATCTTCCCAAGAATGCGCACGGGCCGCAGCGGCAAATTCTTCGAAGCCCTGCGTATGGTCTTCAATGAAAGTATGGTCGAGAACATGCTTGTTTTCCGCTGCCGCGATAGATGACGCGAAAGCAACGGCCGAGGCATTGTCAGGATCTTCCGGCTTCGTATCGCCCTGGTTGATCGGGCTTGGGGCGAGACCATGCAGAACATCATCCGCCTCGATCAGCGCTTTGGCGATCCCGAAAATCGCCGCAATGTCACCGCCATTGCGAAGCTGGTAGTAGCGCGACGAGATATGGGTGGAGCCGGGCGTCAGCATCTCGGTTGGAGATTGCGGGTTGACGAATTCCTCGAGGCCCCGTTCCCGAAGCGGGTTGAAGGTCACGATCTTGACGCCGCGCTTCACCGCGTCCTGCAATTCGTGCAGAAGCCGGGGGGAGGAGGTGGCAACGTTCTGGCCGATGTAGAAGATACAGTCGCAGTTCTGAAAATCCGACAGGACAGCGGTTCCGACAGAAGCGCCTATGCTTTCCGGCAGGCCGACGGATGAGCTTTCGTGGCACATGTTCGAACTGTCCGGCAGATTGTTCGTGCCATAGATGCGGGCGAAAAGCTGCCACATATAGGATGTTTCGAGCGAAGCCCTGCCGGAAACATACATCTCGACCTGTTTCGGATCGAGCGCGCGCAATTCGCGGCCAATCTCATCGAAGGCCTCTTGCCATGTCACCGGCACATATTGATCCAGCGCCGCATCCCAGCGCATCGGATGTGTCAGGCGGCCAACGGCTTCCAGATCGTGGTCGCTCCAGCTCTCCAGTTCAGTCAATGTGTGATGGGAAAAGAATTTCGGGTCCGCTGTGCGGGATGTCGTCTCCCAAACGGTCGCCTTGGCGCCATTCTCGCAGAACTCGAAGGGGTGAGGCTTGGCGGGTTTAGCCCAGGCGCAGCTGACGCACATGGCACCGCCATGCTTGTTCTGGGTCATCAGAACTTTCGGAGCACGGGTCGCGGCATTCTCGCGAACCAGATACTCCGTCACGGATTTCGCAGAGCCCCATCCTCCGGCGGGCGCATTGTAAGGTTTGACTGTCAGCTTGGTATCGTTTTCGGACCGTTTCATTTTCATCTCGTCGGGTGGGAGATCAGGAATTGGCGGGGTAGGAATTTGCCTTCAGAAGCTTGGCGAGATGAACCGTATTGACGGCCAGCATAGTGATCGCGCTCTTCACGGCCTGTGGTGTTTCCTCAAGCTCGACGAAGTTCTTGGAACCCATGGCTTCGCCCACCCAATAGGCCACGGCATTGGCCGGAATGGTAAAGCCGACATCGTTCAGCGCCTGAAAAAGCTCGGCGGAACAGTGATGCGCGCCATCTTCATTGCCCACTACGGCAACAGCGGCCACCTTGCCGTAGGATGGCATTCGGCCTCCATCATCCGTTTCACCCAAGAATGCGTCCATGCGCTCCAGTGCGCGTTTGCACACGCTGGATGGTTGCCCAAGCCAGATCGGCGTGCCGATGACCAGAATATCGGCTGCAACGACCTTTTCTCGGATCGAAGGCCAATCGTCACCCTCACCCTCGTCGGAGGAAACGCCAGGTTTGATGTTGAAATCTGCAAGATGGACTGTCTCGCTCGTGACATCATATTCAGCGAGTTCCGCAGTGATCAACTGAAGCAGAGCCGCCGTGGAAGATGGATCCTCCGCCTTGCTCGCTTTCAGAGTGCTGTTCAGACAGATTGCTTTGAGTGTCACGGTTATCCTCCCGGAGTTGGTCCATGTGCGAGGCCAACCTTGCCCAAGACGATTAGTTCCATGAATGGCGGGATGTTGAACGAGCGGTAGGTCAATGCTTTAGAGTAAATGAAACGGCATCTGGCCGGAACCAGGTGGCCATATTGCCCTTGGGCCCCTTCGCCAACAAAAGAGGATGATGGCGAAGGCCGGCACGCAGCCACAGGCGGCGGAACCTCGGGAGAATGATTTTGGTGGGGGTGAGCGGTAAACCGCTCACCTTAGCCGCGAAAATCGCCTTCATTCGTGTCCCGCTCGTCGTAATTGATGTCCCAGTCTTTTTCGGGCTTCTTTGTTCCGGGCGGCAGCTTGTTGACCGTGGCATCATCCGACTTGGTGATGACGGTGGGCTTGGCGCTGGCGACGCCATTATTGTCCGATGTCTTCTTTCCCGGTGCAAATTGCGGCTGGGCATCGCGGTGGATTTTGTCGAGATCGCTTTTCTGGCTCATGGAAACCTCCATTGGTGATGCGATCTAACCAGCCACCGCCGCCTGTGTTCCCTGCTTGCGGCTCCACTGGAACCGACGCCACCACCTGCGGTTAGGAAGCCGACTGAAAAGGAGCCTGTCTTGTCCAAGAAGCCGGAAAACGAACCCTTCATCGCCCCGTCGGCAGATGACAAACCCAAGAATATTCAGAAGGGAAAAGCGGGTCGTGGCCTCGTCATGATCATCGCGGCCTATGCCCTTGGGGCCTTTCTCATCTATCTCACGATTTTGCTGGTTGGCACCTATCGCTCCATGAGTTGACGTAGGCGGTTGATTTTGCCGAACTGAATGACGAACTTGAGGAGGTCGAATAGGGGATTGGTGGAACTGTTTTTCCACATCAGGAAAAGAACCCTGACCCTAAAACGAGCCGATTCAACGGGTTTGTATCGCGCTGATATCTGAAAACCGGAGGAACCGCCTTTGCATATGAATGTCGAAAAACGCACGCAGCAGAAGAAAGCCTACAAGATATGGGCGCCCGTTTACGACAATATCTACAAGGGTTTTCTGGACCGGGCGCAGCGTGAACTGGCGCATAGAGCAGGGCAGGGCGGTCGCGATATTCTGGAAATAGGCGTCGGAACCGGTCTCGTCCTCCCTCACTATCCGCGCGAAAGCGTCGTCACCGGCATCGATATTTCCGAGGAGATGCTGGGTAAGGCGAAGGCCAAGATGGCCCGCGGCGACCTTCCTCATGTTCGCGAATTGAAGGTGATGGATGCGTGTCATCTTCAGTTCGAAGATGGCTCCTTCGATGTGGTGACGCTTCCATTCGTCATCACGCTCGTCCCGGATACGGAGCAGCTTTTGTCCGAATGCGTCCGCGTTCTGCGTCCGGGCGGACAGATCGTCATCGTCATCGTCAGCAAAATCAGCAAGGGCGGCGGTATTTCCGGTTTTGTCGAAGATGCCGTCTCGCCCATTGCCGAACGTGTCGGCCTCAGCACCGCCTATCGGCTGGACAAGATCGAGGCCTGGATCGGCAAGCACGGCAACGGTTTCAAGCTGGTTGAAAACGAAGCAATCCCGCCTTTCGGCTTCTTCAGACTTCTACGCCTGAAACGCTCGCTCGAATAGGCGGCGTCTTTACCAGCTTTGATCGATTGCTTCTGAAGAGGGCCTTCCTTCCTCCCCTTTGTTTCATCAGAAAATCATCACTCATCCGTGTCTGTACGCTCGCGTACCGCAACGGAAGATGCCGGGATGCATTGGTTCCATATCAACGGAGGGGAATATGGAAACTCATGTCGCCACGACCACATCCGAAATCGCCGTCACCGAGGCGCAGCTTGAAGAGTTGCGTATAGGTATCGCGGATTTGAACCCGGCCTTGTCCGCTTTCGCACGGCGTTTCGTGCGAACGGAAGAAGAGGTCGATGATCTCGTTCAGGAAACCATGCTGAGAGGCCTGCGCGCCATTCACCGCTTCACGCCCGGAACGGCGTTGAAATCCTGGCTTTTCACCATCATGCGCAATACATTCTGCACCCGTTATAAGATTGCCCAGCGCGAGCGTGTCGGTCTGCCTCTCGGCGTCGAAAACACGATTTCGACACCGCCTAGCCAAGAATGGCGGCTGGAACATCAGCAGGTCATGCGCGCCATTGGCGATCTCGATGCCGATCAGAAGAAGGCGCTTCTCTTGATTGCGGATGGTACCAGCTATGCCGACGCGGCCGATCTTTGCGGTTGCCGCATCGGCACTATCAAGAGCAGGGTCAGCCGCGCGCGTGAGGCGCTAAGGCGTGACCTGTACTGATTTGAAGAACGAGCACATTATCAAGCGGCGTTTCCTTTGGAAGCGCCGCTTATTTTTGAACGAGAATACGCGATAGCGGAGATCGATTGCACCCAGCAAAGCCAGGGATTGTCCTGTCTAAACCGCAGTAGGAGTGGTCACGCCAGCCGCGACAGTTGAAGGCGGCTGTGAAAGTGAAGCGACGTGATCTGCTGAAGCTTTTGCGCATCCACGATACCGCGATCGTACATTCTCAGAACGTAGCGTGCCACTTCGGCGTGGCTGGGCCTCAAGGTTTGCCCGACCTCGGCAATGACACCCGAATAGGCTGTCTGAACGATCCGCAGGTCGTCATTAAGAAAAACGCCCGGGCTTTGATGCTGATAATAGAAAGACATTATACCTTCCGAGCAAGGAAACTCGGCCTGCGCTTGAGGAAAGGAGAATGTCTTGAAACTATAGGCGCGATGCACGCGGTGGTAAATGTTCGTAACCGTACCCCCGCGCAAGTTTTTTCTCTCGCAGCGGTGCAATAGACATTGTCGCAGGTAATAATTTCTAATTCGATTGGGTTAGTCTATCACCTTCAGCGCGTCCCGAAAGGGTACGATCTGCACCGGTGAATGCTTCTCGTCGCAGATTTCGATGTTTCTCGAAGAGATATCCTTTCCTTCCAGAACGGCCTCGCTCATCAGCGCACGGGCATCTTCGATAGCGGAATTATAGGCTTCTTCCAGCCCGGGAAGATCGCTGCCTTCCGGGTCCTCCACCCTGCCGTCCCTGGTCAATACGTTGAAATAGTATTTCGGCATTCCACCGGTCCGGCATAGGGAACCGCAGAACTTATCGGGCTGCGTGTTCGAGTTATTCATGGCGTATAACGTCGCGGACCTGGATTTAGATCGATAGTCCTCGCAGTTTCTGTTCTCTTCCGAATACCCTATATCAAGTCCTGTTTCGCGCAGAACCGCTCATGGGCTTTCTCCTTGGTCTCCAAACCTCCGGCCTCGGTGGAGGTTCCGCCTGAGCGCACAAAACGCAGCCCTGAAAATGGTGGAGGCGGAACGTTGCGTTCGACGTGCAAGTGATGCTGCTCGTTTCAACAGCGAATCAGATCCGTCATCTCTCCCAGACAACGGAATATTTGTTCATGATCAGAAGCTTGAGACTTCGAAAGTGCCTCCTATGCCTCTGAAATATCCCTAATATGTAGCGCCTACGCTAACTGTACGCCCGCGTACAAATTTAGCAGAGCCTTAAATTGATTGGATAAATGAGCGCCTTGTCCCTTTGTACGATATATGACAGTGCATTGCTCAAAGTTTTCAAGTGGTTAGTTTCCCGGATCGTTACGGTGACGATCAAGGGGAATGAAGACTTCAAATGGATACTGATCAAGGCTCCGTGCGCAATAAAATATTGAGGGCGCTGCGACCGGAGGACTTTGAAATGCTGCGCCCCCATATGCAGATCATGAAGCTTAACCTTCATCAAGTCATTGAGAAGCCTCATACCCTTATCGAACGCGTCATCTTTTTCGAGACGGGGCTTGCATCGATCATCGGCCATATTTCTGGCGGCAAGAGCATTGAAGTCGGCTTGATCGGCCGTGAAGGCATGTCGGGCTCTGCCGTTATTCTCGGCAGCGCCGAACCGGGTCATCGCACGCTGATACAGGTCGCGGGTTACGGTGTCTCCGTACCGGCCAGCGTCGTTGCGGAGGGAATGAAGACTAGCGAGAGCCTGCGTGGTGTTCTGTTGACCTATATCCACACCATGCTGGCCCAGACCGCATCCACCGTCGTTGCCAATGGCCTTTCCAAGCTCGATAAGCGTCTGGCCCGCTGGCTGCTGATGATCCATGACCGCATCGATGGCACGACGGTTGCGATGACGCACGAGTTTCTCGCCGTCGTTCTTGGCGTTCGTCGTCCCGGCGTTACGGTCGCCCTTCATATTTTGGAGGGGAAAGGTTTGATCCGCGCATCCCGTGGCCAGATCACCATCATCAATCGACAGGGGCTTGAGCAGGAAGCGGGCGGCTCTTACGGCATGGCTGAGAGCGAATATAACCGCCTTATGTCGAAGGTTCGTTCACGCCATTCGTCCGAAAATTCCCTAGCCGACAAGGTCTAAATATATATTTGTATCAAAATGACACAGATTCCTGCGTAATCACAGGAATGTGAACATTTCTCATCTTTATATTAGTTAAATCCGATATATAAATGTTTTACAAAAGACAATGCTTATATAGTATTGATAACAGCATCTTGGATGCTAATTGGGAGAAAAGCATAGTCTGCTAGGAGGAAAAATCATGACAAGACTATCGCAAATACTGCTGATGAGTGCCTGCATGGCACTTCCGATGAATGCACATGCTCTGGACGTCAGTGTCGGGGGTGTGAGCGCAAGCGTGGGCGGTAACGATAGGGGTGGACTGAGTGCAAGCGCTTCTGTGGGAGGAAGCGGTGGTATAAATGCCGGAGCGGATGTGGGTGGACGCAGCGGTGGAGGACTTGGCGCAGACGTCAATGCTTCCGTCGGTGGCAGCAATGGTATCAATGCAAATACGAGTGCAAGTGTCGGCGGCAGAAGCGGGATCAATGCGGATATCAACGCATCGGTCGGCGGAAGCCGTGGTCTTAACGCCAATGCCAATGTTGGCGTGGGCGGAACCCGCGGTGTCGGCGTCGATGTGGGCGTGGGTGTCGGCACAGGACCGACAACGGGCACACCCGGCCAGCCGGGCGTAAGCCCAACAGGTCCGGGCCGCAGCGCCATCACGGCATTCAACGACATGTCGAGAAGCGAGCAGATGCGCTTGAGAAAACGCTGTGCAGATATTCTGAACGGCGGATATGAGGCGGATCTCGTCAAGCTCTGCCGTATGATACAGACAGCTTCGCGTTAAGCGAAGGTTGGAGAGGGAGTGCCCAAAACGGCACTCCCTTTTTTTATGCCGGGTTGGACAACTCTCCCTGCACTGCCATCAACAAAGTTTCAGCCACAACACGCCTGAAAACACGTAGGCCGTCGAGAAGATCGCTGCCGCCGCCGTGTAACGCGTGATGCTCGCCATCGCCTCGCTCGTGCGCGCTGTGAAATGCTCCGCCTTCAAAGCTGTCCATGCGGCAAGAATGATTGCGAGTGTCGTGGCGATGAAAACCGTGATCAGCAGCACACGCAGCAATGAGATGCCGCCGAGGTTCGTTTCCTGCCATCCAAGCGAACATCCCGCCGCCTGCGCGCCGTAGATCAGCAAAAAACCTGCACTCCATCCGGCAAATGGAAGAAGAAGTACGATTGCCATCCCGTATTTCATCACGCTCCTCCACTCTGCAAGGCAAACAACAGGAATGGATAGCCGGCGACGATGACGGCGGTTGCGACCACGTAGCGGTTCCATAGCCCGGCAATGGCGAGATCCGACAGGCGTTGATCGACGACATAGCCGGTGCGAATCCGCCATATGGAAAAGCCGGAGAACAATGCTCCGAGAGCGATGTGGATGAAGCCATAGACATCCGCAGCATAGATTACCGCCCGCGAAGCGTGGAAATCCGCCGAATAGCCGGTAACCAGCTGGCTAAGCAGAAGAATGATCGCAACAGCGTAGAAAAAGGTGGAAGCGAAAAGAAAATGGCGATGCCTCAGCAGCCATTTCGCGGGAAGCGCACCGGCCAATGCTGCCGCAAAAGCGCACCCGTAAGCAGCCATGGTCCAGAGGGAAGGCGCGAGCGTGGAGGGGTCGATACCCTCCCAGCCCGGCGCGGAACCCCAGAGAAACAGCCCGCCGAACAGCAGCGACGTGAAGAGCGTGGCCGTCACCAGAAGCGTCAGCCGCATCGCCATAAGCGATGGTGGATCGCCGCTTTCGAAGTGCGGCGGCAGCACCAGTCCCTTTCCCGCATAGAGACCGCCGTCGGTGCGTGAGGCTGCATCGTTTGGTGTCCAGTATAGGAACAGGATGATGACGGCGAAAAGTGCGCAGAGCGCCAGAATATAGAATTTCGCCAGAAGCGCGGTGAAGAACAGCCCGGTGGCCAGCGCCGTGAAAAGCGGAAGATAGGTCTGGCGCGGCAGGATGATGATCTGCCGGGGCTCGCCACTGACGGCGCTGACGCCAAGCGTTTCCATCCAGCCGTTTCGGGTAAAGCCGAGATAGCCATCCCCCGCCGCCAGTTCGGACCCAAGCCGATCGATCTCCAGCTTGTCTGCCCGTTTGGCCACCCCCGGCAGGGAGGCGAAGTTGTAGGAAGGCGGCGGGGTGGGCATTGCCCATTCCAGCGTGCCTGCGCGCCAGGGGTTGCGCCGGAATGGTTTTCCGAAGCGGAAGACAAGGAAGAGGTCCACCGCCGCCAGCACGAAACCCATGGCCATGATGAAGCTTCCGACGGACGACATGAGGTTCAGCCATTCCCAAGGCGATCCTTCGGGATAGCTATCCATCCGTCGCGGCATGCCGAGTAACCCGGTCAGGTGCATCATGAAGAAAGTGAGGTTGAAGCCGATGAAGATCATCCAGAAAGCGGCATGGGACAGATGCTGGATCGGTTGCCGCCCGGAAATATGCGGCACCCAGTAATAGGCACCCGCCAGCATCGGAAACAGGAAGCCACCCACCAGCACATAATGCAGATGCGCCACCACGAAATGCGTATCATGCGCCTGCTGGTCGAATGGCACCATGGCCAGCATCACGCCGGTCAGGCCGCCAATGACGAACACGAAGAAGAAGCCGAAGACGTGCAGCATCGGAACGGTGAAGGACGGGCGGCCTTGGGCGAGGGTCGCCAGCCAGGCAAAGATCTGGATCGCCGTCGGCACCGCCACCAGCGCACTTGCGGCGGAAAAGAACGATAGCGCCACATGCGGAATTCCGGTCGTGTACATGTGATGCACCCACAGACCGAAAGACAGGAACGCCATGGAGAGAATGCCTGCAATGATGATCCTGTATCCCGCAAGTGTCGTGCGGGCCAGAACGGGCAGGATGGTGGACAGGACGCCCGCAGCGGGCAGGAAAATGATGTAGACTTCCGGGTGGCCGAACAGCCAGAAGAGATGCTGCCACAAAAGCGGATCGCCGCCACGGGTCGGATCGAAGAAGGGCAGGCCGAAGGCTCTTTCCGCTTCGAGAAGGATCGAGCCGAGGATCAGCGGCGGAAAGCCGATCACCATCATGCCCGCTACCACCAGCATGTACCAGGCAAAGATCGGCATTCTGTCCAGCGACATGCCAGGAGCCCGCATCTTGAGAATGGTCACGATGATTTCGATTGCCGCCGTCATCGCCGATATCTCGACGAAGGTAATGCCCAACAGCCAGAAATCCGCGTTGATACCGGGGCTGTAGGTGGAGGAACTGAGCGGCGTGTACATGAACCAGCCGCCCTGTGGCGCAACACCTGCCAGAAGCGCTGCAATCAGCATGCTGCCGCCGAAAAGGTAACACCAATAGCCATAGGCAGAGAGGCGCGGAAAAGCGAGATCGCGCGTGCCGAGCAGCTTCGGCAGAAGATAGATCGCCAGCCCTTCGAAGAAGGGAATGGCGAAGAGAAACATCATGATGGTGCCGTGCATGGTAAAAACCTGCGCGTAATCGGCAGCATCGAGAAAGCGGCTCTGCGATGTCGCGAGCTGCGTGCGGATCAGCATTCCCAGAAAGCCGCCGATCCCGAAAAACACCAGCGCAGTCAGCATAAAGCGGGCGCCGATAATGTTGTGGTTGACGGCGGCAAGGCGACGCACGCCCTTGCCCGTGCCCCATATGGCTTCCAGTTCCTTATGCAGACGAATGGGGGAAGTCTTTTGCGTCACGTGTTTTCCTGTGCGTCTGAAAGGGTCTGTAGAATGCGCTCGTAATCGGCAGGCTCATGCGCGATGACCGTGAATGTCATGGCGCTGTGGCCAACCCCGCAATATTCCGCGCAGATGCCGCCAAAGGTGCCGGGCCGGTCTGCCTTCAGGCGGATGCGGGTTTCATGGCCGGGTATCGCATCGATCTTGCCTGCAAGCCGTGGAACCCAGAAACTGTGAATCACGTCGAGGCTGGAAACGGCAATCTCCACCGTCTCACCCGCTGGTATGTGCAACACGTTGCGGCTCTCGGGATCGCTCTCAGTCTGCCCGTAGCGCATGTTCCAGTTCCACATGCTGGCTTCAACATGGATTACCTTTGCTGGCGTTTCCGCGCGCGCGCCAAACAGGGTTTCGCCCTGTATGAAAGCCGCGATCAACAGGCCAGTCAGCACCGGAATGGGCAGGACAAGCCCACCCCAGACGATCCAGCGGGAGGCGGGGATGCCGGAAAAGCGGCGGGTCATGGTGCTGGTAAAGAAAAGGCCGATGACCAGCGCGAATAAAAGAGCCGAACCCCACAGCATGATCCACCACAGATGAGCGATAGAGGCGGAGGCAGGGCCCGCCGGATCGAGCGTGGAGAGATCGCCGGAACAGCCGGTGAGGACTGCCGCGACGGGAAGGCAGGCGGCAAACTTGCGGAACCGGAACCGGCCCGTGCTGGTTGTCCCGCAAACAGGAGGGCTCTTTTGGAAACCGCGAAAAAGAAAAATCCCGTCATTTCCAAGGTCGAAGAAAAAGATGCGAGTTCGCTCGTCGCCGTCGCCGGTCATCCGTTGCATGCCATGACGGTCCATTTCCCCATCGCGCTGGTATTCGGCACGCTGGGCGCCGATATCTTCTATTGGTGGGGTGCCGATCCCTTTTGGCTGCGCGTCGGGCTTTGGACCACGGGGATTGCATTTTTCAGTGCCATTGCCGCAGGCCTCATCGGCTCCGCAGAGCTCTTTCTCGTGCCCGGTATTCGCGCGCGTGTCGCCAGCTGGGCGCACGCAGTTGCGGGCATGTCGTTGATCGCGGTGTGCGGCGCAAACTGGGGCGGGCGATATTTTCTCAGCATCGAGGTTCTTCCGCACGGCCTGCTGCTCTCGCTGATTGCTTCGGTCCTTACGGGTCTTGCTGGCTGGCACGGGGGCAAGTTGATTTTCGATCATGGCGTCGGGCTCATGGTATCTTCCAAGGACTGATGGACTGCACGATGTCCCTCAGACCTCCGGCATGGATGGGCAGTCCCGTCAGTGACCAGTCCGGCTTGGCCAGCACCACGAAGACGATCCCAAGCACCGTTGCCGCCGTTAGCACCGTCGCGCTGACGAAACGCCAGACGGGATAAACCTGTCCCTCATTGAACAGGCGGATGATCACCAGCCCGGTAAAAATATGCACCGTGACCATGACGCCGATCAGCGCCAGCTTGACGGTGAACCACAGGGTGAATGTCTGCTGGAAGAAGATCAGCGCCGTTCCGGTCAGGATGGAAATGAAGGCGGCGGGGGAAGCGACTGCAACGTAGCAGAAACGCACGAGCCGCTGCAGCGCGTAAAGCGCGTTGCGATGCTCAACATAGGCGCGCTGAACGTATAGCGCAGGCAGGCTGATCAGCGTAGCCGCCCACATGGAAATTGCGGCGATGTGCAGGAATTTCAGCAGCATCACCATCGCTGTTCTCCATCGCCCTGGGCAATGGCGACCGTCTGATAGAGGCGGGCGATTGCGACGGCCAAATAGGGCAGCAGCCCGACGGTCCACATCAACACGCCCGCCAGCTGCTGGTCCTGAAGCGGTTCCAGCCCGAAAGCCAGCGTCGTATCGAGATGAGCGGCAAAGAGCGGTGCGCGCGAAAGGGTGAGTATCGCAGCCACCATTCCCATCTGCGCCACCGTCCCGAGTGTCAGCGTGACGGCAGACATCAGCGTGGTGCGCCTGGAAAGAATGATGGCCCACAGCCAGACCGCGCTCAGCAGAAGCGTGCCCTGCATGCTCCAATAGGCAAGGTCGCCCGAAAGAGCGAAAGCGTATCCCGGAGGAACATGCCAAAGCCAGAAAATCAGGGTGTGAATGATGAAGGCGAGTTCCGGCGGCAGGCGGTTCAGCACGGAATGTTCTAGCCGCAGCGAAGACGCCAGAAGCGGCGCAAGTGCCGTCATCAGAATGAAATGGTGCGTCACCCGTGCGGAAAACAGCGCTGTCGTCAATGCGCAGAGCGGCGAGATGAAGATGAGAGTTGAGATCAGAAAGACCGCTGGCACTTTCCAAGAGAGCCAGCCATCGGCTCCTCGCATGGCGGTAAATGCCGTCAGGAAAGCGACGAGCAGAATCGCGAAAGGATCGAAATTCCACGCGCTCCATAAATCGGCGGGAAGCGGCGCCGGTCCGCAATAAGGAACTGTTTGATTTATCCCAAGAATCCGTCCCCGCTTTCGTCTTTCAGCGCAATACGCTTTTTTTGCCGAACGCGGGGCGGAGCCTGAGGTTCCGTTGGTGGGCGAGCGCTCAACGCCTTCCCGCTTCACGATTGTCGCGCATGCCCATGTTTTCCCGGAAGGTGCCTGCCGGGTGGCGCAACTCTTTTCCGGCCTTGCCGGAACTGGTGGCGTGACGGGTCATCTCTTCTTTCAGCGCCTGCAAGGCAAGGTATCTGCTTGGATAGACCTTTGTCAGCGTGCCGTTGCGCAGGATTGCCCAACCGCGTTCATGCGGCATGATTGTCGTGTTTTTTGTCATCTATTTTCCTCCCGCGCCCTAACGATGAACATTTCGTGATGTTCCGAAATGAGCATTCGTTTGTTCGGAATAAATGAAGAGGTGACTACGCGGTGCGTTTTAGCTGGCAAAGCCCCGGCTTTGGGCGTTATGACCAGTCTTGGAAAGTCACCAGAAGGCAATGATGCCATGGCAGGAGCAGAGCATGCCGGTTAACGACCGTCTCACGATAGCCGTGTTCGGCAAGAGCGACGCGGTGACGACCGAGATCGTCTCCTCATGGTCTGAAATCGCAATCGATCTGATGGGCCCTTACTCTGCGACCGATGGCAGCGGTCATGACTGGAACTTCGCGAGTGCCATCATCGATGTGCGTTACGGGCCTGAACTCATGCTGCCGCTGATGGATGAGCTTGAGGCGAAAGCCATCCCCTATATCTTCTTCGTGCCGCTCAACGCCGTTGGCAGCGAGCAGGGGCCCTTCGTGCTGTCCACGGCAAGGGAAGATATGCGCCATATTCTGGCGGCCCTTTCCGCACAGGAACGCGGCACGACGCATTGACCGGTTCTCATAATGTCTTGAAGCGCGGTTCCAGACCGCGCTTTTTCTATGCCTGATCAGTCCCCTTTTCACCAATAACAGAATTTTTATTCCAAAAATTATTCTCATGGAATTATCGCTTGATTTTCATGGCGAGTGAGCTAGGCTCAGATCGTTCATCATCCGGCGCAAGAGGAGTTGCGTGCGGGTGGCGAGGGCGACAGCGCCTGAACATTTCACGCTCCACCAAGTGGAGATGTTTTCATCGGGAGGAAGACATGAAATACGGATTCAAAGCTCTCTTGGCGGGGGCTGCGCTTCTTGGTGCGGCGGCAGGATTTGCATCTGGCGCGTTTGCGGCAGATGTGAAGCTCGTTGCGGTTACGCATGGTCAGGCCAACGACCCGTTCTGGTCCGTGGTCAAGAACGGCGTGACGGCAGCCGCCAAGGACATGAACATCACGGTGGATTACCGTGCGCCGGAAACCTTCGACATGGTGGCCATGAGCCAGCTTATCGATGCTGCAGTCAACCAGAAGCCTGCCGGTCTCATCGTTTCCATTCCTGATGCCTCGGCGCTCGGCCCGGCCATCAAGAAGGCGGTTGCCGCCGGTATTCCGGTCATCTCCATCAACTCCGGCTCAGATGTGTCCAAGGAACTCGGCGCGCTGCTCCATGTCGGTCAGGATGAGTATTCTGCTGGCAAGGCCGCAGGCGAAAAGCTGAAGGAACTGGGCGGCAAGAAGGGCATCTGCGTCAACCAGGAAGTGGGTAACGTCTCGCTCGACCTGCGCTGCAAGGGCTTTGCCGATGGTTTCGGCGGCTCCAGCACGGTTCTGCCCGTCAGCAACGATCCGACCGAAATTCGCGCCAAGGTAAAGGCGTCGCTCAGCTCCGATACCGCAATCGATACGGTCATGGCGCTGGGTGCGGGCACTGCCGGTGAACCTTCCGTCGCAGCCGTCAACGATGTCGGCAAAACCGGCAAGATCCACGTCGCCACCTTCGACCTTTCGGCTGACTTCCTGAAGGCCGTCTCCGAAGGCAAGGCAGATTTCGCCATCGATCAGCAGCAGTTCCTGCAGGGCTACCTGCCGGTCGTCTTCCTCGCCAACTATGCGAAATACGGCCTGATCCCCGGCGGCAACGTTCCTTCGGGCCCGAACCTCATCACCAAGGACAAGGCGGCGCAGGTTGTCGAACTGTCCGCAAAGGGCATCCGCTAAGCAAAAGAGTATGCCCGTTTCGATATCCTCCCCGAGACATCGGGGAGGCCATATCCGGGCACGCGCATGGGATCGATGGGAGGAAACATGGCCAGTCTCGAACAGAATAGCCCGGGGGGCGCAAAGCCACCGGCACCTGCCGTGGCAAAAGCGGATGAACGCCTGCGCAAGGTGGGCGTGATCACGCAGATGATGCGCCGCCCGGAACTTGGCGCGGTTGCCGGTCTGGTGCTGGTTCTCGTCTTCTTCTTCATGACGGCCGATCCATCGATGTTCACGCTGGCAGGCGCAATGACCATCCTTGCTCCGGCGTCCCAACTCGGTATCCTCGCCATTGCCGCGGCATTGCTGATGATCGGCGGCGAGTTCGATCTTTCCATCGGCTCCATGGTCGCCTTTGCCGGGCTGATCTTCGGCGTGCTTGTTACCAATTACGATCAGCCACTTTCTATCGCCATTCTCCTGACATTCCTGTTTTCCGGCGTCGTCGGTGCCGTCAACGGCCAGATCGTTATCCGCACGCGGTTGCCATCCTTCATCGTCACCTTGGCATTCCTCTTCATCCTGCGCGGTCTCACGCTTGTCGGGTTGAAATGGGCAACTGGCGGTTCCACGCAGCTGCGGGGCATCAGCTCGGCTGTCGAGGGTAGCCCGCTGCTGAAAATTTTCTCCGGTCAGGCATTCGAAGGTCTGTTCCTCTGGCTTGGCCATCAAGGTCTTATCGATACATTCGACAATGGCGTGCCGAAAGTAACCGGCGTACCGGTCTCCGTTGTCTGGTTCGTCCTGATTGCGCTGGTCGCCACCTGGGTCCTGCTGCGCACCAGAACCGGCAACTGGATTTTCGCCGCCGGTGGCGATCCCAATGCCGCACGCAATTCCGGTGTGCCCGTCAACCGCGTCAAGACCAGCCTTTTTGCGCTGACGGCCTGCGCAGCGGCGCTGGTGGCCATCATCACCGTACTGGACGCCGGTTCCACTGATGCCCGGCGCGGCTTCCAAAAGGAATTCGAGGCCATCATCGCAGCCGTTATCGGCGGGTGCCTGCTGACCGGAGGGTATGGCTCGGCCATCGGCGCTTTCTTCGGCGCGGTCATCTTCGGCATGGTCTCCATCGGGCTTACCTATACCCAGTTCGACTCCGACTGGTTTCAGGTCTTCCTCGGCTCCATGCTGCTGCTTGCCGTTCTCTTCAACAATTTCATCCGCCGCCGCGTAACAGGGGAGCGTTGAGCCATGGCCACAGCTGCACAAACCCCCATCATCGACGTTCGCAACATCGTCAAGCATTACGGCTCCATCATCGCGCTGAATGGCGTGTCGATGACGGTTTCGGCAGGAGAGGTGCTCTGCCTGCTGGGCGATAATGGCGCGGGCAAATCGACGCTGATCAAGATGCTGTCCGGTGCCGTTCGCCCCACCAGCGGAGAGTTTCTGGTCGATGGCCAGCCGGTGGATTTTACCGCTCCGCGCGATGCGCTGGATGCGGGCATCGCAACCGTGTTTCAGGATCTCGCGATGATCCCGCTCATGTCGGTCACGCGAAACTTCTTCATGGGGCGGGAGCCCGTGCGCGGGTTCTTCCCTTTCCGATATATCGACATGAAGCATTGCAACGAGGTGACGCGGGACGAGATGCGCAAGATCGGCATCGATATCCGCGATCCCAACCAGGCCGTCGGCACGCTTTCCGGCGGCGAGCGGCAATGCGTGGCCATTGCGCGTGCGGTTTATTTCGGCGCCAAGGTGCTGATCCTCGATGAGCCGACTTCGGCGCTGGGCGTTGCCCAGACCTCCATGGTGCTGAAATATATCAATCAGGTGCAGCAGAAGGGATTGGCAGTCATCTTCATCACGCACAATGTGCGCCATGCCTATGCGGTGGGAGACCGATTCACGGTTCTCAACCGCGGGCAGACGCTCGGCACGTTCGGGAAGTCCGAAATCTCTATGGAGGAAGTTCAAAATCTGATGGCTGGCGGCAAGGAACTACAGACGCTTTCCGCCGATCTCAATGGCACCATCTAGCCTTTCTCCCGAAATTCAATAGCTTGATACCAATGGAGTGAATGACATGATTAGGTTTGGAGTGCTCGGTGCGGGCCGTATCGGCAAGGTGCACGCAGCCACCATCGCCGCCAACCCGAAGGCGAAACTCGCCTATGTTGCCGATGCTTATCCCGCAGCCGCAGAGCAGCTTGCAGCGCAGACGGGCGCAAAGGTCGCGAGCGTGGAAGAGATCATCGCTTCAGGCGACGTGGACGCCGTGCTGATCGCAACGCCGACGCCAAGCCACGCCGATCTCATCGAAGCCGCTTCCAAGGCGGGCAAGCATATACTGTGCGAAAAGCCGGTTTCGCTTTCGGTGGATCGCATCAATCAATGCCTGCATGTGGTGGAAAAGAACAAGTCCACTCTGATGATCGGATTCAACCGCCGCTTCGATCCGAATTTCTCAACCGTCGAATCCCGCCTTCGCCGTGGCGATGTGGGAGATATCGAAATCGTCACCATCATCAGCCGCGATCCGGCCCCGCCACCTGCGGAATACGTCAAATCCTCCGGCGGCCTTTTCCGTGACATGATGATCCACGATTTCGACATGGCGCGGTTCCTCATGGGCGAGGAATTCGTCGTGGTCAACGCGCTAGGTTCGGCGCTAGTCGATAAGGCCATCGGCGTCGAGGGCGATGTGGATACGGCAGCCGTACAGATGCAAACCGCCTCGGGCCGCATCGCCGTCATCACCAACTCCCGCCGTGCAACTTACGGCTACGACCAGCGCATCGAAGTCCACGGCTCGACAGGCATGCTGTCCGCTCGCAACATCCAGAATTCCAGCGTGGAACTCTGGAATGCCAGCGGCCTTGCCGGTGACCCCGTGCAGAATTTCTTCATCGAGCGCTACGCGCAGGCTTACGCCAACGAGATCAACACCTTCATCGACGCCGTCGATACCGGGAACACCGCCCCACGCCCAAGCGGCTTCGATGGCCTCCAGGCCCAAAAACTCGCCGACGCCGCAACCCTCAGCTGGCAGACGGGGAAGCCGGTTCAGGTGGCTTGATTAGCTTCGTCTCGTGCCGCCAAACCCCCTGCCGTTTTTACTGGGCTTGACCCACTGCCGTCATCCTCGGCCTTGCGCCGAGGATCCATTGTTATCAACGAAATCAAGCGTTTGTGGATCCTCGGCTTAAGGCCGAGGATGATGCCGAGGGAGGGGAGCCGTTGAGCTGCTGCAATTGGGCAACTGTGCAGGAACGGTAGTCAACTCGACGGGATAGCAGTGGGACAGGTCCGAAGGTGACGGAGGCGGTAGAATAGCTTGGGATATGTTTAGGCACCGTCGCCCCACCCACTGCCGTCATCCTCGGCCTTGAGCCGAGGATCCATTCCCATCAACGAAATCAAGTGGTTATGGATCCTCGGGTCAAGCCCGAGGATGACGTCGAGGGAGCGGAGTCGTAGAGTTACTCCACTTGGGCAACTGTGCAGGAACGGTAGCCAATTTGACTGGACGGCAGTGGGGTAAGCCCGAGAGTGACGGAGGCGGCAGAATAGCGTGGGATATGTTTAGACTCCGTCGCCCCACCCACTGCCGTCATCCTCGGCCTTGAGCCGAGGATCCATTGTTATCAACGAAATCAAACGGTTGTGGATCCTCGGGTCAAGCCCACTACTGTCCGGTTTAAATTTCAGTCCCACATCAGCACCATCTGGTTTGGGGATTTGGACGGTTGTGTGGGTGGTTTAAGGAGTTGGTCGGATCGCCTTTTGTGCATGAGGTTGAGGCGTACGAGGGGGGTGAAGGTGAGCGGTTGCGTGATGGCGCTCTGGCAGGCCTGCGCCATGCGCAGCACAAGATAGGCGATGAGGGCGACATAGGTCTGGATGCGCACGGCGTTTTCGGATGCTCCGAAGAAATGGCGTATCCTGAGGTTCTGCTTGACCCATTTAAAGAACAGTTCGATCTGCCAGCGCTGTTTGTAAAGCTCGGCAATCTCTTCGGCTGGCGCATCCAGATCGTTGGTGACGAGCCGGATGGTCCTGCCCGTGTCGATCCGCACCGCGATCTCGCGCAACGGTTCGGAAAAGGGATTGCGTCTCGAGCGCGCCATGCGTTGTGCCAACAGCCCGATCCTGTCGCACAGGATGTGATCGCTCTCGCTTGGAGGCTGTTCGGTGGCGGCCTGAAGATGCGTGTTGGTCTTCAGCCGTGTGACGAAGCGGCAGCCTGCCCGGTCCAGCGCTGCCCACCACGCGAAATCATAGTAAGCCAGATCAAAGACATAGGTCATGCCGGGTTCGATCGGCATGGCCTTTGCGGGCACGATGTCGTTGGTTCTCTGGCCTGTCATGGTCATCGCCATGGGGATGTCGCCATTCGGATCGTAGGCGACATGCAGCTTGGCGGCTCTGCGCCCGCTGACCATATCGGCCCAGCCATCGCTCATGGAGGAGAGGGCGACGCGGGTGGCGTCGAGCAGGCGCACCGCATCGCGGATATGGCGACGGGTTCTTCGGCTGGCGGCAGCCGCCATATGGGAGAACAGATCGGCAAAGACGCCCGCAGGCCTTGTGGCATTGGCATCGGCAAGGGTGGAGCGCGCCACGCCGTGGGCACCCAGATGATAAAGCTGGTTGCGGTGGCTCGACAGCCCTGCCTCGATCTCGCGCAGGCTTTGCGCGCCGGAAAGCTGGGCAAACAGAAGCGCCAGCAACTGGTCCTTCATCGAAAACCGCCGAACCCTGTGATCGCCCTTGTACTTATCCACAAGCCCTTCGAAGACCTGCCAGGGAACATGCTTCTGTATTTGATGAAAAACGCTATTCTGGTGGCGCATGACGTTGATCTCCTGTTCGTGTCCAGATCGCCGCGAAACGTCTGAAACCGAGTAGAATCAATGTCATGCGCCTTGTCCAGAAATTTAAACCGGACAGCAGTGGGTCAAGCCCGAGGATGACGCCGAGGGAGCGGAGCTGTTGAGCTGCTCCAATTGGACAACTGTGCAGGAATGCTAGCTGACTTGACTGGACAGCAGTAGGGCGGCCCAAGGGCGACGGTGCAACCCCACTTCCGTCATACCGGGCTTGACCCGGTATCCAGCCAGACCAAGTCCTTGGTCTGAAAGACTCTTTCGCCGCGCAGACGCGCGTCGGCTGGACCCCGCATCAAGTGCGGGGTGACGGCTGGGGGAGCTGTTCTCGCCCCCAACACCTGCTCAGTTTAGACCGGACAGTAGTGGGACGAGCCCGAGGATGACGGAGGTGTGGGGCGTACAACCTCAGTATTCGGCTTTGTCAAAACTATAGCAAAGGACGACCGTCGCCAGGCCACACCCCTCAACGCTTGTCCTTATCATGCAGCACCTCCCGCGCCACGTAATCATTCAGACGCCGCAGCTTTTCAAGAGTTGGGTGTTCTGCTGGGACAGTCAATGTCTTCAGCCATGGCTTTTCCTCGGGCGGCGGCAAGATTGTGCCTTGCAGGGACTGCTCGTCACCCTGTGCATCTCGTTGCCTGCTTTTGTGCCGCAGATGGTAGAGATAAAGCGCCATCGCGCCGAGGCCGAAGATGCAGGGCATGTAGATCGCGAGGATCTTCACCCCATCCGACATGGTTCTAAATGTGTGCAGCAAATCTGCGATGACGCTGTATTCGATCATGCCCGTCTCCCGGCGCTTTCTCGTCAATATTGAACGGAAGCGACCACCGGAGGGAAAACCTCTGGTGGCCGGGGAGTTAGAAAGCCGCCTAGAAACGACCACCCTGACCTTTAGGCTTGCGCCTTGGACATGCGTCAAGGTCTCCCCAGCCATATAAAGGCGGAAGAGTTACATAGTCGCAATGGACCGCCTCAGCCACAAACCTATGGCTGAGGGGTGTCATTAACGGCCGACACTGGCCGTCCTAGGAGGGGATTTCTACGGCCCCAAGACCGGTTCGTTACTTCCGGTCTCGGTGCAACCATAACGAAAGCCGAACACCGAGGAAATGGCTATATCTCGCATATCGACGTTTCATCTCCCGGCTCACACAGGCTCAGCTGTCAGCCGCCAATTTCGCTCGTCTCAACCCAGCGTTTTTCCCTGAATGACTGCGCCATGGCGTGAACACTGCGCTCGATGCCGATGCCATCTTCAAAGCTGATGGTATTTGCCTCGTGGCCCTGCGTGGCTGCGATCAGTTCGCGGCATTCGATGACCTTCAGGTCGTTGAAGCCGAGGCCGTGGCCGGGGGCGGGGATGAAGCGGTCGTAAGGCCGGTGATGCGGCGCCGTCAGGATGGTTCTGAAACCCTGCTCCTCGGCGCGACCATCGGTCGTATAGAGCTGGAACTCGTTCATCCGCTCCTGATCGTAGAGGATCGATCCCTTGGAGCCATAGATTTGAACGGCGATGCGCCCCTTGCGGCCCCAGGCGGAGCGGTTGGCCATCAATACACCGGAGATGCCGTTTTCCAGCGTGAAGAGAACACTGGCGAGATCGTGGTTTTCCACTTCGCGCGCGCCGCCGTCCTTCAGCGGTCTCGTCGGATAGGGCTTCACCAGATCGGCAATCACCTTTCTGACATGGCCGAACAGGCTGAAGATCAGGGACAGCGGATGCACGCCGAAATCGTCCAGCGCGCCATAGCCGGAGGACGCCTCGCTCTTCCAGTTGAACAGCGCTTGCGCGTCGGCCATGAAATCTTCGTCCATCTCGACGCGGACCTGCATCACATCGCCGATCACGCCATCCTTCAGCAGCATCTTGATGTGGCGGATCACCGGGTTCTGAATGTAGTTGTAACCCATGACGGAGACGCGACCGGAGCGTCGCGCCGCGTCACGCATCTTCAGCGCATCGGCAAAGGCTGGCGCCATCGGCTTTTCGCACCACAAATGCTTGCCCGCATCCAGCCCTGCAATCGCCATTTCCGGGTGAAAGGCGTTGGGTGTGGTGACCGAGATCACGTCGATCTCTGGATCGTCCAGAAGATCGCGCCAGTTGGCGGTGGATTTGGCAAAGCCGAATTCCTGCGCCTTCTTCGCTGCAAGTTCGGAATTCACTTCCGCCAGCGTCACCAGCCGCGGTCGCGGCACATCGCCGAAAATGCTGGTGACGTTATTCCATGCGAGTGCATGGCACTTGCCCATATAGCCAGTGCCGATCAGGCCAACGCCCAGACTTTTCATGATTCCCTCCCAAGAATCGATGGATGTAATGATGCAGGATCAGGGATTGTCGCGCTTGAAAATCCAGTCGTGATCCGGGTGGTTCTGAAAGCGCCATTTGCGCATGGGACCAGCCATGACATTGAGATAATACATCTCGTAGCCATAGGGCGAGCCGCAGGGGTGGTGCCCTTTCGGCACCAGAACGACATCGCCATCGCAAACCGCCATGGTCTCATCCAGCGAGCCGTCTTCGGTGAAAACACGCTGGAAGCCGAAGCCCTGCGCCGGGTCCAGCCGGTGGTAATAGGTCTCTTCCAGATAGGTCATGTCGGGGTAATTATCCTCGTCATGCCGGTGCGGCGGATAGGAAGACCAATGGCCGGATGGCGTGAACACTTCCGTCACCAGCAGGCTGTCGGCCACATCGCGGTCTTCCATGGCAATGGGGAAGATGTAGCGCGTATTGCCGCCCCTGCCGCGCTCGGCAAGCGTAATGCCATCCGGCCCGATCACCTGTGCTTCACGGCCCGGCTTGGCGGGTGCTGTGCACACACCGATCGTGCAATCCGTCGTCGCCTTGACCGACCAGGATGAACCGGCGGGAATATAGACGCAGTGCGGCGGCTTGCGCTCGAACACGTTCATCCGGTCACCAAGTTCGCCGAAGCTCTTATCCTCTGACGAGACTTCCGCCTTACCCTCGACAAGTACCAGAATGACTTCCGTCTCGCCGGTCTTCTCATTCGCGGTTTCGCCGGGCTTCAGGTGGTATAGACCGAAGCCGACATAGCCCCAATCGGCGCTTTCCGGCGTAATGTCATGGACCTTGCCGCTTTTACCGCTCGGTTTGCGAAGCAGATTTGCCATTTTTCAGGCCTCCTTGTTTCAGCCCTTGTCCAGCCCGGCTTCTTTTGCAAAAGCGCGCAGCGATTTCAGGCCAAGGCTTTGATATTCGAACGGGTTTCGCACATCCGGGTCCTGCTCGGCCTCGATAACCAGCCAGCCGCTATAGCCATGGTCGGCAGCGATTTTCAGCACGGGCGGGAAATCGACACCGCCTTCGCTGTCACCCGGAACGGTGAAGACCCCGCGGCGCACGCCTTCGAGGAAGGACAGCTTTTCATTGCGCACCTGCTCGGCAATGGCGGGGCGCACATTCTTGGCGTGGATGTGCCCAACGCGCTGCATGTGTTTTCTGGCCACACGCTCCGGGTTGCCGCCACCGAACAGGGTGTGGCCGGTATCGAGCAGCAGTTTCGTATGCGGACCGGTGTTTTCCATCAGCCGGTCGATCTCGTCTTCGCTCTCGATGATCGTTCCCATGTGGTGGTGGTAAACCAGCGCAATGCCCTGCTCGGCGGCATGTTTTGCCAGTGCCTCCACGCCTTCGCCAAAGCTCTTCCACTCGCTGTCGGCCAGCTTCGGACGGTCGTTGACCGGCTTGGAATCCTCACCATGGATCGCGTTGGACGTCTCGCAAACGATGATGACCTTGGAGCCCATTGCCTTGAGCAGATCGAGCGCAGGCTGCATCGCGGCCTTCTCGTCTTCGATGGAGTTGGTCAGAAGGTTCAGCGAATGCCAGCCGGAAACGAAGCGCAGCTTGCGGGGCTCAAGTACTGCCTTCAACCCTTCCGGCTCCTGCGGAAACTTGTGGCCTTTTTCGATGCCATCGAAACCGATCTTGGAGGTCTCGTCCAGGCACTGGTCGAGGCTGATATGGGCGCCGAGCGAGCGGTCGTCGTCATTGCTCCAGGCAATTGGGTTGGTACCGTAAAGGATCATGATCAGCGTCTTTCCTTGAGTGCGGCTTCGTAAGCTGCACGGGCATTTTTGACTTCGGTTCGCGTCGAAACTTCCGGCACGGCAACATCCCACCAGTATCCCCCGGCATCCGGCGTAGGGTAGGGGTCCGTATCGATGACGATGACGGTTACGACCTCTGCGCTGCGTGCCGCATCGAGCGCCGTTTCCAGCTCTGCAATCGTGGAAACCTTGTGCGCATCCGCCCCCATGCTTGCGGCATGCGCGGCAAAATCGATGGCAATCGGGTTCTTCTGGTTGGTGTGGGCGTAGAGATTGTTGAACTCCGCACCGCCAGTGCCCATTTGCAGCCGGTTGATGCAGCCGTAACCGCGATTATCGGTAATGACGACGGTGATTTTCACGCCCATGGCAACGGCAGTTGCAAGCTCGGAATTCATCATCATGTAAGAGCCGTCGCCCACCATCACGATCACATCGCGCTCGGGCTCCGCCATCTTGATGCCAAGACCCCCGGCAATCTCGTAGCCCATGCAGGAAAAGCCGTATTCCATATGGTAGGAAAGCGGCAGCTTTGCCTTCCACAGCTGGTGCAGCTCGCCCGGCATGGTGCCTGCGGCGCACATCACCACCGTATTGTCGCGGGAAGCGCGCTGCACCGCGCCAATCACCTGCATATCCGTCGGCAGGCTGTTGGCCTCTTTGGGTGCAGCCGTCACCGCATCGGCCTTGGTAAACCAGTCCTGTTTCAGGCTGGCATCGGGTGCGGTGAAGCGGTGGCTGCCGAGGGCCTCTGAAAGTTTCTCAAGCCCGATCTTCGCATCCGCCGTCAAGCTGATCGCGTCATGCTTGGCGCTGTCATAGGGCTGCACATTGAGCGCCAGCAGCTTGCGCTCAGGGTTCTTGAACAGAGCCCAGGAGCCGGTGGTGAAATCCTGAAAGCGGGTGCCGATGCCAAAGACGAGATCGGCCTTCTCCGCAATCGCATTGGCGCTCGAAGCGCCTGTCACGCCTGCGGGTCCGAAATTCAGATCGTGATCCCAGGCCAGAGCCGATTTGCCCGCCTGCGTTTCGATAACAGGAATTGAGTGGCGCTCGGCAAAGGCCTTCAGCGTTTCGGTGGCACCAGAAAAATGCACGCCGCCGCCCGCGACGATGATCGGGTTTTTCGCAGCCTTTAGCGCGGCAACCGCTTCTTCGAACTCGGCTTGATCAGGCTCCGGCCTGCGCTGCCGCCAGACTTTTTTCTCGAAAAAACTCGTCGGATAATCGAAAGCTTCCGCCTGCACATCCTGACAGAAAGCCAGCGTCACAGGGCCGCAATCGGCAGGGTCGGTCATGGTGCGGAAAGCGCGGGGCAGGGCGGTCAGAAGCTGCTCGGGCCGTGTAATCCGGTCGAAATAGCGGCTGACGGGCTTGAAGCAGTCATTGGCCGAGATGGTACCATCGTTGAAATCCTCGATCTGCTGCAGCACCGGGTCAGGCCCGCGATTGGCGAAAACATCACCGGGGATCAGCAGCACGGGCAGGCGGTTGACGTGTGCGAGTGCCGCCGCCGTCACCATATTGGTAGCGCCGGGGCCGATGGAAGACGTGACCGCCATGGCACGGCGACGGCCAAGCTGCTTGGAATAAGCTATTGCCGCATGCGCCATGGATTGCTCGTTCTGGCCGCGATAGGTCGGCAGTTCTTCCCGTATGCCATAGAGCGCTTCGCCCAGACCGGCCACATTGCCATGGCCGAAAATTGCCCAGACGCCGGCAATATAGGTCTCGCCATCTTCGTTCAGCTGGGCGGCCAGATAGCGCACCAGCGCCTGTGCCGCCGTCAAACGTATCGTATTCACGCTGCCTCTCCCTTTTTGCTTTCGGCGCGCGCCTTGTCCCACACGCGACAAAGAGCATCGTAGCGTTCCGCCATATCCGCAACCGCCGCCTCATCGCTGATTTTGCCGGAAAGCCAGCCGCGTGCGGCATCGGCGAAAATCGTGCGGCCCACGGCAAATCCTTTGACGAGATCGAAGCCCGCCGCCAGCTTGAAACTTTCCTCCAGTTCGGCATGCGGCGCTTCAAGGCCCAGAACGACGATGCCGCGCACATAAGGATCGTTGCGCTTCACCGCATCGGTCGCCTGCCGCCATGCAGCTTCGCTTTTCATCGGCTCCAGCTTCCACCAGTCGGGATAGACGCCGATTTCGTAGAAACGGTCTATAATGCGCGCGGTCGTTTCGTCGTCCGTCGCGGCCACCTTGGAAGGAATGACTTCCAGTAGAAATTCCAGCCCGTTGCGCCGCGCAGCCGTGAACAGACGCGATACCGTCTCCTCTTGGCTCCGCCGCATCGCCGCATCATCATCCGGGTGATAGAAGCACAGCACCTTCACCACATGCTCGGTCGGCCATTCGCTCAAGGCACCGCAATCCGGTCCCAGCTCCGGCTCCAGCGTTAGCGGGCGCGAGCCCGGCCATTCCGCCGGACGCCCGATCCACAGGCCAGAACCCGCCGCCTGATAGAGCGCATCGCGGCCAAGCCGCCCGTCACAGAGAATACCGTATCCGGCATTGCCCTCCGCCACCTGATGCGCGGCCTTCAGGCAAAGCTCCTTGAACGCACCGATCTTTTTCTCATCCACGCCCATTTCGCTGGCAATGGCTTCCAGCTGCATGCGGTGGTCGAAGGCAAAGACCCGCATCGTGTTCCAATCGCCCTTGCGGTTGGTCGCCCAATGCACCTGTTCCAGCGCTTCATCCTTGCGCAGCGCTTTGTTGCGAATGCCGGTGCGGAAGAAATATTGCAACTCTTCCCAGCTTGGGTAAGCGGGCGTGCAGCCATGGCGTGACACGGCAAAGGCGCCGCAGGCATTGGCGTATTTCAGTGTCGTCGGCCAGTCCTCACCGCGCAGCCAGCCACGGAACAAACCGGCCATAAAGCCGTCTCCCGCGCCCAGCACGTTGAACACCTCGATTGGAAAGCCTTCACCGCTTTCCCCGTCATCCAGACTTTGCGGAATGTCGGCGGGAAAAACGACCGCACCCATAGGGCCGCGTTTGCACACAAGCGTTGCCTTGGAAACCCTGCGCACGGCGCTGAGCGCCGCCAGCGTATCGGTCGAGCCACCAGCAATGTGAAACTCCTCTTCCGTGCCGACGATCAGATCAAAGAGGTTGAGGGTTGATTGCAGTTTTTCCGTAACCTTGGCGGATTCCACGAAGCGGCTTTCGCCATCGCCGTGACCGGCAACGCCCCAAAGGTTCGGGCGGTAGTCGATATCGAGCGCCGTCTTTGCGCCGTTCTCTCGGGCAAGGCGCAGTGCTTTCAGCACCGCAGCTTCGGTGCGCGGGTGGGAAAGATGCGTTCCGGTGGCGCACACGCAGGCCGCTTCGGCAATGAAGGCAGGGTCGATGTCATCTTCACACAGCGCCATGTCGGCACAGTTTTCACGGTAGAAGATCAGGGGAAACTGGTGCTGGTCGCGAATGCCCAGAATGACGAGCGCCGTCAGGCGTTCGGCGTCGGTGCGCACGCCACGCACATCAACGCCCTCACGCACCAGCTGCTCGCGGATGAAGCGGCCCATATGCTCATCGCCCACGCGGGTAATGACGGCGCTTTTCAATCCCAGCCGCGCAGCACCTGCCGCAATGTTGGTGGGAGAGCCGCCGATATATTTGTTGAAGGAGGACATATCCTCCAGCCGTCCGCCAATCTGCGCGCCGTAAAGATCGACCGACGAACGGCCGATCGTGATGAGATCGAGTGTTTTCACGATCTTCCTCCTCCGCGCTTTCACGCAACTCCCGCTTTGGAACGACACTCCACCATCGTTCCCCCTGCGCTAGATTTGGACTATAAATTCCATTATTTCCATTTTCAACACAAATATTCAAATTTGCCGATGTGTACCAATCCCGACAGCCAGCGCAATCGCCATGCACAGCGTGGCCGAGAGAGAGCGGAACGCGCCGAAATCCACTTCGGACACCGCAAGTATGGTCGCATCATATTGCCGCAGTGGGTTGACCGCCGCATCGGTGATGGCCACCACCGGAATGTTGCGAGCGCAGCTGGAAGATACGAGGTCCATTGTTTCTGCGGAATAGGGCGCAAAGGTGATGGCCAGAACCACATCGTTCGGTCTCACCGCGCTGGCGCTCTGCAATTGTCCCACAGAGGCGTGCAGCATCGCAGGCACCTGCATTTTCTCGAAAGCATAGGCCAGATAGCTCGCCACCGGAAAGGAACGGCGCAGGCCGATAATATGGATCATCTCCGCCTTGGAAAGCACCTGTATGGCCGTCTCGAAGGCCGATGGATCAACGGTTTTCAGCAGGTTTTCCAAAGAGGCGCGGCCCGCCTCCACGAATTCCGCCAGCAGTCTGGCACCACTGTCCTCACCCTTGTCGCGCAGGTTGGTCAGGCGCGTATCGTAATCCGGCCAGCGGCCCGAATAGCTTTCCTTGAAAAGCCGCTGCATTTCCGAAAAGCCGGAAAAGCCGAGTATCTGACAGAACCGCATGAAGGCGGAAGGTTGCACGCCTGCGGCTTCCGCCATTTCGGCAACGGTAGAAACCGCAATCCGGTCGGTGTTGGCGGCAACGTAGTCGGCGCATTGCCGCAATCTCTTTGGCAGCTTGAGCGAGACTTCGACCAGCCTCTCCTCGAACTCCTTCACCGTTGCCGGTGCGGCCACGTCCTGCATGTGTTTCACTCCCCCGCGAATGAAATAGTCTTTTCTGGAATGGAATATCTATTCCAGAAAAAGGTCATGAGGGAAGCGGAATTTCTCGATCCTCCGGAGAGAGCTCATTCAAATTCGAGGATAACCTCATCCACGCCAAGGCTTTCACCCGCCTTTACAGCAACTCTGGAAACCCGCCCCTTACGCTCGGCGCGAAGAATATTTTCCATCTTCATGGCTTCCACGGTTGCCAGCGCCTGCCCGGCTTCCACCTCATCGCCCTCGTCCACGGAAATGGTGGTCACGACGCCCGGCATGGGGCAAAGCAGCATCTTCGATGTATCCGGCGGCAGCTTTTCCGGCATCAGGCGGGCAAGCTCGGCCACGCGCGGCGTGCGCACGCGCGCCACCATGTCCATGCCGCGCCAGCGCAGCCGGATGGCAGATGGAGAGAGATCGACCTTGACCGCCAGAACCTCTTCGCCCAGCCGGAAATGGCCAAGCGTGCGGCCCGGCAGCCAGTCCGTTTCGACGACAAACTTTTCGCCGCCTTCGATCTGAACCGAAGTGCCATTCTCGGCACGCTCGAGCACAAGCCTGTGCTCCAGTTTGCCAAGCTGGACAACCCAGTCCTTGCCCACGATACGGCGATGGTTGCCCACCGTGCCGGATATCTGCGCGGCCCGGTTTTGTACATGGTCATGGATAAACGCAGCTATTGCCGCCAATTTGGCCGTCGAGACCGCATCCGGTTCCACGCCAGAAAAGCCGTCCGGAAACTCCTCGGCGATGAAGCCGGTGGTCAGGTTCCCGGCCCGAAAGCGGGGATGCTGCATGACGGCAGATAGAAAAGGCAGGTTGTGCCCAATGCCTTCGACCTCAAAGCGGTCGAGCGCTTCCCCCATGGCATCGATTGCTGTTTCCCGATCATTCCCCCAGCTGCACAACTTGGCAATCATCGGGTCGTAATGCATGGAGATTTCACCGCCCTCGAACACGCCGGTATCGTTGCGGATGATCGTTCCATCGTCTCGTGCACCCTCGCCCGGCGGGCGGTAACGCGTCAGCCGTCCGATGGATGGCAGGAAGTTGCGATAGGGGTCTTCAGCGTAAAGGCGGCTCTCGATGGCCCAGCCATTCAACTTCACATCCGCCTGTCCAAAGGACAGTTTCTCCCCCGCCGCAACGCGGATCATCTGTTCCACCAGATCGATGCCGGTCACCAGTTCGGTGACGGGATGCTCCACCTGAAGCCGGGTATTCATCTCGAGGAAATAGAAATTGCGCTCGCCATCCACGATGAATTCCACCGTGCCTGCGGAAAAATAACCGACGGCCTTCGAAAGCGCGACGGCCTGTTCGCCCATGGCTTTTCGTGTCGCCTCGTCCAGAAAGGGGGAGGGCGCTTCTTCGATGACCTTCTGGTTACGGCGTTGGATGGAGCATTCCCGTTCGCCGAGATAAAGCACGTTGCCATGCTGGTCGCCCAACACCTGAATTTCGATATGACGCGGCTGGTCCACGAACTTCTCGATGAAGATGCGATCATCGCCGAAGGACGCCTTGGCTTCATTGCGGGAAGACTGGAATCCTTCGCGCGCTTCCGCGTCGTTCCAGGCAATGCGCATGCCCTTGCCGCCACCGCCAGCAGAAGCCTTGATCATCACCGGGTAGCCGATGGAGGCTGCAATCCGCACCGCCTCGTCCGCCGTCTCGATCAGCCCCATATGCCCTGGCACGGTAGAAACGCCAGCCTGTGCCGCCAGCTTCTTGGAGGTGATCTTGTCCCCCATCGCCTCGATTGCCTTCACCGGCGGGCCGATGAAGGCAACGCCCTCCTTCTCCAGCGCAGCGGCAAAGGCCGGGTTCTCCGAAAGGAAGCCATAGCCCGGATGAACAGCATCTGCGCCGGTCTGGCGAATGGCATCGAGTATCTTGTCGATCACGATATAGGACTGGCTGGAAGGTGCCGGGCCGATATGCACGGCCTCGTCAGCTTCGCGAACATGCAGCGCATTGGCATCCGCATCGGAATAGACGGCAACCGTCTTTATGCCCATCTTCCTCGCCGTGCGAATGACGCGGCAGGCAATTTCACCTCGATTGGCGATGAGTATTTTCTTGAACATGTGCGTGGTCCTCAAAGCGGGATCGTATCGTGCTTCTTCCAATGCGTCGTCACCTGCTTGCCTCGCAGCGAGGCGAAGGCGCGGGCGATGCGGCGGCGCGAAGAGTGGGGCATGATGACCTCATCAATGAAGCCGCGTTCGGCGGCGACAAAGGGGTTGGCGAAGCGCTCCTCATATTCGCGCGTTCGCTCCGCAATCCTGTCCGCATCCGAAAGTTCGGAACGGTAGAGGATTTCGGTTGCGCCCTTCGCGCCCATCACGGCAATTTCGGCCGTCGGCCATGCGTAATTGATGTCTGCGCCGATGTGTTTCGAGGCCATCACGTCGTAAGCGCCGCCATAGGCCTTGCGGGTAATCAGCGTCACCATCGGCACAGTCGCCTCGGAATAGGCAAAGAGCAGCTTTGCGCCATGCTTGATCACGCCGCCATATTCCTGCGCAACGCCGGGCAGGAAGCCCGGCACATCCACCAGCGAGAGGATTGGAATATTGAAGGCATCGCAGAAGCGCACGAAGCGCGCCGCCTTGCGTGAACTGTCTATATCCAGGCAACCTGCCAGTACCATGGGCTGATTGGCCACCACGCCAATCGTTTCCCCTTCCAGCCGCAGAAATCCGGTGATGATGTTTCTGGCAAAAGCCTCCTGCAATTCGAAGAACTCGCCTTCATCCGCAATCGCGTGGATCAGCTCCTTCATGTCGTAAGGCTTGTTGGAGCTGTCCGGGATCAGCGTATCGAGCCTCTGCTCAAGGCGGGCGGGATCGTCATGGAAAGGCCGCGTCGGCGGCTTCTGGCGGTTGTTGGCGGGGAGGAAATCGAACAGAGCGCGCACCGCTTCCAGCGCTTCGATATCATTCTCATAGGCGCCATCCGCAACGGAAGATTTCTTTGTGTGGGTTGAAGCGCCACCAAGCTCTTCCGCCGTCACGATCTCGTTCGTCACGGTCTTGACGACATCCGGCCCGGTCACGAACATGTAGGATGTATCGCGCACCATGAAGATGAAGTCCGTCATGGCGGGCGAATAGACCGCGCCGCCCGCACAAGGGCCCATGATGACCGAGATTTGCGGGATGACGCCGGACACCTCGGCATTACGGCGAAACACCTCCGCATAGCCTGCCAGCGAGGCAACGCCTTCCTGGATACGCGCACCGCCGGAATCGTTCAGCCCTATCACCGGCGCGCCAACGCGCACCGCCATATCCATGATCTTGCAGATTTTCTGTGCATGCGTTTCGGAAAGCGAACCGCCGAGAACGGTAAAATCTTGCGAGAACACGTAGACCTGACGCCCGTTGATCGTGCCCCATCCGGTCACGACACCGTCTCCGGCAATCTTCTGGCCCGCCATGCCGAAATCCACCGCGCGGTGGGTCACATACATGTCGTATTCCTCGAAGGAACCTTCATCCAGAAGAACGTCTATGCGTTCTCGCGCGGTCAGCTTGCCCTTGGCGTGCTGCGCGTCGATGCGCTTCTGCCCGCCTCCAAGACGGGCTTCGCTGCGGCGGCTTTCCAGTTCTTGAAGGACTGAACGCATAAGACCTCCCTGCTCGCATTCGGGAACAAGTCTTAGCAGACAGTCTGCATTCATCAAACGGTCAATGGTCTTACGGGGCTGAAATCAATGTAGAACTTTAGGCGCCACCCAGCGGCGCTGCGTTTCCTGCTTTTTGATGGCCAGCATTGTGGATGTCTCGATCTCGGTAGGAGAGGCCGACGCGCGGATGCGGGTCAGCGTATTGCGCGCCTTTTCGGCATATTCCATGTTCTGCCTGTCGTCGGAATGGAAATTTTGAAGCTTCTCGAAAACCGCTGCCGCTTCCGTTTTTCGGTTGGCTGCAACAAGCGCAATCCCGCATTTATACAGGGCTTCGTGGTGGAATGGCGCGCGACGGGTCACATCCTCAAACGCCGCCACAGCTCCTTGGTAATCCTGTTTCGCAAGCCGGGCTTCGCCAAGCCGCAGCAGAACGGTCAGCGGATTTTGAAGTGTGCGGCTGAGCGAGGCATAGGCCTCTTCGGCTTCATTGAAGGCGCCTTTTTCGAACATGAGATTGGCCAGACCGAATATGGCCCCGCTATGTTCCGGCGCGGCATCCAGAACTTGCCGGAAGGAAATTTCCGCCTGCGCCTTCGCGCCCCGTTTGTAGAACTTCAAAGCCTCTTCATAGACGAAGCGGATGCTGAAAGGGTGAAGCTTGCCCTGCAGGTTCTCGCCATCCCGCGTGCGAAAAAGCGTGCAGCTGATTGGCCGGTCCACCGGGCCAAACATGTATTTATACGGCTCGTTTCCACGAAGAAAATCGTAATGGGTGAAGCCCATGGCAATCGCGCGACGGATGCAATAGCCATGCAGGATCAATCCGGGGGAAGGGGTCTTCCAGTTCTCGTCGCGCCCCGTAATATAGAAGAGGATTGTACTTTTCTGTCGGTCGACAATGTTGGCAAGTGCTCCCAGCGGCTGGTTGCCGTGCCACAGCACCGGAACATCCAGATTGCCATCGGCAAAACTGTCCATCAGCATTTCCCGCGTTGCGGATATCAGCTTTTCGGTGCGCTCCTTGCCCTTGAACGGGGTCCATTTGATGCGCCAAAGGTCGAACAAAATATCCATGTCACGGTCGATTGTCTCTGCCGTCGCGAAAGTGATGCGATAGCTGTCGTCACTCTCCACCTTGCGCAGGAATCGCCTCAGCTTCTGCCGGGTCTGACTGCTCATATGCGTTTCAAGGTAATCATCGAAATTCGACGGCAGTTCCACCACCGGACAGACGCAGTTATTGATGTTGTTGGGGCTCTTCGGCGTGTTGTCTCGGAACATCACGAGCGGCCCCTGAAGCGCCCGCACCATGGCGTCCCGGCGACCGGGAGGGCCGGAGAGATAATCGAGTTTCAGATGCGTCCAGCGCTGCTCTTTCAGAAAAGCGCAGAAGCCTTCCACCGCCCTGTCCTCATATTTCGGTAGTGTGATGAAACCGGTGTAATCGGCTGCGAAATTACCCGCCATGATGATTTCATCAAAAAAGCGGCCGGTTTTCCTGTCGTGTTGCGTCACGACGCGCAGCGGGAAGAACGCGACATAGGGAGAGCCTTCTGCGCGCTCACGCAAGGCCAGAATGAACCAGCGTCCGCGTCTGGAAAGATAGGCTTTCAGCCATGTCCAGGAAAGAAAGTGCTGGGCAAAGGGATCGTCCAGAAAGACCCGATCCCAGTTCGCCCTGATCGCGTCGAAGCCCGACCATGAGTCGATGACGTCTATGTGCATGTCCCCTCCCAATACGATCTTGTTTTCTTTGGGAGAGCTCATCTTAAGCAGAAACGCTGCTCTTCATATATCCCGTTGGGGTTAGAATAGCCCATCAAATGGGGTTAGCCTCGATAGGCGACGAGAACGGCTCCGCAGGCAATCAGTATCACTCCCAGCCAGTTTGGAAGCGAAAGCCTCTCTCCCAGAAACAGAACCGCAAACACTGCGACGAAGACGACGCTGAGCTTGTCTATCGGCGCAACGCGCGCAGCATCGCCGATTTTCAACGCACGAAAATAGCAAATCCAGGAAGCCCCGGTCGCAAGGCCGGATAGGATGAGAAATAGCCAGGTTCGTGGCGTGATCGTCGCGGGGCTCTGCCAGTTGCCGGTTATATAGACCATCAGTCCGGCGGCCAGAAGAATGACGATGGTGCGGATGAAGGTGGCGAAATCGGAATTGACGTTTTCAATGCCGATTTTGGCGAAGATCGCAGTCAGCGCGGCAAAGCCCGCTGAAAGCAGTGCCCATAATTGCCAGGAAAGAAGCAGGTTTTTCATGATTGGGAACCGATGCGGGTAACGGGATGGAATATCATTACCAAGCTCCGGCTGAAAAGGAAAAGGCCCGCTTCGAACAAACGAAGCGGGCCTTGCGTGGTCTTGCTTGGGAGGAAGACCTTATTCTGCGGGCTGTGCCGCCGGGGTGGAAACGATGTCGCCCTCGATTGTCTCGCCTTTCAGCACGGCTGCCAGCTGTGCCTGGTCGAGTTCGCCTTCCCAGCGGGCAACGACTATGGTTGCAACCGCATTGCCAACGAAGTTGGTCAGCGCGCGGCATTCCGACATGAAGCGGTCGATGCCGAGGATCAGCGCCATGCCGGCAACAGGCACGGAAGGCACGACGGAGAGCGTGGCCGCCAGCGTGATGAAGCCAGCGCCGGTAATGCCTGCCGCACCCTTGGAGCTCAGCATCGCCACGAGCAGCAGCAGGATCTGTTCACCGAAGGACAGGTGAATACCCGTTGCCTGTGCGATGAAGAGAGCTGCCAGCGTCATGTAGATGTTGGTGCCGTCGAGGTTGAAGGAATAGCCGGTGGGGATGACGAGACCGACGACGGAGCGCTTGCAGCCCGCCTTTTCCATCTTGCTCATCAGGCCCGGAAGTGCGGCTTCCGAAGAAGACGTACCGAGAACCAGCAGCAGTTCTTCCTTGATGTAACGGATCAGCGAAAGGATCGAGAAGCCGTTATAGCGGCAGACCGCGCCCAGAATGACGAGCACGAAGAAGATCGACGTGAAGTAGAACGTGCCGATCAGCATGGCGAGGTTGGTAACGGACGAGATGCCGTATTTGCCGATGGTGAACGCCATGGCACCGAAAGCGCCGATCGGGGCGGCCTTCATCAGGATCGCGACCAGCTTGAAGATCGGATACATCAGCGCATGCATGAAATCGACGACAGGCTTGCCACGATCTCCGACGATGCCGAGCGAAATACCGAACAGCACGGAGAAGAACAGGACCTGAAGAATATCGCCTTCCGCAAACGCACCGACGATGGTCGTCGGAATGATGTTCATCAGGAAGCCGGTGATGGACTGCTCATGCGCCTTGGCGGCATAGGTGGCCACGGCCTTGGTATCCAGCGATGCCGGGTCGATGTTCATGCCGGCGCCCGGCTGAACGACGTTGGCGACGATCATGCCGACGACGAGCGCCAGCGTGGAGAAGGTCAGGAAGTAGATCATGGCCTTGCCCGCAACGCGGCCAACCTTCTTCATGTCGTTCATACCGGCAATGCCGGTCGCGACAGTGAGGAAGATCACAGGGGCGATGATCATCTTGACGAGACGGATGAAGCCATCACCCAGCGGCTTCAGCTGTTCGCCAAGCGCCGGGTAGAAGTGGCCAAGCGCGATACCCGCGAAAATGGCAACGATGACCTGAAAATAGAGGTGCCGATAGAACGGCAGTTTCGCGTGGCTTTCCGCCACGGCTGTACTATCAATCATGTTGGTTCCTCCTCGGTCGCAACCCTGCCCTGATGGCCTCCCGGGTTCGACGTAAACACTCTGCGCGGTCAGTGACCGTTCGAGGAAGGTAATTGCAAGCAGCGTGCCAGATTGTCGCGATTGAAGCAAGGCAATGATAATATTGAAGAAATTTTTGATTGCCGTAACGGAACCTTCAATTCCGTGTGAATATCCGCTCGCCTCTACTTGTTATTTGTGTGGAATTCCGCACAATGGCTCCAGTCTTCCAGAGCGACAACCATGACCGGTTTTATCGAGAGTTCCCGTTTCCGCTGGGCGGCATTTGCCGTCATGTGGGTCATCATCGCCATCGGCGCATTCGTCGCTGCGGATAAGCTTGGGCGCGTTCAGGCGATGAAGACGCTCCTGAGCAACGCCTCCACGGATGCTGAATTGAAGTCGGCGCTACTCAACGTGGCGCTGGAGCGCCCGCGCGTCCTGCCGCTTGTCCTCTCGCGAGACCGGGACGTGACCGAAGCGCTGCAAAATGGCGGAACTTCGGTCGAAAGGCTGGATGGAAAGCTGGAAGGCCTTATCGAAGGCACGCAGGCCTCCGTCATCTATGTCACGAATGTCGATGGCGTGACGATTGCGTCGAGCAACTGGCGCACCCCGGAAAGTTTCGTCGGCTCCAATTATGCCTTTCGTGATTACTTCCGCCGGGCCATGGAAACGGGCAGGGCGGAGCATTACGCTCTGGGCAATGTCAGCCGCAGGCCCGGCCTCTACATCTCCCGCCGGGTCGATGGCGCAGATGGCAGCCCGCTCGGCGTCGTCATTGCCAAGGTGGAGTTCAACCGGCTCGAGACCGATTGGAACATCGGCGGACGCCCCGTTTATATCGTGGATGCCAACGGCGTGGTTTTGATGACCAGTATCCCGGAATGGCGGTTCAAAACGGTTGCGCCGATCAATGATGCGCGGCGAAAGACGATTTCGGAAAGCCTGCAATTCGGCGAGGAAACGCTGTCGCCCATGCCCGTCATCACGCTCTCGCGGCCCGGGCCGCAGGTGACGCTGGTGGATGTCAACGCGCCGCCAACGCTGCGTGGCGAATATCTGCGCCTTGAATTGCCGGTAGCGACGACGGAGTGGTTCCTGCATTATCTTCAGCCGATGGAGGCCACGACGAATGCAGCCGTGCGCGAAAGTCGCATCATTGCGGCGGCCAGCCTCATGCCGCTTTTTGCTCTTTCTGCAATCTGGCTGCGCCGTCGCCAGAAGGCTGAGCAGGCGCGTGCGGCATCCGAACAGGATCGTGCGGAGCTGGAGCGCCGGGTTCAGGAGCGCACGCGCGACCTGACCATGGCGCGCGACCGGCTTCAGGCAGAAATCCTGCGTCACGAACAGACGGGCAAGGAATTGCAGAGCGTGCAGCACGAACTGGTGCAGGCCAACCGTCTTTCCATTCTGGGTCAGGTTGCCGCCGGTGTTGCGCATGAGATCAACCAGCCCGTCGCCACCATCCGCGCCTTTGCTGACAATGCCCGTACCTTCCTGAAGCGAAAGCGTGTTCCCGAGGCGGATGAGAACCTCGAAAGCATCGCCGCACTGACCGAACGCATCGGCGTCATCACCAGCGATTTGAAGATACTTGCCCGCAAGGGCCGCACTGCGGCGGAGCCCGTCAGCATTCGCCTCGTCATCGAAGGCGGCGTGGTGCTACTCCGCAGCCGCTTTTCAGGCCGCATGGATATGCTGGATATCCAGCTTCCGGACGAGACTGTGAAGGTGCTGGGCAGCCGCATCCGTCTGGAACAGATCGCCATCAACCTTCTTCAAAACGCGCTGGAAGCGGTGGAAGACAGGGATGACGGGCGCGTCGAGGTTCGCACCCGCGAAGAAGGCGAAGAGGTGGTGCTGACGGTTCGCGACAACGGGCCGGGCATTGCCGGGCATATTCACGAGCAGCTTTTCTCGCCGTTCAATACGTCCAAGGAAGGCGGCCTTGGCCTCGGCCTCGTCATTTCCAGCGATATTGCTTCCGATTACGGTGGGCGCATCGAAGTGGAAACCGGCGAGAGCGGCACCTGTTTTTCCGTTTATTTGAAGCGAGCATGAGATGACGACGAGCGGAACGATCTTTCTGGTGGATGACGACTCGCAGCTGCGCAAGGCCATGCGCCAAACGCTGGAGCTGGAGGGCATGACGGTAACGGCGTTCCCGAAGGCCGAGCTTGCGTTGGAAGCGCTGGAGCAGGATTTCGACGGTGTCATCATTACCGATGTCCGTATGCCGGGCATGGACGGTCTTCAGTTTTTCGAGCGCGTGCGCAAGATCGATGCCGATCTGCCCGTCATCCTCATCACCGGGCATGGCGATGTTCCAATGGCCGTCGCGGCACTTCAGAGCGGCGCTTACGATTTCATCGCCAAGCCATTTCCCGCTGAACGCATGGTGGAAAGCGCACGCCGTGCCTTGGAAAAGCGCAAGCTTATCATGGAAAACCGTGCGCTTCGGCGTGCAGCCGAACATGCGCAGGATGATTTGCCCCTGCTTGGCCAGACGCCCGCCATGGAACGGCTGCGCAACACGCTGCGCCACATTGCCGATACGGATGTGGATGTGCTGGTGGCGGGCGAAACCGGCAGCGGCAAGGAAGTGGTGGCGACAGCGCTACACCGCTGGAGCAAGCGCCGCTCAGCGGCAAATTTCGTTGCCCTGAATTGTGGCGCGCTGCCGGAAACCGTGATCGAAAGCGAGCTTTTCGGCCACGAGGCGGGTGCCTTCACCGGCGCGCAGAAGAAGCGCATCGGGCGCATAGAACATTCCAGCGGCGGCACGTTGTTTCTCGATGAAATCGAAAGCATGCCGCCTGCCGTGCAGGTAAAAATGCTGCGCGTGCTGGAAATGCGTGAAGTCTCGCCTGTCGGCTCCAATGAGGAGCGCCCCGTCGATATTCGCGTCGTCGCTGCCGCCAAGGTCGATCTTGGAGACCCGGAGCAGCGCAAGGATTTTCGCGAAGACCTCTATTACCGCCTGAACGTGGTGACACTCTCGATTCCGCCATTGAGAGAGCGTCGGGCGGATATTCCGCTTCTGTTTTCGCACTTCGTCAACAAGGCGTCCAGCCGGTTCGGAATGCCGGTGCCGCAGATCGGCGCAAGCATTTCCCGCCATCTCAACGATCATGACTGGCCGGGCAATGTGCGCGAACTCGGGCATTTTGCCGAGCGTGTGGTGTTGGGGCTTGAGGCCGGGCCTTCCACGGCACCCGTTTCCGTCTCCGGTCCCGCTGTCGCGGGCACGCTTGCGGAACGAATGGATCGCACCGAGGCCGATATTATTCGCGAGGCATTGGAAAAGCACGAGGGCGATGTCGCCAACACCATCGCGACACTCGGCATTGCCCGCAAGACTTTTTACGACAAGCTGCAACGCCATAATATCAGCCGCTCCGACTATGTTCCCAAGGGAGCATGAGCCGAGCGGCTGTCTGTTTCATTTCGTCTATCAGCTCGATACGCAGAAATGGCTCCGGCCATCATTGCCGATAAACGTACCGCTACGGGCATTGAAGCTGCGGTAACGCTGCGAGCAGTAATCGTACCAGGCTTCAGACCATGGCTCGAGTGTGCGGTAAGCCGGGCGGGCCTGATAAACGGGTCGAGCTTCGTAAACCGGCTGCGCGCGATAGACCGGGCGCGGTGCCGGCTGGTAGGTGCGGTAATCCGGGTCGTCATAGCTGTAGGACGGCTGGTAGGTCTGATAACGGCGCACCGGCGGATCGACGTAAACCGGCTCTTCCTCGTAGCGGGGCTGGGAAAGTGCCGAGCCAACGGCAACACCCGCAGCAAGACCAAGCACGCCGCCGATCAGGGCCGCATCGCGGTTGCGGTGACGCCATTCATCGGCGGACGCCGTGTTCAAAGGGGCAAGGACGGTTGCAGAGACTGCAAGAGCCAGAAGAGATTTTGCTGCAATCGAGGCCATGTTCGTTATCCATCAAATCGGCAGTTCGCTGCCAGTTGCTATCTGATGGTTAAGAAAATATGCGGCGATGGCTGAACGGTCGCTGAATAAATTAAGGCAAAGCGAAGGCAGAAGAAACCCGCCTTTGCGTTACTTTTTTATGCTGCGTAACGGCTAATCGCCAGATCGGCAGTCTCGATCTCCGGCCTGTTGCCGGAAACGAGATCCGCCAGCACGCGGGCCGAACCGCAGGCCATGGTCCAGCCAAGCGTGCCGTGGCCGGTGTTGAGATAAAGATTGCCGTAGCGCGTTGCGCCGATGACCGGCGTACCATCCGGCGTCATCGGGCGCAGGCCGCACCAGAATTTTGCCTGCGCCTGATCTCCCGCGCCGCCGAACAGGTCTTCGACGGAATGGGTCAGCGTCGCCTGCCGCTTGGCGGGCAGGTCCTTGTTGAAGCCCGCAATCTCCGCCATGCCGCCAACGCGGATGCGGTCGCCCAGCCGGGTAATCGCAACCTTGTGTGCTTCGTCCATCACGGTCGAAACCGGCGCCTTCGCCTCGTTAACCACAGGCACGGTGATAGAATAGCCCTTCACCGGATAGACCGGCAGGTCGATGCCAAGGTGCTTGAGGAAATGCGGCGTGTAGCTACCCAGCGCACCGATGAACACATCCGCCTCGATCAGGCCCTTCGTCGTCTCGATGGCCTTGATGCGGGTTCCCTCGGTAATCGGGCGCATGATGCCGGTGTCGTAGAGGAAGGTCACGCCCGCCTGTTCGGCCAGCTTTGCAAGCTCGGAGGTAAACATGAAGCAGTCGCCCGTCTCGTCGCCCGGCAGGCGCAAACCGCCAACGATCTTGTCCCGCGCGGAGGCAAGGCCCGGTTCGGCGGCCACGCAGCCGTCCCGGTCCAGAATCTCATAACGCACGCCACCTGCTTTGAGGACTTCCACGTCCTTGCCGATGCCATCGAACTGCTTTTGCGTGCGAAACACTTCCAGCGTGCCCTGCGTGCGCTGATCGTACTGGATGCCGGTTTCGTCGCGCAGTGCCATCAGGCAGTCGCGGCTATATTCGGCCACCCGCACCATGCGGCTCTTGTTCACATTATAGCGCGCAGCCGTGCAATTGCTCAGCATCTGCGCCATCCAGCGCCACGCCGCAGGATCGGCGGTGGGGCGGATGATGAGCGGCGCATGCTGCATAAACAGCCATTTCAGCGCCTTCATCGGAATGCCCGGTGCCGCCCAGGGGGAGGAGTAACCGGGCGAAACCTCGCCCGCATTGGCAAAGCTGGTTTCCAATGCCGCAGCGGGTTGACGGTCGATAACGGTGACGCTGTGGCCAGCCTTGGCAAGATACCAGGCGGACGTCACACCCACGACACCTGCTCCGAGAATGGTGATCTTCATGCTGGTCTCACTTGTCTGTCTTGGTGTCTTGCCCAGCGGCAATGTGTTGCCCTGGCTGAATATAGGTGCGGCGATAGCGTTGGCCGAGCCGCGTCAGGATTTCATAGGCAATCGTTCCCGCATCCTCGGCAATCGCTTCCAGCGGCTGGTTCGGGCCGATGATCTCGACCAGACTGCCATGCTTCAGCGTACCTTCCGGCAGCGCGGAAATATCAAGCGTCATGCTGTCCATCGAGACACGCCCGGCTATTGGAAGCCTGATGCCATTGTAATAGGCAGCCCCCCGGTTGCTGAGCGAACGCGGAATTCCGTCCGCGTAACCCGCAGCGATGGTCGCAAGCCGTGTTTCCCCGCTTGTCCGCAGGGAAGCGCCGTAGCCGACAAAGCTACCCGCTGGCACCGTCCGCGTCTGCACCACGGCAACGTTCAGCGCCACCACGGGCTTCATCGGATTGGGACGGGCGCTGGAGGGTGCGCCGCCATAAAGCGCAACGCCGGGGCGCATCAGGCTGTTGTGGTAATCCGCACCCAGAAAAACGCCGCCGGAATTGGCAAAGCTGACGGGCACATTGGGAAACATCTCAGCCGATTTGCGCATCACGCCAAGCTGCGATCCATTGGCCTCATGGTCCGGCTCATCGGCGCAGGCCAGATGGCTCATAATGTAGGCCAGCTCTATGCCGTTCAGCAGCGCGGGGCAGGCGTAAAGCTCTTCCAGCTCGTAAGGCGCAAGGCCAAGCCGCGACATGCCAGTATCGATCTGAAGCGCGGCAGGCAGGGTTCTTCCAAGCGTTGTCGCCTGCGCAGACCATTGCGCCACCTGCTCCAGCGAATTGAGGACAGGAACGATGTTCAGCCCAGCACAGGAGGTTTCATTGCCGGGCTGCAGTCCGTTCAGCACGAAAATCTTTGCATCCGCGCCAATGTGAAGGCGAAGCGAAATCGCTTCATCGATATGCGCCACGAAGAAATGGCGGCAGCCCGCGTCATAAAGAACAGGCGCCACGATATCTGCGCCCAGCCCATAGGCACCGGCCTTGACCACCGCGCTCGTCACGGCTGCGGGAGCCTGTGCTGCCAGCGCCAGATAATTGTCGCGCAAGGCGCTCAAATCGATTGTCAGATAGCCGCTTGCGCCGCCTTTGGCCTTCTGATGGCTGATTGTCATGTCCATCGTCGTTCCCTTTATTCTTATCCGAATAAGCTATTGCAACGATGATCGAATTTTTGCAGATTGAATGGAATTTCATGCGACTAATCGCAGGAATGCGCAATTTTATGCAACGAAACGGAATGAAATTATGTCGTCTCTGGACGCTACGGATCGCCACATCATCCGCCTGCTGCGGCTCAATGCGCGCATGAGCAATGCCAAGCTTGCCGCAGAGGTTGGTCTTTCGCCATCCGCCTGCCTGCGGCGCGTGGATATTCTGGAGCGGGAAGGCGTCATTCGCGGCTATACCGCCATCACCGGAAGTGCCGCGGGCGACGAGATGATCTCCGTCATCGTGCAGATCACACTGGACCGGCAGACGGAAGATTTTCTCAACCGCTTCGAAAACGCCGTGCGGCGTTATCCCGAGGTGCGGGAATGCTATCTGATGACCGGCGGTTCCGATTATCACCTGCGCGTCGAGGTGGAGACGGCGGGAGATTTCGAGCGGGTGCACAAGGACATATTGTCCAAGCTACCGGGCGTCTCGCGCATTCACTCCAGCTTCGCCATCAGAAACGCGCTCGCTGGCGGCAAGCTGAAGGTGGCGGAGCGAAAGCCCTGAAACTCTAAGCATTCCACCAGCGATAAAAATGGTGCACGGGGCCGCGCCCTTTGCCGATCTGGATATTGCGCCCGGCGGCCAGTGCGCCCTGGAGATATTCCTTGGCAAGGCCAATCGCATCCGGCAGAGCCAGCCCAAGTGCCAGGTGGGCGGTAATCGCTGCGGCAAGCGTGCAGCCTGTTCCGTGGTCGTTCGTGGTTTCGATGCGCGGCATGGAAAACTCCTGCACGCTCGTCCCGTCGAGAAGAAGATCGGTGCTTTCCGGCCCGCTTCCATGCCCGCCCTTGATCAGCACGGCGCGGGCTCCAAGCGCAAGAATTTGCTCGGCCTGCTTTATCGTCGCCTTGCGGTCACCAGCGATTTGGCTGCCGGTCAGTAGCGCGGCTTCGGGAAGGTTAGGCGTTGCAAGCAGCGCCTGTGGCAGCAGTTCTGCGCGCAGCGTTTCCACCGCTTCCTCTCGCAACAGCCGGTCGCCGGATGTCGCCACCATGACGGGATCGAGAACCACCGGCTGCGATTGTCCGCTAAGCCGCTCTGCAATGATGCGGATCGTATCGATGCGCGATACCATGCCGATCTTCACGGCCCTGATATCGAGATCGGAAAAGACCGCGTCCATCTGCGCTGCGATCACTTCGGCAGATACATCTTCGACTGCGGTCACGCCCTTCGTGTTCTGCGCGGTAATGGCCGTAATCACGCTCGATGCATAAACGCCGAGTGCCGAAAAGGTCTTGATATCCGCCTGTACTCCGGCGCCGCCGCCGCTGTCGGAACCGGCAATGGTCAATGCAATGGCCGTCATGCGCGCGCTCCAAGACCCTTATCTACCGCCCGGCGAAATTCCTCGGTCGCGGCAGCAATATTTTCCGCGCGGAACAGTGCGGAAATCAGCGCCACACCATCGGCTCCGGCGGCGATGATGGAAGGAACACGTTCCAGCGTGATCCCGGCAATGGCCCCAACCGGCGTGTCGGGCCGCTTGTGACTTAGAAAATCTCGCAGTTCCTTCAGCCCCTCCAGCCCGACCGGGCGGTCGGGATTGACCTTGGATGTGGTCTCGAACACGCCACCAATGCAGGCGTAATCCGCAGAGGTTTCAGCCACGCGCTCAGCATCCGCCATCGATTTCACCGTCAGGCCTATGATGGCTTCGGCACCCAAAAGCCGTCTTGCCATCTCAGTCTCTATGTCATCTGCCCCCAGATGCACGCCATCTGCGCCCGCAGCCAAAGCCACATCCACGCGGTCATTGATCACCAGTGGTACGCCGGTCCCTTTTAGAGCCTGCGCAATCAGCCTCGCCTGCTCGATCATGCGCCGGGTGGAAGCGTGCTTGTCACGGTACTGGATAATCGTCGCGCCATGGCGCGCGGCAATGGCTGCAAGCTCCGGCAGAGGCGCAATATCTGCAAGCGACGCATCAACGAGCGCGTTCAGCCGATAATCAATCTTCGTCATGTTCAATCCTTGCATGGGAGAGAATGTCGTTGCCGTTAAGGTTGAAGAGCGCATCCAGAAACGCTGCTTCGAAACTGCCCGGCCCGCGCGCATGCCGGGCTGCAATCTCAGCCGAAACGCCGGTCACGGTCAGTGCTGCGGCAGCCGCCAGCATCACGTCGTTTTCCACCGCCATGAAGGCGGCAATCACGCCACCGGAAAGGCACCCGGTTCCCGTTACTTTCGCCATAAGGGAGTGGCCGTTGACGATGCGGATTTTGCGGGTTGTATCGCTTAAACGATCCACAGCCCCTGTCTGGATACGAAGCGCCGTGCCTACATCGCCGATCACGGCCATTTCGGCAGCATTTCCACGCATGATGGATGGGTTGAGTTGCGCCAGCTCATGGGTGAAATCCAGCCGAGAAGGCGAATAATCGCAATGAACGGGGTCCACGATCCACGGCTTGCCTTCCCCATTGGCAATCGAGACCGCCATGCGGATAACCTTGCGCCGTTCAGCATCCAGCGTGCCAAGATTGATCGTCAGCGCGTCTGTCTTGCGAACAAAACTTTCGATCTCTTCTTCCGAAGAGGTCATGGAAGGAATGCCGCCCACGGCGGTAATACCGTCTGCAGTAAACTTCTGCACCACCGTATTCATCAGGCAATGAACGCGCGGACGTCGCTCCCGCACACGCGCCAGAAGATCTGCCGCCGTTTGAGCGGTGGGAAAACTCGACATGTCTCAATCGCCTCCAGACGCTGAGATCAGGGCACATTCGAGCGGAGAAAAGAAAAGCTTTGCCAGCAGCGGCGACCGTTCCGTTCCTACGCCGGCATAACCCGGATCAGGTTCAAGAGTTCGGCTCACCGCCATCTCAGCATCGTTCGATGCTCCCCTCGGAATGAGCGGAAACTGTCGCTTTTTTGCAGATGTGTCAATGCTTCACATGAAGCGTCGATTGCCTTCAGGCAGTGACGGCCTGTCCCGCCTGCTTGCGGAAGCCCGGCAGCGACCGGGCGCTTTCTTCCAGTGCATCGATCAGGTGATCGATCGTCGTGCGCGCCGGTCTGCCGAGTGCGGTGATCACGCCCCATTGGAAGGGCACGTGGAAGGAAAGCGGCAGCACGGCAAGGTCTTTTACCGGCAGCCCGCTGACGGTGATCGATTCGACCACGGCGACCCCAAGCCCGGCGCGGGCAAGCGACATGGACACATAGGTCGCGTTGCTATCGACAATGCCGTACAACTCTATGCCCTGCTCGCTGAAAGCCTGCTCGATCTGCATGCGCAACCGGTAGGGATTGGCAGGCGCGATGATGCGGCGGCGGGCAAGGTCGAGCGGGGTTATGACGTCATTCTGCGCCAGCGGATCATCCTGCCTAACGATGGCAACGCAGGGCACTTCGCCGATCCAGTGCACGTCTATACCGGGATTATCCAGCGGAAGGCTTGCAAGGCCCACATCCGCCGTGCGCGCCACCACGGCCTGAACGACATTTTCGGACGCGATGCTGCGCACATGCACCTGGTTTGGAAACAGAGGCTCTGGCAGCTTTGCGAGTGCCGTGGGCACGAGGCTTGCGGCCAGGGCTGGCACCGCCATGATTTCGATGGGCCGCGTATCGGCATCATCGATCCGCCTTGCGCTTTCGCTGATCGTGCGCAACCCGCCAAGAAAAAGCTCGGCCTGCGAGAAGAAAGCAATGCCCTGCTCGGTCGGCGCAATGCGCGGTCCGTTGCGGTGCAGAAGGGTGAAACCGATATCCTGCTCGAGGTCTTGGATGAGGCGGCTGACGACCGGCTGGGATTTGCCCAAAGCCTTTGCCGCGCCCGTCATGCTTCCGATGGATACCACCGCAACGAATGCTTCAAGCTGCCGGGTATCCAGATATTTCTCAATCATTTTCAGGCCTTGGGTGGCACGGTCTCAGTCGACCATATGTTTCGGCGGCTTCAACAAAACCTTGGAGCCTTTCCATTCGACAAGGAAACGCTCTTATCACCTGAAATGGACGTTTCAGGGGTTTTGCCCGTATGGAAGTGAAATAATTTGCCCACCCGTAGACCCAAACCGCGAGGGCCTTTCAATGTGGTAGGTGATGGCGCTTCCAGTGGCAAGCGCTATATTTTCACAACTGCGCGTTTTCCTGATCGGCCAGTTCCGGCTTCTTGCCTTCGAATAGGCGCGCGCGCGAACCGTTGAGATGCTGGCGCATCAACCGGCGGGAAAGCTCGCAATCGCGGTTCTTGATCGCCTCGTAAATGGCGGCGTGTTCGTCATAGACATGGCGAAGACCAAGCATCGAATTCTTCAGCGAAAGCCCGTGAAACTGCATGCCGACGGCAATATGATCCTTCAGCGCTTCCATGGCGGTGGAGAAATAGGTATTGCCGGAAGCCTTGGCGATTGCCAGATGAAACTGGAAATCGGCATCTTCCCGGTGCCGCTGACGGTTGGTCGCTTCTTTCAGCGAAGCCAGCGCGCGGCTGATCAGGGCAAGTTCCGCCTCGCCATAACGCTCCGCCGCGCAGGCTGCTGCTTCCGGCTCCACCGTCATGCGAAATTCGTAACAGTTCTGCAGATCGGCAATATTTTCCAGCGGGCTGAAGCCTAGCGCCTGCTTGACGCCGATGCTGCGCACGAAGCTGCCCGCACCCTGCCGCGAATAGACAAGGCCCTTGTCGCGCAGCTTTTTCAGCGCATCGCGCACAATGGGGCGGGAAACTTCGAATTCGGCGGCAAGATCGTGCTCCGTCGGCAGGCGCTCGTCATTCTTGTACGCGCCGGACTTGATGGCATGCTGAAGCCGTTCGTAAACGACGTCGCTCAAACTCTTGCGATGAGAAACCTGTTCTATCGCCCCCATGTTTTCTCAGCCTCTCCACCTGTTACAGCCTCGGCCAGCCGGACGAGTGTGTCCTCCGCTCCGAAGCCGCCTGATTTGGTAATGTAGAAGGTGCCATTCATTTCAGCAACGGGTAGGCCGGGCATTGCTTCGCCAACGAAACGCAGCAGATGAATGCCCTGCGCGTCGAAATAGGCCTCCGCCGTCGCCCCGCCGGAGAGCAGAACGGTGTCACCCTGCCGCACCATGGTTGCCAGGGAAGCGGAAAGTGCCGCCGCAGCTTGAGTTGCCGCGACTTCCGTTTCTGCGGGCACCGCCTGCAACAGCGTGATTGCCGCATTTTCCTGCCGGGTTTGACTGGAAGAAATCACCCCATTGGGTGCGGCATGATAGGCAAGGTCGGGATATCTGGCGCGAAGCTTCGACACCTGCTCCAGCGTGATCGGGTCGCGCGAACCCACCGCCATGACGACGCGGTGTGTGGGATAGGAAATTGGCTGGGCCTCCGTAGAGGCACCCCCCGCAATGGCTTTTGCCAGCGACAGCGCGCCGACCAACAGCTCATCCGGCTGAATGCCGTCAGCCACTGCCCGCATTTCCTCTGGCGTTGTCGTGTCCGGAAAACGGCATCGCGCCGCCAGCCGTCCAAGCTTCTCCGCAATCGAAATCGGGGCCGCCACCCCGAATCCTTCGATCATGCCGTTGCGCACAATGCGCCCGAATTCCGGAATGCCGGGCAGCACCACCGCGCGCTCGAATCCCAGCGCCTCGAGCTCCTCCTCAAGATTGCCTTTCAGCCGGGAATCGACCTTCTTGAACAGCCGGATGCCGGGTTTGAGTGCGGCTTTAACGGCTGCGACCCGTTGCGCTGCCTCACCCGCCGGAATTTCACGGCTTCGCGTGGTGACGGTTATGACGGCGGCATCGCTTTCGATGGCTTCCGCAATGAAGCGTTGATCGGCAACGACGGTGACTTTCTTTCCTGCAGCGGCAAAAGGCGCTGCCGTATCCAGCGCGCCCGTCAGATCATCCGCCACGATCAAAAGCCTGTCGAAATGCCTGCTCATTCCTGTTTCATTCCTTGTATCGATGTCGCGATAGGGAGGTCCCGGCTCTCGCATTGACCTCCCCTCTTGCGTCATCCTCGGGCTTGACCCGAGGATCCATCCACGTTGCGGGTGGCGAGACGTCGGTGGATGCTCGGGTCAAGCCCGAGCATGACGGCGGTGGGCGGGAGCGCCACCCGCCAAACCGCGTCCTCTCAATAAGCCGCCCGATAAACCCCCAGCACGTCCTCCACCGACATATCCCGCGGGTTATTGTTCATCAGCCGCCGGATGGCGTGGGCCTCCGTTGCCCAGTCTGAAAGGTCCGCTTCCTGCGCCTTATGCGCCGAAAGCCGCATCTCCACGCCGAGTGCCTTGCAGAAGCCATAGGCAGCATCGAGCACACCTTCCGGGTCTTTCGCGACCGCAAGACCGAGCGCTTCGAGCACTTCTGCGGTCTTCTCTGCGCGGGCAGGCACGTTGAAGGCCAGCACGTGCGGGAAGATGATGGCGTTTGCCAGGCCGTGGGGAAGGCCCAGCCGGGTTCCGAGCGGGTAGGCCAGCGCATGGCCCGCTGCCGTATTGACCGGGCCGAGGCAGATGCCGCCGTAATAGGAGGCGAGCATCATGCCCGCGCGCGCTTCGGTATCCTTGCCGTTTTCCACAGCACGGGCCAGATATTTGCCGACGAGGCGGATGCCCATGCGGGCGTAACCATCGATCAGGTCGTGGGCGTTGATGTTGGTGAAGGCTTCGACGCAATGGGCCATGGCGTCGATACCGGTTGCAGCCGTTACCGCCGGCGGAACGGACCATGTCAGTTCAGGGTCGAGAATGGCGATATCTGCCAGCAGATGCGGGCTTTCCACTGCCTTTTTCGAATGCGTTGCGCTATCGGTAATCAGCGCGCGGATACCGGCTTCGGAACCAGTACCTGCAGTCGTCGCGACCTGCGCCAGCGCGGTGCGTCTGCCAGCCACCTTGTTGGGGCCGACGACATGATCCAGAGACTGGTTGCCATCCCACAAGGCTGCAACGAGCTTGGCCACATCCAGCACCGAGCCGCCGCCGAGGCCGACGACCAGTTCGGGTTTCAGCGCCCGCGCCGTTGCCAGGGCCGCATCCAGCGCCTTGTCATCCGGCTCCGGCGGAGTGTTCGAGAAGACCTCGATATCGCCGGATAGCTTCAGCCGGTCGACGAAGCCGACCGTGTGTTCGGTGGCGATCACCAGCACGCGCTTGGTGCCTGCGGCCCATTCTCCAAGCTTGGAAGAAGCGCCCGCGCCGATTTCCAGTCGCTTCGGCTGATGCAGTGTTATTGGCCGTGCCATGGCATCCATGATCCTGCTCCTTACTGCTGTTCCAGCGCATCCATGCGCGCCCAGACGGTTTCGCGTTCCGCCTCGGATAGCTCCACCAGTGGCGGGTGCACGCGCAGCCAGCCATTATCGCCGCGACGCTTCGCCACCATGGCTTTCACGGTTGGAAGCTGCACATAGGAATTGGTCAGTTCACGCCAAGCGACGATGCGGTCCTGCGCGGCCTTCACGACATCTTCCTTGCCCGCGACGTTCCAGTTGTCGAAGACGATGCGAAGATCTGATGCAACGAGGTTGGAACTTGCGGTGATGCAGCCAGCGCCACCCACCTGCAACAGCGGCAGCAGCACCGGGTCGGCACCGGCCAGAACGCCGAAGCCGGGGAAGGCGGCAACCATGGCCTTCATATTGTCCAGATCGCCGGAGCTATCCTTGATGCCGACGACCACGCCGGGGAAATTCTTGCGCAGACGTGCAATCACATCATGCGGAATGGCGACGCCGGAAACCTGCGGAATATGGTAGAGGATGACCTTGAGGCGATTATCCTTCACCCCTTCGATCACCTTGGCATAGGCGCGGTAGATGCCCTCGGCGCTCACGCCCTTGTAATAGAAGGGCGGCAGCAGAACGACGGCGGGAACGCCTGCTTCCACCGCATGGCGAGTGAGTTCGATGGTGTCGGAAACAGCCGTCTGCGCCGTGCCGGGCAGAAGCTTTGCTGCGGGCACGCCGCCTGCAATCGCCTTTTCCAGAATGTCCATGCGCTGCTTGAGGCCGAAGGAATTGGCCTCGCCCGTCGTGCCGAGAAGCGCCACGCCATCGCAGCCCTCTTCGATCAGCGCCTTGCAATGGGCAGTGAACAGGCGGAAATCCGGCGTGCCGTCTTCCGCGATTGCTGTCGTTGCGGCGGAATAGACGCCGCTGATATCGAATGCATTAGCCATTGTTCTTCTTCTTTCCTGCAATCAGCTTGCGGGCATAGGCGATGGCCGCATTCATGTTGACGTGGTTGGCCTTGCCGGTTCCGGCAATGTCGAAGGCGGTGCCGTGATCGACCGAGGTGCGGTCGATGGGCAGGCCGACGGACACGTTGACGGCGGTGTCGAAGGCCACGAGCTTGATCGGGATATGGCCCTGATCGTGATACTGCGCGATGACGAGATCGAACCCGCCCTGATAGGCGCGGTGATATACCGTATCGGCGGAAATCGGGCCATAGACATCGATGCCCTCGGCGCGTGCTTTCGCAACGGCGGGTGCGACGAACTCATCATCCTCAGTGCCGAACAGACCGTTTTCGCCGCAATGCGGATTGATGCCCGCCACCGCAATCTTCGGCTTGTCGTAACCGATGCGTTTCAGATGATTGTTGCCAGCGCGAATGGTCGCCAGAATACGCTCCGGCCTGGCGCGGGTGATCGCATCCTTCAATGCTACGTGGGTCGAGACATGGATGACCTTGAGGCGCTCGGATGCCAGCAGCATGAAAGCGGATTTGGAGCCGGTCAACGATGTCAGCATGCCGGTGTGGCCATCATAATGGTGGCCCGCGGAATTCAGCGCTTCCTTGTTGATCGGGGCCGTGACGATGCAGCCGATCTTGCCTGCGCTCGCCGCCTTCACGGCGCTGTCGATGAAGCGGAAGGAGGCATCGCCCGAGACCGAACTGAGCTTGCCCCATGCAACCGGCGCACCTTCGATCTCGATGTCTTCGACAAGACCCGTCAGGTCGAGGTCGGAACCGAGTGCCGTCTTGGCGGCCTCAAGCTGCTTGAGGTTGCCGAAAACGCGGGTGTTGGCCCGGTCCTCGGCGCTCATTTCGGTCAGGGCCTTGATGGTGATTTCCGGGCCGACGCCAGCCGGGTCGCCCATGGTGATGCCAACGATATCGCTCATGCGTTTTCTCCGTCGATCCAGCCTTTTTCAAGCTGCACGTATTTGATGGCGCGTCGGTAATAGGTGTAGGCAAGGTGCAGCGTGCCGTCCTTGCCTTCCAGTAGCGCCGGGTAAGACATTTCCTTGTTGCGGCCATCGACCGAATTGTTCGAAAGGCAGGTGCCGGGACCGTCTTCCACGATGCGCCGCTGCGGGAAGCTCTTGCCGCCATCTGAGGAAATGCAGAGCGTTACCGGCGCGCGCGGCACGCCCCAGATCGGCGTGATGCCGCCTTCCGCATTCGGGCGATGGTCGTCTTCGCCAAGCTCGTCGTAAAGAGACTCGCGGCGCGCATCGGATGTGGCGGCGGAAACGGGGTTGCACAGCAGCGCCACGCGGCCATCGGCAAGGCGAATGGCGGCGATGGAAGAGTTGTTGTTGGGAACATCCGTTGCCTGCGGTACGGACCAGCTGCGCCCACCATCGCGGCTTTCGGTTCGATAGACGAAATCCGACTGGCGGCGGCGGAAGAAGGCGGCCATGTCCTGTCCGCCCAGGGACACGATGGTCATGTGTACGCAGCCGAAACTATCCGGCACATCGGTCACGGCCCAGGTCTTGCCTTTGTCGGTGCTGACGGCGACAGCCGCCGTATCATGCGTGCCGGTCCACTTCGCGCCGGGGCGTGGGTTGCAGAGAAAGAGCGGCAACATCCACGCGCCGTCATCGCGGCGCACGATGGTGGCCCGGATGAAGGTGCCGTTTGCTAGTCCGATATCGCGAGCAGGGCCGGATGTGATTTCACCGTTCGTCGCGGAGAGATCGTGCATCATCACGCGGCTCTCATCCTGATTGCCGGAAGGCTGCGCGGTGTGGAAAAGCAGGATGTTTCCATCCGGCTTCACATAGATCATCGGGTTCTGTTCGGAACGTTCCCCGTCATGGCTGGCAAGGTGTGCCCTCGACCATGTGTCTGCGCCATCCGCCAGCGTCGAGATGTGAATGGAAATATCGGACTTGCCTTCCAGCGTTCCACCGAACCAGGCGCAGGCCAATTCGCCGCCCGGCAGGAAGCTTAGAAACGCCGCATGATTCTGGATTTTGGGGGAGGGGAGAAAGGCTTCCTTACGTCCCTGGCCTGCCGCAAAAAGATGCCCATCCATCTTTGCAGCTATCTCGTCCGGCGTCATGAATTTCCTCCCATCGCGTGCCTTGTTGGTGGCGATAATCCGCTTGTAAACAAATGTTGTCAAGTTGGATTGATGCAAATTACCTTATGGTTCTGGCAGATGAAGTCAAAATAAAATAATGAAAACAATATATTATGAAATTAAAACGATAAGAAATTTCTGTAAAGAAGATATTAAGTTGACAAATTGATGAGGCCGGTTCAAGTTTACGTCCAGTCAATGTGAGGAGCATCGGCAGCGGTACCTCGGGCCTTGAAAGGGTGCGGGCGCTGTTCATCAGGGAGGAAGTCATGAAGGGTACAAGACTGCTCATCGGCGCGCTGCTGGCTGCGTCTGCGGTAACGCCAAGCTATGCGCAGGGCGCTGGCAAAGGCGTCACCATCGTTCTGGACGAGGAAGTGGACCTCGTGGAGCCATGCATGGCTACGCGCTCCAATATCGGTCGCATCATTCTTCAGAATGTGTCGGAAACGCTGACCGAGCTCGACGTTCGCAACAACAAAGGTCTTCAGCCGCGTCTGGCCGAGAAGTGGGAAGAATCCAAGCCCGGCACATGGCGCTTCCATCTGCGCAAGGGCGCAAAGTTCTCCGATGGCTCCGCTTTCGATGCGGGCGATGTGAAGCACTCCATCGAACGCGCCATGAGCAGCAAGCTCTCCTGCGAAACGCCGCGCTATTTCGGCGATACCAAGATTTCCGCCAATGTTGTTGATGATAACACCATCGACATTACCGCAGACCCGGCGCAGCCGATCCTGCCGCTGCTGATGACGCTCGTCACCATCGTTCCCTCGGAAACGCCGCTGGAATTCACCCGCAACCCAATCGGCACCGGCCCTTACAAGCTGACCGAATGGAAGGCTGGCCAGAACATCACGCTGGAGCGCCGCGACGATTATTGGGGCAAGGCTCCCGATGTCACCAAGGCAACCTATGTCTTCCGTGCCGATCCAGCCGTTCGTGCGGCGATGGTCAAGGCAGGCGAGGCGGATCTTGCGCCGAATATTTCCGAGCTGGATGCGACGGATGCGAAGATCGATTTCAGCTATCTGAATTCCGAAACCTTCTACATGCGCGTCGACACCTCCATCAAGCCGCTGGATGACGTGCGCGTTCGCAAGGCGCTGAACATGGCGCTGGATCGCGATGCCTTCATCGGCACGCTGCTGCCAAAGGGCGCAGTGAAGGCCGTTGCCATGGTTCCGCCCAGCACGCTTGGCTGGAACCCGGATGTAAAGCCGATGCCGTTCGATCCTGAAGGCGCAAAGAAGCTGCTCGAGGAAGCCAAGGCCGATGGCGTGCCGGTGGATACGCCAATCACCATCGTCGGACGCACCAATAACTTCCCGAATGTCGTCGAAGTTCTGGAAGCCGCCCAGCAGATGTTCGAAGCCGTCGGTTTCAAGACCAAGCTTCAGATGTATGAAGTGGCGGAATTCGAGAAGCAGTATTCCAAGCCATATCCGGAAAATCGTGGTCCGCAGCTCGTCGCTGCCCAGCACGATAACTCCCGTGGCGACCCTGTCTTCTCCATGTACTTCAAATATGACAGCAAGGGCCGTCAGTCCGGCATCGCCAACCCGGAAGTGGACAAGATGATTGCGGATGCAAGTGCTGCCACCGGCGAGCAGCGCACCAAGGACTGGCAGAAGCTCATCGCCTATCTCTACAATGACGAGGTTGCGGATGTCCTGATGTTCCACATGGTTGGTTTTGCCCGCGTCAACCCACGCATCGAGTTCAAGCCGACCATTGCCACGAACTCTTCCTTGCAGCTGTCTGAAATCAGCTTCAAGTAATCCAACCCAACGCCAATCGGAAAAGGCGGGCTCAGTTCCGCCTTTTCTCCATCACCGGAGAAAGTTCGATGGGAAAGAAGATTTACAAGCGGATCATATCGAGCCTGTTCTCGCTGGTTGCGCTTATCGTTATCGTGTTCTTCCTCTCAAGGCTCACCGGCGATCCGGCGGCTCTGTTCCTGCCGATCGACGCCAGCCAAGAGATGCTGGACAAGTTCCGCGAACTTCACGGTCTGAACGATCCGCTGATCGAGCAATTCGGTCGTTACGTCTGGGATGTGCTGCATCTGGATTTCGGTGACTCGCTGCGCAAGGCGCGTCCCGCCATCGATGTCGTGTTGGAAGCCTTTACCTGGACGCTGCAACTGGCGCTGATCACCATCTCACTCGTCACTGTCGCCGCCATCGTCATCGGTTCTCTCGCAGCTTTCCGCCCCGGCGGCCTGTTCGATCGCTTCGTGTCGCTGGTGTCGCTGATCGGCGCATCCGCGCCGGATTTCTGGATCGCCATCGTCGGCATCGTCGTCTTCTCCGTCACGCTCGGCTGGGTTCCCACATCTGGCACCGGCACCATCTGGCACTGGATTTTGCCGATTGCGGTTCTCTTCATCCGCCCCTTCGGCCTTATCCTGCAAATCGTTCGCGGCTCGATGCTCACCGCCTTCGGCTCGGCCTATGTGAAGACGGCGCGCGCCAAGGGTGTCGGCAACCGCGCCATCATCTTCGTTCACACGCTGCGCAATGCCATGCTGCCGGTCATCACCGTGATTGGCGATCAGGCCGCTGCCATGCTCAACGGTGCCGTGGTGGTGGAAACCATTTTCGGCTTCCCCGGCGTCGGCAAGCTCATGATCGATTCCATTCTCCAGCGAGATTTCAACGTCATTCTCGCGGCGATCATGGTGACTGCTATCGCCATCTTCATCATGAACCTGCTGATCGACCTTGCCTATGCGGCGCTCGATCCTCGCCTGCGGACGTGAGGCCATGACCATGACCAGTACAATTCCACAGATTGAAACCGTCGAAGCCAAAGAGCGCAGCCGCTTTGCCGTTATTCTCGGCATGTTGTGGCGGGACAAGTTCGCCTTCGTCGCCACGCTGTTTCTGATCTTTGCCGTGTTCTGCGCACTCTTCGGGCCGATGCTCCTGAACGATTCAGCAACCGCCATGAACCTGCGGGCGCGCAACATGGCGCCGTTCAGCCTTGCCAATGGCTGGATGTTCGTGCTTGGCGCAGATGCGCTGGGCCGCTCGCTTCTTGCCCGCATCGTGGTTGCGGCCCAAAACACGATGATGATTGCCGCCGGTGCCGTTGTCTGCTCGGCCATCATGGGTTCGCTTCTGGGGCTGGTAGCTGGTTACGCCTCGCAGCGCGTGTCGAACATCATCATGCGTCTGGCGGACGTCATCATGTCCTTCCCGTCGCTGCTGCTTGCCGTTATCGTCCTTTATATGCTGGCGCCGTCGGTGGGGAACATCATCATCGTTCTCGCCATCACCCGCATCCCGATCTACCTGCGCACGACGCGTGCCGAGGTGCTGGAAATCCGTCAGCGCATGTTCGTGCAGGCAGCGGAAGTCATGGGCGCATCGTCCATGCGCATCGTCTTCCGCCACATCCTGCCGATGGTCATTCCGACGCTGGTCACGATTGCAACGCTCGATTTCGCCTTCGTCATGCTGGCGGAATCCTCGCTGTCCTTCCTCGGCATCGGCATTCAGCCGCCGGAAATCACCTGGGGCCTGATGGTGGCGCAGGGCAAGCAGTACCTGACGAATGCCTGGTGGCTGGCTTTCTGGCCGGGTCTGGCAATCATTCTCACCACGCTCTCGCTCAACCTTCTGTCCAACTGGATGCGTATCGCGCTCGACCCTGTTCAGCGCTGGAGACTGGAAATCGGAGGAAAGAAGAATGGCTGATCATCTGCTGGAAGTCCGCGATCTCTCCGTCCAGTTCCACACCGCCGGCGGCATCGTCAAAGCCGTCAGGAATATCAGCTGGCATCTGGATCGCGGCGAAACGCTCGCCATCCTCGGCGAAAGCGGTTCGGGCAAATCGGTTTCGGCGTCTGCCATCATGAATCTCATCGATATGCCGCCCGGTGAAATCACCAGCGGGCAAGTGCTGTTTTCCGGCCAGAACCTGCTGACCATGAGCAATGAAGAGCGCCGCTCCATCAACGGCAAGCGCATCGCCATGATCTTTCAGGATCCGCTCAGCCATCTGAGCCCGGTCTACACGGTCGGCTGGCAGATCATCGAAGTCATGACGGTGCATGGTGTGCAGGCGGATGCGGCCCGCAAACGCGCCATAGAGCTTTTCACCCGCGTCGGCCTGCCATCGCCGGAAGCGGCCATGGACAAGTATCCGCACCAGTTCTCCGGCGGCCAGCGCCAGCGCATCATGATTGCCATGGCGCTTGCCATGAAGCCGGATATCGTCATCGCCGACGAACCGACGACCGCGCTCGACGTCACCGTTCAGGCCGAAGTTCTTAAGCTGCTGGGAGAGTTGCAGAAGGAAACCGGCATGGGCCTGCTGCTCATCACCCACGATCTGGGCGTGGTGGCGGAAATAGCGGATCGCGTGGTGGTGATGAATTCCGGCGAGATCGTCGAATACGGCACGCCGGATGAGGTTTATCACAACCCCAAGCACCCCTATACTCTGAAGCTGATTTCCGCAGCACCCGGCAAAGGCGAGATGCACCAGCCGGATGCCAAGGGCGAACCGCTGCTGCGCGTTCAAAATCTCGAAAAATCCTATGGTGCCTTCAAGGCGCTGAAGGGCGTGAATTTCGATCTGATGCCGGGCGAAACGCTTGCTATCGTCGGGGAAAGCGGCTCGGGAAAATCCACTCTCGCCAGAACCCTGCTGCGGCTGGAGCCATCCGATTCCGGTGAGGCCTTCTGGAAAGGCCGTGATCTACTGACCATGCCGCCGAAGGAACTCTACGCGCTGCGCCGCCAGATGCAGATGGTGTTTCAGGACCCGACGCAATCGCTCAACCCACGCATGTCGGTCTTCCAGCTGATCTCGGAGGCATGGGTCATCCATCCCGAAATTCTGCCCAAGGCCAAATGGCGGGCGAGGGTGGATGAGCTGCTGACGCAGGTCGGCCTCTCGCCCTCCCACGCCCAGCGCTACCCGCACCAGTTCTCCGGCGGCCAGCGCCAGCGAATTGCCATTGCCCGTGCTCTGGCGCTGGAACCGCAACTGATCGTCTGCGACGAAGCCGTCTCGGCGCTCGATGTTTCCATTCAGGCGCAGGTCATCGCACTGCTCGACAAACTTCGCCGCGAACTCGGCATCGCCTTCATCTTCATCGCGCATGATTTGCCGGTGGTGCGGGATTTCGCGGACCATGTGATGGTTATGCAGAATGGCGCGGTGGTGGAAATGGGAACGGTGCGGCAGATTTTCGAAAGCCCGGAGAAGGATTATACGCAGAGACTGTTGGCTGCGGGGCTTGATCCCGATCCGCGGGTGCAGGCGGCGAAGGTGAGGGCTTAGTCACTACATCATGGCCGTTTCACGCGTGTCGAAACCCCTCACCAAGAAAACCTAGGACTTCGCTTTGCGAAGTCGAGGTTTTCTATCCTCTCCCACAGGGGGAGAGGAAAAGACCGCGCCGCTTCGATGTCACTTAACCGTGGAAAAAGCCGTGAGGGTGCGGCTGGGTTTATCTCTCCCCCTGTGGGAGAGAAAGCAATTTCAACACCTTAAGCTTTGCTTAAGTGTTAGAAATTGCAAGTGAGGGGTTCAGCCACTTGCTGCGACTCCAGAGAAAAACCTTACTCCCCAACCATCCCCGGTATCTGGTTCACGCTAAGCATTTGCCGTATCGTCCGATCTGCCACCCGCTCCGCGCGGGCTTTCGACTCTATCGCATCCTCAGGAAACGTATAGGTCATGTAAGACAGCGAAGTCTCAAGATCGTTGTTGTTGTGACCCAGAATCGCGGCAAAATAGCTGTTCTTGGTCACGCTGGATGGTGCAAAATTGCGATAGGCGATTTCGGCGTAGAGGTGGCGCAGACCATAGGGCTTCGGGGGTTCTTCCTTCGGCCAGACATCGTCGAATTTCGCGATCATCGCATCGCGCAGGGGAAGGCGGGCGTCGGAGGAGAAATCATCCACGCTCATGCCGAGCCAGAGCTTGCCGTCGCTACTTTCGCGCAGGCGGTGATAGGCGTCGAGAACGATGCGCGACTGCTCCAGCACCGGGATTTCATAGGTCACGCCGAACTTGGTGCCTTCGCCCTGCTTGGTCTTGGCCTGTCCGTTGAACAGAACGCTCCATTTGGAGATGCCTTTTCCATAGGCCGCGGGCTTCAACTCCGCTTGGGTAAACACCTCGAAGGGGCGCCGCCCGGTCGTGCCGATGAGGCCAATGCCGATGGTGAGCGGGTCCGATGAAAGAAGATAACGGCGACAGCGGCGCATGACCTCCGAGTAGTGTTCGAAGGTGATGAGCGAGCCGTGCTTGGTGGCAATCTTCGCCAACTTGGCCCTGCGGGCCTCGTCGTAAAGCTGCGGCGTTCCGGCTGCGATACGCAGCATGGGATGCTGATCGCCAAAGGCCTCGCGGATGGCGTTGCGATATTTGGTGATGTAGGAAATGACGGTCGCCTGCGCCTTGTCGCCCATGGAGGCCATTTCCATGTCCCACAGCGCCTGCATGTCTTCCTTGGTATTGACCCCGTTCATGGCGGAAATGAATTCTGAAACGCGCAGCAGGAAACGCGGCTTGCGCCCGACCGTATTCTGCTCTGCCCGCTCGATCTTTTCCTCGATGGAGTTGGCCACCCCCTTCTGGGGATATTCGCCACGGCTGATATAGGTATCGAGCCGTTCTTTCAGCTTCTTCATGTTGCAGATGGCAAGAGGCGTGGTTTTCGGCCCGAAAGCATCTTTGAGTGCATATCGGTATTTTACAATGTAAAGTTCAAGCGTCTTGGCGGTTCTGCCATTGTCGAAGTGGAAGCGGACCTCTTCGTCCCAAAGTTGTCCGACCTTCTTCGTATCGAAGCTGCCGTCTTTCTTCTGCGTTGATTTGATCTTCTCAACGAAGTCCGCAATGCGATCGACCAGGATCGGCGTTTTTGTTTTTCTTCTTTCGACGGCGGACATCGATTTCTCCCTAAATCTATCTTGGGATAGAAAATCTATACTTGAGACGCAAGCAATAAAAAATCAAAAATGTGGTATCAGAAGGCCTCAGGCAAAGGGTTCAACCGGGGATTTCGCCGGTCTGGTGAACCAGTTCGCGCCGCTGGCGCTCATATAAATATGATCTTCGAGGCGAATCCCGAATTTCTGCGGGTAAACCAGCATCGGCTCGTTGGAGAAACACATTCCTTCCCGTAGGGGCAGATCGTTACCGCGCACGATATAAGGATGTTCGTGGATTTCCAGTCCGAGGCCATGGCCCGCGCGGTGCGGTAGTCCGGGAAGATCGTAATCCGGCCCCAACCCATGCTGCGCAAACACGGCACGCGCGGCATCGTCCAGACTGCCGCAGGGGGCACCCAACTGTGCTGCATCGAAAACCGCCTGCTGCGCCTGCCGCTCGATTGCCCAAGCGCGGGCAAATTCTGCGTTCGGCTCATCCAGAACATAGGTGCGGGTAAGGTCGGAATGATAGCCATCGATCCGCGTGCCGGTATCGACGAGAATGACGTCGCCTGCCTGCAAGGTCTGGTCGCCATCCGCCCCATGCGGCAGCGATGTGGCCAGCCCGAAGGACACGATGCAGAAAGAGGAGCCGCCTTCGCCACCGAGATCGCGATGCTGCTGGTCGATGAAGCGCACCACCTCGGACGCCTGCACACCGGGCTTCATCATGGCATGAGCGCGCTTCTGGACTTCCAGCGTCAGGTTCATCGCATATTGAATGATGGCGATTTCGGCTGCGGATTTCTGGATTCTGAGGCTACGGATGAGCGGGCCGCCATCGACAAGCCGCTCCTGTCCAAGCTTTGCAGCAAGGCTGTGATAGATGAACAGCGGCAGGGATTCATCCAGCGCAATGGAGCCGCTCCGTCCGACAAGCGAGGAGACGAGTGCTGCCGGGCTCTGCTCTTCCTGCCACAGATGCACCTCGCCCTCGATATGCGGAAGCGTATCGACACGGCTCTTTTCAAAGCCGGGCACGATGTAATGCAGCGCAGAGGGCGTGATCAAGGCGCCCAGCAGGCGCTCGCTTTGATGCCAGACGAGCCCGGTGAAATAGCGCAGGCTTTCCGTGGAGCCGAGCAGCACGGCGGCAATGTTTTGTTCCCGCATCCGGTCGCGCAGACGCGTGATCCGCTCCTCGCGTTCCGCACTGGAGATCGGGGCTGGTTTATTGCCGATATGCATGTCGAATACCTTCATTCGCTTCTCGGAGAGAAGCAATACAAAGGTGCGAGGTTGTATTCAATATGTCGACAGCAAATGTAGCCGCTCATTTTTGAAGGCGTTTTTTCAACGAGGCAACGATACGCTTGGTTAGCGCTTCATAATCCTCATCGAAATGGTGTCCGCCATCGATGCCGATAAGCTCCACACCCTTGTCCTTGAGCGCGGGGCACGCGGATTCGTCATCATCCGTGCCGTAGACACAATGAACGATCTTGGGATCGATCGTGGCGAGATCCTTGACGGGATCTTCCGCGCCATCGGAGGAGACACCGAGCCAGCCGCTGACGGAAATTTCGTAGGAAACTTCATGCGAGAGCGAAAGCAGGCTCATCTGCACGACGCGGCTCTTGTCCTTGTCGGCAAGCTTGTTGAAGGTCGCCGGAATGATATCGGCACCGAAGGAATAGCCGATCAGAATGACGTTCTTGACCTTCCATTCCTTGCGATAAGTATCGATGATGCGGGAAAGATCGTCCGCCACATCCTGCGGCTTCTTCTCGGACCAGAAGTAGCGCAGCGAATCGACGCCGACGACCGGCACGCCATCCTGCTGCAGAAAACCGCCGACATCCTTGTCCAGATCGCGCCAGCCGCCGTCGCCGGAATAGATGATAGCCATCGTGTCCATGGTCGGCTTTGCTTCCAGCACCGTCAGCGGCAGACCAAGCGGATTGTCAGTGTTGTGTTCGGCATCGATACGGTCCTGCAAAACCTGCGTAAGAGCAACGATCGGGTCATCCTTGACCTCGGCAACGTCGATATCAGGGTGCGATTCCAGCAGCTTGTTGACGTGATCGCGGCCTTTCTGGTCCGCTTTCGGCGTGAACAGCACATCGACCGGCGCTGGCAGCGGCCCGTCCGTCAGGCCATAGACCGTGCGGTCTCCGTCCTTGTCCTTGGTCGCGGGCGTGCAGAGAACCTTGTTCAGCGGAACACCTGCAACCGGATCGACGGCCACCGCCTCGCCAATCGTTGCGGCAGGGCTCTGCGCAATCATGGCCAGAGCAAGCGTGCCACCGTCGCCGATACCGGCAATGATCGGCAGGCTGTAATTGGAAACCCCGGCCTTGCGCTGGATTTCCTGCGCCAGCTGCTCGATATCCGAGATCATGTAGATGCATTCGTCATCATCGGCCTCGAGCGCCTTGATATAGGCTGGAAAATCGATGCCGACGACGGCAGCGCCTTTTTCCAGAAGCGCATCTGCTTCTTTCTTCTCCTCGTCACCCCAACCATTGCCGTCCGATACCAGAAACACGGTAGAGGTAATATCGCCATCCGGAAGAAGGATGTGATCGGCGGGTATCATGCCGGTCTGATACTGGTTCGCGTCCTGCGCGGAAGCGTGAAAGGGCGCAAGCAGCGCTGCGGCAAGCAGCGCCGCTTTCAGATTTTTCAGACCTGTCATTTCCCGATGACTCCTCTCACGCCGCCGCTGATGAGAACGGTGGCGTCCATCAATGCCAATGCCGCACTCGTGCCGTTCGAAACGGCAACATAACGTGGCTCCCATTTGGGATGGAATTTGGACTTGAAGGCCCGCAATCCCTTAAAATTATAGAAGCGCTCGCCATGTTCGAACAAAGTGCCGCCAATACGGTCCCATACCGGGGCCGCATCGCGCTTGGACATGCCCGAAAGCGGGGCCATGCCCAGATTGAAGTAGGAGTAACCCTGTTCCCGCATATATTCAATAATACTTACGAACAGGAAGTCCATCGAGCCGCGCGGCGCATCCGGCGCAAAGCGCATCAGGTCCACGGTCACTTCCTGCTTGGTTTCCGTCACCATGAGGTTGGCAAAGGCTGTGATCTTGCCATCCTTGTAGAGCACGGCAACAGGCTGGGAGAGGATATAGCTCCGTTCGAAAGCGCCCAGAGAGAAGGTCTTTTCGCGGGTATTATGGTGTTCCAGCCAGGCATCGGAGACGCTTTTCAGCTCGTCATAAATGGCTGGAACGCCGTCCCTGTCGATAACGGCAAAGCTTAGGCCATCGCGAGCGCCGCGGCTGAGAGACTGGCGCAGATTGGCAAGCTTGCCGCCCTTCAGCTCGAACCGCGTGAGGTCGATCATGGCCAGTTCGCCCAGCTTGAAGGCGCGCAAGCCCGCATCGGTGCAGTAAGGCAGAACGGTGGACGATATCTGGTAGAACACCGCACGACCGCCGGAGGCACGCGCACTTTCCACGAACTGCCACACCAGATCGGCAAATTCCCTCTCGTCACCCACGGGATCTGCCAGCGCAATCCATGAACGCCCGCGAATGCCATACATGATGAAGGCGTTGCCGTTTTCGGAGAACATGATGTGCTTGTCGCCCATGCGCACGAGGTTGGCGTCGGCGCCATCCTGCTTGGCAACAATGGCGGTTGCCCTGTCGATTTGCTCCGGCTGAATCTCATCCGGTCGATAGATGACAGGGCGCAACAGGCTGAAGATCGCAACCGTGGAAGAGGCGAGAACGAGGCCCAGAAGGGCGCGAAGACCGCGCGGCGCTTCCTCGGAAAACTCGAACTGCCACCACAGCGTCTGGCTGTAATCGGTATCGCGGTAAACGAAGAGCAGAATGGTTGCGGCACCGGCCACGATGACGGCCATGGCGGCAAGCCATGTGGGGCCAAGCGCCTGACGCAGCAGCGAAGCATGGCGGTTGAATGCGCGCACGTTGAAGAACAGCGCGACGATGAAGATGCCGAGGAAGATCGCTTCGAAAACGGCGATTGCCTTGATGAGCGACAGGAACAGCCCGCCAATCGCGGCCACCAGCGCTACCCACCATGCGCCGTCCAGACGCTGGCTCAAGCCGCGCGATGCGACCACGAGAACGAGGCCGAGAATGCTGGAGAGAAAATGCGCAGCTTCGATGATCGGCAGCGGCACGAAGTTGGAGAGGAAATCGAGATTGCTGTTGGGCGTCGGCGTCACGCTCGAAAAGATCAGCATGGTGCCGAGGATCAGCGCGAAGGCGGAGAGCAGCGAGGGCGCCAGCCGCCCGGCCAGATAACCGATATCCGCCATCACCGGCTTTGCCGCGAACTGCTTCATTTCCGTGATCAGCATCAGGATGATCGCAACGAGAAGCGGCAGCACATGGTAGATCATGCGGTAGAGAACGAGACCGCCCAGCAGCTGATCGAGGCTGATGGCATTGCCGAGACCGGCCACCATCACCGTTTCGAAAACGCCAAGACCGGCAGGAACATGGCTGAGAACGCCGAGACCTACGGCAGTGGCATAAATCGCAAAGAAGCTCGGCCAGCCGACATTGGTTTCCGGCAAAAGCACGTAGAGCACCGAAGCGGATGCCGCGATATCCAGCGCCGACACCAGAAACTGGCGCGACGAGGTGCGGCTATCGGGAAGCCGCAGTTTCAGCCGCTTGATCTGGATGACCCGGCCATGGCGACCGAGATACATCAGCGTTGCCAGAACGCAGATGACGATAAGCGCGAAGCCTCTCAACCACCAGGCATCGATGCCGATGATGCTTGCCACGCGTGGCGCAACGACCAGCGTCGAAAGCGCGCTAACGGCAAGCAGGCCGAGACCGAAAGACAGCGTGACGAAAGCAATGACACGGGCAACATCGGTTGGCGTGAAACCGAGGCGGGAATAGGCGCGAAAGCGGATCGCGCCGCCGCTCAGCGGCCCGAATCCCGCCGTGTTGCCCACGGCATAGGCAATGAAGGCGGTGGCGATGACGGACGGCGTGCGAACCTTCTTGCCGATATATTCGATGGCGTTCGCATCGTAGCAGATAAGCGCAGCGAAACTCAGCGCCGTAAACAGCACCGCCAGGAAGGCCGATTTCCAGCTGGTATCGGCAAGTGCGAGAACGATATCGTCATAGCGCACCTCCGCCGTCAGGCGGTAAATCGTAAACGTCATCATGACGAAAACGGCGGTGACGGCAATCGATGTCAGATGAGGCCTGTAACGCTCGAAAAACCCGCTAAGGCCGGATTCGGCCTCTTCAATCGGTGCCACGTCGTTCTTTTCAGTCATGTAATGTTCCACGAACCAGATCGCACTTTGCGAACCATAGGATTATGACAGTAATTCGTTGTGTTTTCACAAATGCGAAAACTCAATTGTCTAATGCAAAAAAATTGAAATGCGTTGCCGCTCTGTACAGACAAAGAATGAAGGGCGCGTTTAAGCGCCCCAGGTCTTCTCCAGAACACGGATCCAGTTGCCGTGGCAAATCTTCTCAAGGGCGTCCTGATCGAAGCCCGCTTTGCGCATTTCTTCCACCAGAAGCTGGAGATCGCCCGCATCCTTCATGGCCGCCGGAATGGTCGTGCCGTCGAAATCGGAGCCCAGCGCCACATGGTCGATACCGATGCGGTTGGCGATGTACTCCACATGCCGAACCAGTTCGGAAATGTCGGTATCCGGGTTCTTGATGCCATCCTGCCGCAGGAAGAGAACGCCGAAATTGATGCCGACCAGGCCGCCGGTATCACGAATGGCATCCAGCTGACGGTCTGTCAGGTTGCGGCTGTGGTTGCACAGCGCATGCGCGTTGGAGTGGGAGGCGACCAGCGGCGCATCGGAAAGGCGCGATATGTCCCAAAATCCCTGCTCGTTCATATGCGAAAGATCGACCATGATCTTCAACTCGTTGCAGACCTTGATCAGCCGCTTGCCCGCCTCCGTCAGCCCGGGGCCGATATCCGGCGTGGAAGGAAAGCGGAAGGGAACGCCATAGGCAAAGATATTCGGGCGGCTCCAGACGGGGCCGAGTGTGCGCAGGCCCGCCTGATGCAGAACATAGAGCGCATCGAGATCGGCATCGAAGGCTTCGACGCCCTCGATATGGAAAACGGAGGCGAATGCACCCTTTGCCATCGCATTGCGAATATCGGCGGCACTGCGGCAAACCTTCAGCCCACCATTCGACTGCGCTTCGATGCGAAACAGCAGGCTTGCCATGCCAAGCGTGGCGCTGAGCGCCGTCTGCTGGGTGGGCGCGAGAAAATCTCCATTGGCATCGGTGCCGCGCGGCGAGGGTACGTATATCGCACAAAGGCCGCCCGCCAGACCTCCCTTACGTGCCTTCGGCAGATCGATGTGACCGACATTTTCGCCTTCGAGAAAGAGTTTCTCCGGGCTTTGGTGGCCGGAAAGCTTGAGGCGAAGCAGAACGTCATTATGCCCATCGAACACTGGAATTAAGGCTTGGTCGGTCATCGTATCGCTTTCAACTGATATTCATGCGGTCTTTGCTTTAGAACGCCCTTGTTAACTGAAAACCTGTTCCGGCAGAACATTTCCAGTTAACAAGAGAAGGCTCTATCCCCCAGATAGGTGCAAATGCAATGCAAGAATAGGTGTCCGCCATTTTGGCAGGGCAAATAGGAAGAGAATGACATGCCGATGACCATCGATTGGGCCGCCGCCTCGCAAGTCGCAGAAGGCTTCGTTTCCAACTGGACGGGCAGCGAACCGGGCGGCGCAGTGATCGGCTTCGATGCGTCCGGCATTCGCTTCTCCCATTCAGGCGGCGTCGAGAGCCTGTCCACATTCACGCCCTTCTCGGCAAAAAGCGTCGTGCGTTATGCCTCCGTCACCAAGCATGTCTTCTGCGCCATAGTACTGGCCAATGCGGATGTGATCGGTCTCGATGACCCACTCGGCATGCATCTGGAAGAGCTGCAATCTCCCCTGCGAGACGTCACCGTCGGTCAGGCGCTGGACATGAGCAGCGGTCTGCCGGATGTGCGTGAATGCCTGTCGCTGCTGGGCCTCTCCGTCTACACCGAGACGAAGGCCGGCCCGCTGCTGGACTATGTGTCACGTATGGATCGCCTGAATTTTCCCGCAGGAACCGAGGTTTCCTATTCCAATACGGGGTACCGCCTCGTCGAGGCGGCGCTGGAGCGCAAAGGGCTCCGCTTCGACGATTTCGTGCAACAAAGTATCGCTGGTCCGCTCGATATCTTCCTCAAGGCGCCCGATGTCTGGAACGACCCCGTGCGCGGTCTGGCGCCGGGATACTGGAAATCCGAAAGCGGCTGGCAGCTTTCCGCTGCTGGCCTGCACATCTCGGCTTCAGGCAGTTTAGCGGGCAGCGCCGAAGCACTGGCTTTCTGGCTGCAATGCCTGCTGAAAGGCGAGCAGGATTTCGAAGGCGTGCTGGAAAATATGTCCGCACCGCGCCCGCTTGCCGATGGCAGAATGAGCGAATACGGGCTCGGCCTGCGCTGGTCGTATCTTGAGGACCGCCGCTTCATCGGCCATGGTGGCTCCCATCCCGGCTACAAAACCTATTTTCTGCTAGACCCGGAAAACGGCACCGGTTTCGTCGTCGTCTCCAATCGTGAAGACACCAATGGCTTCAAGATCGCTCTCGAAAGCATGGCGGCGCTCACCGGCCTTACCCTGCCAAAACCGTCCGCAGCCTTGCCGGATGGGCTTTACGTCACTGAAACCGGTCCATGGTGGCTGGAAATCAAGGGCAGCTCCTGCATCTTTCTCGATGCGGAAGACACGCTTTATGAGGATGCCGATGGCTGGCTCTCCTCACGCTCCGCCTCTTCCCCCATGCACTTGCGGATGGACGGCAAAGCAATCATCGGCGAGGCAGGCCACGCCCCCCGCCGCTTTCTTCCAGCCGTGCCCCATCAGGACATTCCCGAAACGCTATCCGGCCGCTGGCGCTCGCCCGAAGGCGCGGAATTCGAGATCGCGGACGGCGCACTCACCATGGGCACCGGCCCCATCCGCCACACAATGCCCCTCAGCGCACTCGGCAACGGTCGCTACCTCTTCACCCTGCATGACGGCCCCTGGACGAAACGCATCTGCCTCAACCTGCTCTCGAAAGACCGGCTGGAACTGGTTTCCAGCCGCGCAAGAATGATCGAGTATCGGCGGGCTTAAAAGAAGAACCCGCCGAAATGACAATCAGATCGCCGTGCCTTTCGCATTCTCGAGGTAAAGCTCGCGCAGTCGGCTCACCAGCGGGCCGGGCTTGCCGTCGCCGACGGGCTTGCCATCGATCTTCGTGACCGAGACCACGAAATTGGAGGCGCTGGTAAGCGCGGCTTCCTTGGCTTCCAGTGCTTCCTGAAGGGTAAAGGCGCGTTCCTCCAGTGTCAGGCCCGCTTCCTTTACCAGTTGAAGTGCCGCGTGGCGGGTGCAGCCGGGCAACGTCTTGTTGCTGTTTGCGCGTGTCACCAGCTTGCCGTCACCGGTGATGATGTAGGCCGTGGAGGACGCACCCTCGGTCACCAAACCGTCTTCGATCATCCATGCCTCATCGCAGCCATGCTCCTTGGCAATGCGCTTGGCCAGAACCTGCGGCAGCAGGCAGACAGACTTGATATCGCGGCGTTCCCAGCGCTGGTCCGGCACGGATTTCACCGCAATCCCCGTCTGCTCCACCGCGCCGCCCAGCAGCTTCTTCGCCTGCGTAAACATGACGAGTGTTGGCTGAAGATCGGCGGAAAACAGGAAGTTGCGGTCTTCCGCGCCACGCGTAACCTGAAGATAGATCATGCCTTCGGTAAGATCGTTCTCGGCAATGAGACGGCGCTCAGCCTCCACGATTTGCTGCGTCGTCACCGGCAAGCGAATGCCAATTTCGCCGACGCTGCGCTCCAGCCGCGCCATGTGCAGATCGCTATCGATCAGCTTTCCATCGATAACCGATGTCACTTCGTAAATGCCGTCGCCGAACAGAAAGCCGCGGTCGAAAACCGAAATGCGGGCTTCGGCCTCCGGCAGAAATTCGCCATTGATATAAACGGTGCGGGCGGCTTGGGACATGGTGCTTCCTTTGAATGTCAGGCTTTGGACAGCGCTTTCAGCGCGTCGAGGGATATGGCGGAAAACTGCGATGCTCTGCCCTTCGCCGCGTCGAAACCAGTCATATCGGTTGCCGCGCAAAGAGAATTGAGAATCGCTTCCTCCGTCGCTTCTATCGCAGCTTCGAACAGGGGCGAAATCATGTCGTTGGAAAGTTCGGGATAGGCGTGCAGCTTCTTTCGCCTCTGCGGCGTGCGCCGCACCTCTTCGGCGGTTGAAAAAGCCAGCGCATAATCACCGGAACCATTGCTCAGAGCCGCCCCGGTGCGTGCCAGTCCGCCAAAGGCACGCGCTGCTAATCGCTTGAGATTGCGCGAAGAAAGCGGCGCATCGGTCGCAATGATGATGACGATGGAGCCATCCTTGTCGAGATGGTCGGGACTCTGATACGGCTTGCCGCACACCAGAAGATGGCCGCCATAGTTGGATTGAACCAGCACGCCGAGCGTATAATCCGCTCCCGCAATCTGAATGATACGCGAACTGGTACCAATCCCACCCTTCATGCCGAAGGCTACAGTGCCAGTGCCAGCACCGACACATCCTTCTTCGACCGCGCCACCCTTCGCCGCAGCCAACGCTACGCCGATCTCATCGATGCTCGGGCGGCCTGCACGAATATCGTTCAACCGGGAATCATTCGTCTCGCCCACCACAGCGTTCAGAGAAACGACTTTCTCATTGCCGGAGTAGCCAAGCGTATACCGATTGATCGCCTCAATCGCCCGTCCTGTCGCCAGCGTATTGGTAAGCAAGACCGGCGTCTCGATCTCCCCCAATTCCTCGATCTGCGTCGCACCTGCGAACTTGCCAAACCCGTTATAAACAGCCAGCGCCGCAGGCACCTTATCCTGAAACAGATTGCCCCCATGAGCAAAAATCGCAGTCGCACCGGTGCGGATCGTATCTCCCTCCACCACGGTCGAGTGGCCAACGCTAACATTCGCAACATCGGTGATTGCGTTCAATGGACCTGTCGGGAAATGTCCGGGAACAAAACCGAGATCGCGCAATCTTGGACGGGAGGAAGTTGGCATTTCAGGTCACTCGGTATTTTTTGAATCGCAAAGATAATCAGTATCGGACCATCTGCTTCAGGACGCGTTGACCTCCCGAATGTTGACATAGGAACATACAAGTGGCATATAAACTCTAGGTTTAACTAGGATTTCATCTCATGCTCGGCCCTGATCCTATCGTATTGTGACTGAAATGAAGCATAACGCTGTTCCAGCGTTTCCTTTTCAGCTTTTGGAAGGCCGAAAGCCCTGTTTTTCCGTTTAAGCTTATAGTTCTTGTATCGCTTCTCCATGGTCTTGAGAAGATTCTCGCCGGTCAGCTTTGCTTCTTCCGCGTGATCATAAAGGCTACGGATGATGCCTTCCTTACCTTCCAGCGATATATTGGTGAAACTTTTGAGATAGATGCCATCTATCTTG